>NZ_UHIY01000001.1:1255716-1569646 GCF_900460525.1 Yersinia kristensenii
CGTTTTGGACCAGAATCAGTCTTGAAGCCCGAACTAGTGCGCGGTTTCGAATATTCAGATTGCTGGGTCGATGATGCCCGTCTGGTGGTATTGAATGCTCAGGAAGTGGTCGAGCGCGGCGGCGAAGTGCGTACTCGCACCAAAGTGACTCGGGCCTGGCGTGAGCAAGGTCTGTGGATGGTGGAAGCTGTGGATGTCGACAGCGGCAAGACCTTTACCTGGCGCGCTAAAGGCTTGGTGAATGCCACCGGCCCATGGGTTAAACAGTTCTTCGATGATGGCCTGAAACTGAAATCACCTTATGGTATCCGCTTGATCAAAGGTAGCCATATTGTGGTGCCACGGGTTCACAACCAACCACAAGCCTATATTCTGCAAAACGAAGACCACCGTATTGTCTTCGTCATTCCATGGTTGGATGAATATTCCATCATCGGTACCACCGACGTGGAATATCACGGCGATCCGAAAGAGGTGAAAATCGATGACCAGGAAATTGATTACCTATTGAAGGTCTATAACGACCACTTTAAAAAACAACTGGGTCGCGATGATATCGTCTGGACTTACTCTGGTGTCCGTCCGCTGTGTGATGATGAATCAGACTCACCGCAAGCAGTAACCCGCGATTACACTCTGGATGTCGCGGATGAAGGCGGCAAAGCACCGCTGTTGTCAGTATTTGGTGGCAAACTGACCACTTACCGCAAACTGGCAGAACACGCACTGGAAAAACTGTCCGGCTATTATCCGAATGTCGGCCCGGCATGGACTAAAACAGGCTCCTTACCGGGCGGTGATATTGGCGGCAGCCGTGATAACTATACCGTGCAGTTGCGCCATCGTTATAACTGGTTACCAGAAGGGTTGGCGCGCCGCTATACCCGCACCTATGGCAGCCATAGCGAACTGATTTTGGCGAATGCCACCAGCCTCGACAGCCTGGGCGAACATTTCGGCCACGGTTTGTATGAAGCTGAATTGCGCTATCTGGTTGAAAAAGAGTGGGTTGTTGAACTCGATGATGCCATCTGGCGTCGCACCAAATTAGGCATGACGTTAGACGAGACGCAAAAACAGCGGATTGCCGAATGGCTAGCGCAAGTACAGGCGGAAAAACAGCAGACTTTGTCTCTGGTTTCCTGATAGCAAATACTCGCCATTAATCTGTTAAAAAACCCTCTTCACAGTTCGCTGTTGAAGAGGGTTTTTGTTATTAATCCACCGAATATTTAGAGCCTGATAGGCTTAATATGCCAAATCTCATCGGCGTACTCTTCAATGGTTCGGTCTGAAGAGAAATAGCCCATATTGGCAATATTGAGTAAGGTTTTACGTGTCCATTCATCTGGATGACGATATAGCGTATCGACTTGCTCTTGGGTATCCACATAACTGCGATAATCCGCCAGCAATTGATAGTGATCGCCAAAATTGACCAGTGAATCAAACAAACTAGTGTATCGATTCGGTTCTTCCGGGCTGAAAGCGCCAGTAGCAATTTGCGTCAATGCCAAATGCAGTTCTGGATCTTCGTCGTAATATTTCCGGGGGTTATAGCCGCTGTTACGCAGCGCCTCAACCTGCTCGGTAGTATTACCAAAGATAAAGATATTCTCCTCACCTACATGTTCGCGGATCTCGATATTCGCCCCATCCAAGGTACCAATCGTCAGCGCTCCATTCAGCGCAAACTTCATATTACTGGTTCCTGATGCCTCAGTGCCCGCCAGTGAGATCTGTTCGGAAAGATCCGCCGCGGGAATGATTAACTGCGCCAGGCTGACACTGTAGTTCGGAATAAACACCACTTTCAGCAGATTATTAATCCGTGGATCATTATTGATCACTTTCGCTACATCATTGATCAAACGAATAATTTGCTTCGCATTGTAATAGGCTGAGGCCGCTTTCCCGGCAAAAATCACTACGCGCGGCACCCACTTCTCATCAGGGGCTTCGAGAATGCGGTTATAGCGAGTTATCACATGCAGCACATTCAGCAGCTGCCGTTTGTACTCGTGAATACGTTTGATTTGCACATCAAATAACGCCGCAGGATTGACCACAATATTCAGTTTTTCAGCAATATAGGCAGCCAGCCGCTTCTTGTTCTCCAGCTTGGCTTTCTGTAGCGCCTGCAAGAAACTCGGGTAATCGAGATTCTTTTCCAGCTCACTAAGTTGGCTCAAATCAGTACGCCAGTTGTGGCCGATACTGTCATCCAGCACCGCCGCCAATGGCCGGTTAGCCAACCCCAGCCAGCGCCGGGGGGTCACGCCATTGGTTTTATTACAGAAACGATTAGGGAAAATACGGGCAAAATCGGCAAACAGTGATTGCACCATTAATTCTGAATGCAGGGCCGACACGCCATTCACTTTATGACTGGCGATCACCGCAAGCCAGGCCATACGAACTCGTCGGCCATCATGTTCATCAATAATTGATACGCGTGGCAGCAATTCCGGCTCATTCGGATACTGTTCCTGCACCAGCTTGAGGAAATGGTCATTGATATCAAAGATGATTTGCAGATGGCGCGGCAGGATCTTGCCAATCATGTCGATGGGCCAAGTCTCCAGCGCCTCGCTCATCAAGGTGTGGTTGGTGTAAGAGAACACTTGCTGCACCACATCCCAGGCGTCCATCCAACTAAATTTATGTTCATCGATCAGCAAACGCATCATCTCGGGGATAGAGAGCACCGGATGGGTATCATTGAGGTGAATAGCAATCTTATCAGCTAAATTATCGAAAGTTTGGTGCATCGCCCAATGGCGGCTGAGAATATCCTGCACTGTAGCGGAGACCAAAAAGTATTCTTGCCGCAGGCGCAGTTCGCGCCCGGAGTAAGTCGAGTCATCGGGATACAGCACCCGAGATACGTTTTCTGAATGGTTTTTATCTTCAACCGCTGCGAAGTAATCGCCCTGATTGAATTTCCCCAGATTGATTTCATTACTGGCCTGCGCAGACCATAAGCGCAGTGTATTTGTGGCGTCGGTATCAAAACCGGGGATGATTTGATCATAAGCGCAAGCCAGGATTTCTTCAGTTTCCAGCCAGCGTATTTTGCTGCCTTCCTGCTGAATTCGGCCACCAAAACGCACTTTATAGCGAGTATTGTGCCGCGGGAACTCCCAGGCATTGCCATATTCTAGCCAGTTGTCCGGCGACTCCATCTGTTGGCCATTGACGATTTTCTGGCTGAACATGCCATATTCGTAACGAATACCATAGCCGCGCCCTGGAAGGGCCAATGTGGCCAGTGAATCCAGAAAACACGCCGCCAATCGCCCTAACCCGCCATTGCCTAAGCCTGGGTCATTTTCTTCTTGCAATAACTCAGAGAGATTAAGGCCCATTTCATCCAGTGCCTGCTCGATATCTTCATAAATCCCCATCGATAACAGTGCATTAGAGAGTGTTCTCCCCAAGAGGAATTCCATCGACAGATAATAAACCTGCCGAACATCTTGTGATAATTGTGCGCGATTAGAGCGCAGCCAGCGTTCGACCATCCGGTCGCGCACTGCAAATAATGTCGCATTCAGCCAATCGTGCTGAGTGGCAATAGAGGGATCTTTACCCACAATAAACATCAATTTGTAGGCAATGGAGTGCTTCAGCGCGTCCACACTGACAACGGGTGAGGTGTAACTGAACGGTGATGTCATAGCGGTTTTCCCAAGTTCGTGGTTATCCCCGTCATACTTCAAGCTACATGTGCATTGGCTTCCTGCAACTCGAATTATTTAGGGTGGACAAGCCATCGTGTTTCTAACCAACCAGCAACTAAAGACGCCGATAAAGTGACAGATAGTCTGCCGCTGCTACTTGCCAACCAAAGTCCAACCCCATCGCATGGCGCTGAACATGCCGCCAGTGTTTTGGTCGGCTCCACAGCACAAAAGCACGGCGTATCGCCCGCACTAATGCCTGCGCATCGCATTCATCAAACACAAACCCCGAGGCGGTGCCATCAGCCAGATTTTCCAGCGCGCAATCCACCACGGTATCTGCCAACCCGCCCGTACGCCGGACCAGTGGCAAGGTGCCATATTTCAAACCATACAACTGTGTTAGCCCACAGGGCTCAAAACGGCTGGGTACCAGAATGACATCCGCACCAGCAATGATTCGGTGCGAGAATGCTTCGTGATAACCGATTTGCACCCCAACCTGGCCGGAATAGTCTGCCGCAGCCGCCAAAAACGCCTCTTGCAAAATGGCATCTCCCGCGCCCAAAACAGCCAGTTGCCCGCCTAATTTCAGTAAATCGGGCAGCGCCTCCAGCACTAAATCTAACCCTTTTTGCTCCGTCAATCGGCTGACGACAGAAAAGATGGGTTTCTTTTCAGTCACTTCCAGCCCCATAGTGGTTTGCAAATGAGCTTTATTCACCGCTTTCTTTTGCAGGTTTTCTGCATCATAGCGGGCATGGAGCAAAGCATCAGTTTGTGGGTCCCAAATATTGCTGTCCACGCCATTGAGGATCCCGGTCAATCGCCCCTGACTGGCTCGCTCTTGTAGCAACCCCTCCATGCCATAACCAAAAGCGGGTTGGGTAATCTCCTTAGCATAGGTCGGGCTGACCGTGGTGACATGGTCAGCAAAGAACAGCCCGGCTTTTAGATAGGAGATTTGGCCGTAGAACTCCAGCCCGTACATTTGGAAGAATGCGGCGGGCAGTTGTATTTCAGCCAAATGATGACCAGAAAACAACCCTTGATAAGCCAAATTATGGACGGTAAATACCGATCGCGCAGGGCGGCCACGGGCTGCCAGATAAGCACAGGCTAGCCCGGCATGCCAATCATGAGCATGTACCACCTCAGGACGCCAATAACCATCCAACCCACAAGCCAGTTCGCAAGCCATCCATCCCAGCAATGCAAAGCGACGATAGTTATCAGCATAAGCATGTAAAGATTGGTCGTGATATGGACTACCCGCACGGTCATAGAGACCCGGTGCATCAATCAGGTAAATACCAATTCCCTGATAATGGCCATAACGTAATGAAACACGGCCTGCAAAGGTATCAATTTCCCTGACCAAAACCGTGTCTGGAATACCTCGGCGCAAATCAGGGAAAGCCGGCAGCATCACCCGAACATCTGCCCCTTCAGCAATTTGGGCGGCAGGTAAAGCACCAACAACGTCAGCCAATCCCCCAGTTTTTAACAATGGGAATAGCTCGGAACATACGTGTAGAACCCGCATCATAACCTCTGATCTTTCCATCTGGTTTGTACTTAGTTCTAATCTAATAAACTAGAAATGAACCAAATGGGCGTTATTGTTGCAGTCAATTTGAATGCGGCCAGCGCGCAAAAACCGGAGCGTACACGTAGTACGTGAGGATTTTTAGCACTGCCCAAGTTCAAAGTGGCAAATAAAATAGCCCTATTTTTCTGCCAGCTTGGCCAACATTGCTCGCGTCACTAACACCACCCCCCCCTCCGAGCGGTAAAAACGCTTACTGTCTTCTTCGGCATTTTCCCCAATGACGGTTCCCTCGGGTATCTGGCAAGCGCGGTCAATAATACAGCGGCGCAATCGGCAGGAACGGCCAACACTGACTTCTGGCAGCAGTAATGTGGAATCAATAGTGCAAAACGAGTTCACCCGCACCCGTGGGAATAAGACCGAATGCACCACCACCGAACCGGACACAATACAACCACCGGAAACCAAGGAGTTCATGGTCATACCATGGCTGCCGGAGCGATCTTGCACAAACTTGGCGGGCGGCAGCGGTTCCATATGGGTGCGTATCGGCCAATCGCGGTCATACATATCCAGTTCTGGCGTAACCGATGCCAAATCGAGATTGGCTCGCCAATAAGCATCCAGCGTCCCGACATCACGCCAGTAAGGGGGCAATTCGGCATTCGAGGTCACACAAGAAAGGTCAAACGGATGCGCCCAAGCCACTTTTTGTTCCGTCAATTTCGGAATAATATCTTGGCCAAAATCATGGTTAGAGCCGGGGATATTCTGGTCGTCTTCTAATAATTTAAACAGATAATCAGCATTGAAAATGTAGATGCCCATACTGGCGAGCGCCATATCAGGACGGCCCGGCATAGCGGGCGGATTAGCGGGTTTTTCATAGAAAGCCGTTATCTGATAATCCTCGGCAACTTCCATAACACCAAATTCAGTGGCTTCTTTAATTGGTACCGGGATACACGCCACCGTGCATTGCGCCCCTTTTTCAGCGTGGTCGAGCAACATGCGGGAGTAGTCCATTTTGTAGATATGGTCACCCGCTAAAATGACGATGTATTCCGCTTTGTAGCGGCGGATAATATCTAAATTCTGGTAAACCGCATCGGCGGTGCCTTTGTACCACTGATCCGTGCTCAGGCGCTGTTGAGCGGGCAGTAAGTCCACGAACTCGTTCATTTCCTCATTGAGGAATGACCAACCGCGTTGAATATGCTGAACCAAACTATGGGATTGATATTGTGTTATCACACCAATACGCCGGATACCGGAATTCAGGCAGTTGGATAGCGCAAAATCAATAATGCGGAATTTACCACCAAAATGGACCGCGGGCTTTGCACGGGTCGCCGTTAAATCTTTCAGCCGTGAACCACGTCCCCCCGCCAAGATAAGTGCCACCGATTTATTCGGTAATAATCTGGCTAACATCAGCGGGTCTTTGCTCTCAAACTTAACCATTGAGACTCCTTAAACTTTCTGTGCGAGCACGCAAACGGCATGTGCAGACCCGTTCCATACGGTTAATAATTCCGTATGCTCTGACGGCTCAAAAGGAGGAACCACCACCCATTCCCCCACAGGTAAATGCATTTCACACTCTTGATCCGTGGCATTTATCACCACCAACCAGCGCTGAGATAACCGAATTTGCAGTTGTTTCTGGCCCCCCTGTTCCCAAGCCGAATTACGCAGCACTTGCCCCCTGCTATCCAGCCATTGCACATTGCCATCGTCGTCCTCCCACCATATGTCTTTAATCAGGGCAGGAATTTGCTGACGTAACTGAATCAGTGCAGCGGTAAACGCCGTTAATTCATGGTCAGCACTCCCCCAATCGAGCCAAGTGAGAATGTTGTTTTGACAATACGCATTGTTGTTGCCTTGCTGGCTATGACCATGTTCATCGCCAGCAAGCAGCATTGGCGTTCCCTGCGAAAGCAATAAAGTCGCCAGCAATGCCCGCTGGCAAGCTTTGCGCCGTTGCCAGATAGTGTCATCCGCGACCAAACCTTCACGACCAAAATTATTGCTAAGATTATTATCACTACCATCACGGTTCTCTTCCCCATTGATTTGATTGTGTTTTTGGTTAAAACACAGCAAATCCTGCAAGGTAAAACCATCATGGGCGGTAATTTGATTGATACTGGCGGAAGGCAAACGCTCCCGATGTCTGAATAAGTGGCTGGAAGCGGCAAAATGCTGGGCGAATTGCCCTAAAGGTAAATCACCGCGTAACCAGAAGCGGCGCATGGCATCACGATATTGGTCATTCCATTCGCTAAAACCGGTTGGGAAATTTCCCAACTGATAACCTCCCCAGCCGATATCCCAAGGTTCAGCAATCATCTTGCAAGCACTGAGCCGCTCATCAGCGGCGATCGCGGCAAAAATAGGCGCATGTTGATCAAAATCTGGCGTGCGCCCCAGCACGGTGCCCAAATCAAAACGGAAACCATCAATGTGGCAGCTATCAACCCAGTAATGCAGGCAGTCAAGCACCCACCGCATCACATAAGGCTGACTAAGGCGCAGCGCATTGCCGCAGCCAGTCATGTTGTCGTATTCGCCCTCGGGGGTCAGCCAGTAGTAACTGGCATTGTCGATACCGCGCTGGCACAACGTGGGGCCAAATACATCCAATTCAGCCGAATGGTTGAACACCACATCCAGAATCACTTCAATACCGGCTTTATGCAGTGTTTTAACCGCATCGCGCAGTTCTTGCAGTGGGGATATTCCATCACGACCAGAAACATACTCCGGATCAACTGCATAGGGTGCTAATACGTTATAGCCCCAGTAATTACTCAGCCCCATTTTCTGTAACCGTGGCTCATCAACATGAAATTGCACCGGCAACAGTTCCAAGGTGGTAATACCCAGTTTTTTCAAATAGTGGATCATGGCGGGATGAGCCAGACCGGCGTAAGTGCCGCGCAGGTCAACGGGAATATCTGGGTGTAATTGAGTTAAGCCGCGCACATGGGCTTCATAAATGACAGTATTGCCCCAAGGGATCGCCGGGGGATGGTCATCCTGCCAATCATATTTTTCGTGCACCACAATACACTTAGGCGCGGCGGCAGAACTGTCCTGAACATCGGGCTGATTCACCCCGCCATTTAAGCTGGGGTCATCACCCACTTTGCGGTCTAGCGCATGGGCGCAAGGGTCTATTAGTAGCTTATGCGGATTAAAACGGTGGCCTTGTTGCGGGGAGAATGGCCCACTGACGCGGTAACCATAGCGCTGCCCCGGCTTTCCTCCAGGAAGATAGCCATGCCAGATATCTCCACTGCGGGCCGGTAAAGCAATGCGAATTTCCTGATTATTATCATCAAACAAGCACAGTTCAACTCGCTCGGCATTAGCCGAAAACAGAGTGAAATTTATTCCGACACCATCAAAATGAGCGCCAGCCGGTGTCGGGGAGCCACTCGTCAACCTCGTCATCCTATCCCTCCCGCACCAGATAAATCGTCGACAGCGGCGGCAGAGTTAGCAGTAATGAATGGTGGTGATGATGGCTGCCTACATCATGGCTATGAATACCACTCTGATTACCCATATTGCTACCACGATAAAACTCAGAGTCAGAATTCAATACTTCGCGATAATGCCCGCTCTGTGGGACACCTACGCGGTAGTTATGGCGCGGAACTGGCGTGAAATTACTGATAACAATCAGTTCGTTGCCATCAGCATCACGGCGCAGGAAAGCAAATACCGAGTTTTCATGGTCATCCACCACCAACCATTCAAAACCGGCCGATTGGTAATCCAACTCATACAATGGTGTATATTGTTGATAACTATGGTTAAGATCGCGAACCCACCGCTGTACGCCCTTATGCCAGCCATTTTCATCATCCAACAGATGCCAGTCTAAGCTGGTATCGAAATTCCACTCGCGCCCTTGAGCGAACTCACACCCCATAAACAGCAATTTCTTGCCCGGATGCGCCCACATAAACCCATAATATGCCCGCAAGTTGGCAAATTTTTGCCATGCATCGCCGGGCATACGGTCGAGAACCGAACGCTTACCATGAACCACTTCATCGTGAGAAATCGGTAAAATGAAGTTCTCGGTATAGGCATATAACATACCGAAAGTCATGAGATTATGGTGGTATTTGCGGTGAATAGGGTCACATTGTAGGTAATTGAGCGTGTCATGCATCCAGCCCATATTCCACTTGTAATTAAAGCCCAGACCACCCGCATCAGGAGGTAATGTCACCCCTGGGAAGTCAGTCGACTCCTCGGCCATAGTGACGCCGCCGGGGCGCTCAACACCGATGGTGTGGTTGGTATAACGCAGGAAGGCAATCGCCTCCAGATTTTCGCGCCCGCCGTAATAATTGGGTACCCATTGTCCTTCGGCACGGCTGTAATCGCGGTAAATCATTGAAGCGACAGCATCAATACGCAATGCATCAATGCCAAAACGTTCCATCCAATAAAACGCGTTTCCCGCCAAATAGTTACGCACTTCATTGCGGCCATAGTTATAAATCAGGGTATTCCAATCCTGATGATAGCCTTCGCGCGGATCGGCATATTCATATAAGGCGGTGCCATCAAAGGTTGATAAACCATGCTCATCACTGGGGAAATGACCCGGAACCCAGTCAAGAATGACGTTGATTCCTGCATCATGGAATTTGGCGACGAAGTCTTTAAAATCCTGCGGCGTACCAAATCGGCGGGTCGGCGCATACAAACCTAATGGCTGATAGCCCCAACTGCCATCAAACGGGTGCTCATTAATGGGCAGTAATTCCACATGGGTAAATCCCATATATTTAACATATTCAACCAATTGCTCGGCCAATTCGCCGTAACTCAGCCAAAAGTTGTTTTCGGTATGACGTCGCCACGAACCGAGATGCACTTCATAGATAGAAACCGGTGAGCGCAAGTCATTGGCTTTTTGCCGTGCAGGCGTATTTTCCACCACCTCCGGCAATGGGCTAATCAATGAGGCGGTTTCTGGCCGCATCTGGGCTTTAAAGGCGTAAGGATCCGCTTTTAACCGCACCTGACCATGGCAATCTATTATCTCAAATTTATATAATTGCCCCGCTTGCACACCGGGCAGGAATAGCTCCCAAATACCATTTTCACGCCGCAGCCGCATAGGATGGCGGCGGCCATCCCAAAAGTTAAATTCACCGACCACAGAAACACGCTGGGCATTGGGTGCCCAAACAGCAAAGCTGACACCCGGCACCTTATCCAGACTCATCAAATGCGCCCCTAAGCGCTCATAAGGGCGTAAATGAGTGCCTTCAGCCAATAACCAAGCATCGATATCCTGCAATAAGGTACCGAATCGGTAGGGATCGTCGAGGATTTGTGTACTTTCTTGCCATGTAACCGCTAACTGATAACGGAAAGATTTTTTACGCAGAGGAATTTTGGCAATGAAGAAACCACGCGGATCTTCACTCTGAAGCTGAACAACATTACGCCCAGTGTCTGTTTCAACCAACCACACTTCTTTGGCATCCGGCAATAGCGCACAGACCTGTAATCCCCACTCAGTTTGGTGCATACCCAAAACGGCGAAAGGATCGGCATAATGGCCGGAAATAATCTGATTAATCACCTGACGGTCGGGAAGTACTGGCATATCTTCTTCCTATGATTAACATCATGATTTTATGCATAAATTTTAGATGCGCAGCTAAAATTCAGCATATTAATCATGCAATCCATTTCATGTATGAGGCATAGCCAAGGCCAATAAATAGACTTAATGCCTTAACCTGTATTTATGATTACATACTTAGCTATAGGACTTTTCGCACCCAAACTATAAGCATAGTCAATGAGCACTAAAAAAATTGGCTTATGATTAATGAAATTTTTTCTTACGCAAATAAGTGAAAAAAAAGGAGATTAAGCTGTGCAAGAAACACATATATGATGGAAATGCTTTTATTAGTCACACAAAGAAAATGTGATGCCCACCAGATAAAATGTGCAAAACAAGAAACTGACACGCTATTTGGCCTCATAGCGCTTTTTTGCTAAAAAAAGGGGCTGGTTAACTTCTCAATAGAGAAATCTGGATACAATAGCGGCATAAATAATTGTAGTCATTACAGTGGTCATCCAACATGGGCGTTAGCCAGGTCGAACTGATTTTTTCCCTTTTACAACAGATGTGCGTCTATCTGGTCATTGCCTATCTGTTGAGTAAAACACCGCTTTTTATCCCCTTAATGCAGGTTACCATTAGGTTGCCCCACAAACTGGTGTGCTACCTCACGTTTTCCATGTTTTGTATCATGGGAACCTATTTTGGTTTGCATATTGATGACTCCATCGCAAATACCCGCGCAATCGGTGCCGTTCTGGGAGGGGTTCTCGGGGGGCCATCAGTCGGGTTTCTGGTTGGGCTAACCGGCGGTTTACACCGCTATTCCATGGGGGGAATGACCGCTACCGCCTGTATGTTATCCACCGTAACAGAAGGGTTATTAGGCGGGCTACTCCACAGTTATCTGATCCGCAAAAATCGCCTTGATCTGCTTTTCCAACCCTTGGTTGTCGCCAGTATTACGTTGGTAGCCGAAGTTCTACAAATGCTGATTATCCTGGCAGTTGCTCGCCCATTCCATGAAGCCGTCGAGTTAGTTGAGAACATTGCCCTGCCAATGATGATAACCAACACTATTGGTGCCGCGATGTTTATGCGTATCTTATTGGATAGGCGGGCTATTTTTGAAAAATACACCACGGCATTCTCGGCTAAAGCTTTACAAATTGCCGCGCGAGCGGAGGGGTTATTACGCCATGGTTTTGACCAGCAAAACAGCATGCGAGTGGCGCGCATCTTGTATGAAGAACTGGGTGTGGGCGCAGTTGCCATTACTGACCGCGAGAAGCTATTAGCGTTTATTGGCACCGGTTCTGACCACCACCAAGTCGGCGGTGCCATTACTTCCGACCATACCCACCGGGCGATTGAATTGAATCAGGTCGTCTATGCCGACGGCAACGCCGTACCCTATACCTGCTCAATTTCCCCGACCTGTAAACTGGGTTCCACCTTGGTTATCCCGTTACGGGGCGAAGAACATCGGGTGGTGGGCAGCATCAAGCTATATGAGCCGAAAAGTAAGTTATTCTCCAGTATTAACCGCACATTGGGTGAAGGTATTGCTCACTTGCTGTCGGCTCAAATTCTGGCGGGTGAATTTGAACAGCAAAAGCAAATGCTGGCGCAATCCGAAATCAAACTGCTGCACGCCCAGGTCAACCCTCATTTCCTATTTAATGCGCTCAATACGCTGTCGGTGGTGATCCGCCGCAACCCCGACCATGCCCGTAAACTGGTGCTTTCGCTGTCGACATTTTTCCGCAAAAACCTTAAGCGCAGCCACGATGTGGTCACACTGAGTGATGAAATAGAACACGTGAATGCGTATTTGGAAATCGAAAAAGCGCGTTTTGCTGACCGTTTGAGTGTCGAGATTTCATTACCGGATGAGTTGATGGATGCGCGTTTGCCCGCATTTTCCCTGCAACCCGTGGTTGAGAATGCCATCAAGCACGGCATCTCGCAGATGTTCAGCAATGGGCGCATCACCCTGCGCGGCAAGCTGGATGACCATGTTCTGGTGCTGGAAGTCGAGGATAACGCCGGATTGTATCAACCACGGCCCAATGGCGATGGGCTGGGTATGAATCTGGTCGACCGGCGGATTAAAGTACGTTATGGCAACGAATATGGCGTGACAGTAATAAGCGAGGTGGAGAAATTCACCCGTATTATCATTAAGCTGCCATTTATCACCGCAAGTGAGAGCTAACCCGCGGGTAGAGTTCTGTGCGCGATGAGTTTTACCCTATTAAGCACCGCGGTTGGGCGTTCATGTAGCAAATGAATAGAAACAAAAAAGCCCTGATTTTAAATTCAGGGCTTTAGTCTTATGTGCGGATAAACAGTTACAGCAGAATTCGCAGCATACGGCGCAGTGGCTCTGCCGCGCCCCATAGCAGCTGGTCACCGACGGTAAAGGCGGAGAGATATTCCGGCCCCATATTCAGTTTACGCAGACGACCCACCGGCGTGTTCAATGTGCCGGTCACTGCCGCTGGGGTGAGTTCGCGCATGCTCAGCTCGCGGTCATTCGGGATAACACGAACCCAGTCATTATGAGTTGCCAGCAATTGCTCGATTTCGGGTAGCGGTACGTCTTTTTTCAGCTTCAGTGTGAAAGCCTGACTATGGCAGCGCAGTGCGCCAATACGAACACACAGACCATCAACCGGGATAACACTGCCAGTATTCAAAATTTTATTGGTTTCGGCCTGGCCTTTCCACTCTTCACGACTCTGGCCGTTATCCAGCGCTTTGTCGATCCATGGAATCAAACTGCCCGCCAATGGCACGCCAAAGTTATCGGTCGGCAATTTGCCACTGCGAGTGGCCGCAGTCACTTTACGTTCGATATCCAGAATGGCCGAGGCCGGATCTTGCAGCTCTTTTGCTACATCGGCGTGCAACATGCCCATTTGGGTCAGTAATTCGCGCATATGGCGCGCGCCACCACCGGATGCGGCCTGATAAGTGGCAACAGATGCCCACTCAACCAAATCATTCGCAAACAAACCGCCCAATGACATCAGCATTAGGCTGACGGTACAGTTACCACCCGCAAAGGTTTTGATACCTTTATCCAGCCCTTGCTGAATAACACCGTGGTTTACCGGGTCCAGAATGATAATCGCGTCATCTTGCATACGCAAAGAAGAAGCGGCATCAATCCAATAACCTTGCCAACCAGCTTTACGCAGCTTTGGATAAACTTCGTTGGTATAATCTCCCCCTTGGCAAGTGATGATAATATCCAATGCACTCAGCGCATCAATATCATAAGCATCTTGCAGCGTACCTTGCTGGCCGGTGAAAGACGGGGCAGCTTGGCCGTGTTGAGAGGTAGAGAAAAAGACCGGGCGGATCTCGTCAAAGTCGCGTTCTTCAATCATGCGCTGCATGAGTACTGAGCCGACCATACCGCGCCAGCCGATAAAACCAACGTTTTTCATGTTTACTGTCCTGCCTTGGAAAGTGACACTGATTAATGGATGTCTGTCTCGCATCACTGCTGGTGTATACGGCAAACTGACGATGACAAACCTGATACCACCTTACGAAATATGAACAAAGTGGCAAGTTAAATTATTCGATACCAGAATGATTCAAAGCAATCTTCCTAATATGTGACTTTGACTGGCGCGAAACGCCAGTTGTTTTGATTAATTTGAGGTAATAATGACAGAGATGATTGCGGCAACCGTGCTGCTGTTTTTGATTATGGATCCGCTGGGGAATTTGCCGATTTTTATGTCGGTGCTTAAACATCTGGAACCTAAACGGCGGCGCATAGTATTGATTCGCGAATTGCTGATCGCGCTCATATTGATGCTGATTTTTCTGTTCGCAGGCGAGAAGATTCTGGCATTCTTGAATCTGCGCACTGAAACGGTCTCAATATCCGGCGGTATCATTTTGTTTTTAATCGCCATTAAGATGATTTTCCCCTCTCCAGAAAGCAATGTTACCGGGCTATCGGCAGGGGAAGAGCCCTTCCTGGTTCCACTGGCAATTCCCTTAGTGGCAGGCCCGTCTATTCTGGCGACCCTGATGCTGCTCTCCCATCAATATCCTAATCAGCTCAGCCATTTGGTGCTGGCGTTGATGATTGCCTGGGGTTTATCGGCGGCCATTTTACTGATGTCGAATCTGTTCCTGCGCTTGTTGGGCAATAAAGGTGTCAGTGCTCTGGAACGGCTGATGGGGTTAATTTTGGTCATGTTATCAACACAGATGTTTTTGGATGGCGTGCGGGCATACCTGACTAAATAAGTTTGTCTGCCAATTGATGGCAAAATTTTTGATAGCTCAGTGAGTGAAGGATTTACCGTACCTAGGGGCGCTCCGGTGGCTGACGCGCTAGTACTTTAAATCAGTAGAGCCCCCAACGGCACGATTATCCTTCATTCAACTTTGTCAGCAATTTGCACCACTCGCCGATTAAGCTTGGCTTTCTAGCGCTAGCACACAGCGCTGCACAACTTCATCAATATCCGCATCAATATCCACACAGATAACATCCGGCTCTTCTGCCCCCGGTTCTTCCAATGCTTCAAATTGACTTTTTAATAAATCAGTGGGCATAAAATGACCTGATCGGGCTTTTAACCGCCCCATAATCACCTCAAAACTGCCTTTCAGATATAGAAATACCATTTCCGGATTACCTGCCCGCAGCCGATCGCGATAGCGGCGTTTCAGTGCTGAACAGACAATAATGCCGGTTTCATTTTTATGATTCAGGCTGTAGGCCGCATCACTCAGCCGCTCCAACCACGGCATGCGATCTTCATCATTAAGAGGGTGTCCGCTGCCCATTTTCTGAATATTGGCACGAGGGTGCAGGTCATCACCGTCAATAAATTTGGCATGAATTCGCCGTGCCACTGCCTCTCCCACAGTGGTTTTACCGCTACCTGATACACCCATCACGATAATGCTACGTCCAGCCATAATGTTGATCTCTATCTCAGAATAGGAATTTTACTGCTCGCTATGGTTCCGTATTTTATCATGTTACCGGTATCATGATACCGGTAACAAATGGAGATGTGACTTTTATCACAAAGGATAGAACATCATAACTGAACTCAATCGCGCAATCACGCTGGCCCTAGCGGCCTGTAACCATAACAAAAAGCGATACATATACTCTAAATAATTCAAGTTGCTGGAAGGCGGCAAGTGAGAGACAAATCGGTCGGGAACCGATTTGAACAGCATTTATGCTAGCCCGCAGGGTGAGCCTCAAGGATGAGGCTCATTAATCCCAATGAGCTTACGGTGTTGTAAGTGATGCGGGTGACAAATCTGCTAAGGAGCAGATTTGAACGCTACTTGCAGCGGCCTCACAGAAGCGAGGCCCATGGACGGGCCGAGTAACGAATGTAGCCAACGCACATGCAGCTTGAAGTATGACGAGCATACCCAAAGTAAGTGGAGAAATACTATGCCATTAGTCATTGTCGCGGTTGGCGTTGCCATGCTGCTGTTACTAATGATCCGTTTCAAGCTCAACGGATTTATCTCACTGATACTGGTCGCGCTAGCGGTGGGTGTCATGCAAGGGATGCCGGTCGACAAAGTTGTCGGCTCAATCAAAGCAGGGGTCGGCGGAACACTGGGTAGCCTGGCGCTCATTATGGGCTTCGGTGCTATGCTCGGTAAATTACTGGCGGACTGCGGTGGCGCTCAACGAATCGCTACAACCTTAATTGATAAATTTGGTAAAAAGCACATTCAATGGGCGGTAGTGCTGACCGGTTTCACCGTCGGTTTTGCTCTGTTCTATGAAGTCGGCTTCGTGCTGTTGTTACCGTTGGTATTCAGTATCGCGGCATCAGCTCGTATCCCCTTGTTATATGTGGGTGTCCCGATGGCCGCAGCGCTGTCAGTGACTCACGGCTTCTTGCCCCCGCACCCCGGCCCAACCGCCATTGCTACCATCTTCCATGCCGATATGGGTAAGACCCTGTTATATGGGACGTTACTGGCCATTCCAACAGTAATTTTGGCTGGCCCGGTATTTGCGCGGTTCCTGAAAGGGATTGATAAACCGGTGCCAGAAGGGCTGTATAACCCGAAAACCTTTACTGACGAAGAGATGCCAAGTTTTGGTGTCAGTGTCAGCACAGCGTTGGTGCCGGTTATTTTGATGGCATTGCGGGCGGTGGCAGAGATGATTTTGCCCAAAGGCCACCCAGTGCTCTCTTATGCTGAGTTCTTGGGTGACCCGGTAATCGCCACACTGATCGCCGTGTTAATCGCGATTTTCACCTTTGGTTTAAACCGTGGCCGCTCAATGGAATCCGTGATGGACACCGTGACCGATTCCATCAAAATCATTGCAATGATGCTGTTGGTTATTGGCGGTGGCGGCGCTTTCAAACAGGTTTTAGTCGACAGCGGCGTTGACCACTATATTGCCAGTATGATGAACAGCAGCGGGCTATCACCAATTCTAATGGCATGGTCAATTGCAGCCGTGCTGCGTATTGCACTGGGTTCGGCGACTGTGGCCGCCATCACGGCTGGGGGGATTGTAGCGCCACTCATTGCCACCACTGGGGCCAGTCCTGAATTGATGGTGATTGCAGTGGGTTCGGGCAGTGTGATTTTCTCTCACGTCAACGACCCGGGCTTCTGGCTGTTTAAAGAATATTTCAACCTGACAATCGTCGAAACTTTCAAATCATGGTCAGTACTGGAAACCATTATATCGGTCTGCGGATTGGTTGGCTGCTTGTTATTGGCAATGGTGATATAACAATTACACAGCAGTAACAATGAGTTAAATACTGCCGCCGGGGAGGATGGTGAAGCCCACATCAACCATTTTGGGTGTGACCGCCTCTCCGCGTAGCCGGGCCAGCAAGCGCTCGGCACCAATTTGCCCCATTCTTTCGCGTGGGGTCAGCACACTGGCCAGTTTCGGCACCATCGACTGGCCAATATCATGGCCGTGGAACCCGGCTATCGCCATATCATCTGGAATAACAAGACCTTGGCGCTGACACTCAAATACTGCGCCAATAGCCAAATCATCATTGGTACAGAAAATACTGTCGATCTGCGGATAATTCACCTGAGCTTCGCGTAATAGTTCCGCACCAGCAGAATATGATGAGGAACGGCTGGTCATCACACTCATCGGTTCCAAACCTGACTCACGCATCGCCTGCTCATAACCTTGCTGCTTAATCACCGTCCGCTCATCCTGACGCGCGCCAAAATACACCACGTAACGGTGACCTTTGGCGATAATCTGCTGGGTCATTTGTCTTGCCGCTTCAAAGTTATTAAAACCCACGGCCAAATCAATGCATGGCGATGAACAATCCATTAGCTCAATAACAGGAATGCCCGCGACCTCAATCATTTTCAGTGTCCGCGCCGTATGATGCCGCTCGGAGAGGATCAACCCATCAATATTGTAGGACAGCAGAGAGGTCAGCCGCTGCTCTTCACGTTCTTTCTGATAGCCATAATGTGCCAGCATGGTTTGATAGCCATGGGCATCCGTCACACTTTCAATCCCCCGCAGCACTTCGGCAAAAACCTGATTGGTTAATGATGGCAGTAAGACACCAATAGCATGACTGGTGGAATTAGACAGGATATCGGGAGCACGATTAGGGATATAGCCAAGTTCGTCTAGCGCCAGTGCAATTTTTTCCTGCAACATCGCAGAAACTTGCTCCGGATTGCGCAAATAACGGCTGACAGTCATTTTAGTGACCCCAACCATATCGGCAACATCTTGTAGCACTGGCCTTTTTTTCTTCATTATCAATGAACTGAGGCAGAGTAAACGGGGAGCTATTCTAGCAAAGAAAAGGGTATGACGCGATGCGCATACCCTTTTTTACATATCCCCGTCAAACTTCAAGCTACATGTGCGTTGGCTGCTTTTACTCACTCGAATTATTTAGGGTATAGAATCATCAAACTTAAACTGGCGGTAAATCAAATAGCAAAATTTCACTGTCTTCGTCAGCATGAATAGAAAGTGCAGCTTCATCCCTGATAGCAAATGCATCGCTGGTACCCGCACGGTGGCCGTTGATAGACACCTTACCGCGCACAACCTGTATCCAGATGCGCCGCTCTGCCTGGATTTGATAAATTGACTGCTCTTCACGTTTCAATGCCCAGCGCCATAGCGTCATGTCTTGGAACACTTTCAGCGAACCATCACGAGCATCCGGTGATAAGACTAGTTGCCGCCCTTGTGGAATGTCGAACATTTGTTGTTCATAGCGTGGCTGCAAACCGGTCTTATTCGGGATAATCCAAATCTGATACAAATGTAGCGGCTGATCATCACGACCATTATATTCTGAATGACGGATACCCGTACCAGCACTCATGATCTGAAACTCACCCGCATGAATTTGTTCTTTGTTACCCATACTGTCCTGGTGCTCGACAGTACCAGACAGTACATAAGTCAGGATTTCCATATCCTTATGTGGATGGGTGCCAAATCCCTGACCGGCGTCGATAACATCTTCGTTAATCACGCGTAGTGCTGAAAAACCCATAAATTCTGGATCATAATAATCGGCGAATGAGAAAGTATGCCAACTGTCCAGCCAACCGTGATTAGCATGGCCACGTTCTTCTGCTTTGCGTAAATAAATCATGTTCAGTTCTCCTCAACGTTTTCTTTAGTCTAGAGGTCACTGAAGAATATGAAAGCGCAAAAAACTCACTCCTCTGTTCAAAAAATTCGACTGATTAATATGTTAAAAGACAAATACTTTGAATTTGAAGCAATTAGAGAGCAAGCGCATAGCCATCTCTGAAATCTGGGCCTTTTAGCCAAGAATTAGCGAAGATCGATGAGGAAAAACAGGCAAAAAAAAGCCAGCACCCGGCTGGCTAAGTAAACACTGGAAGCAATGTGAGCAATGTCGTGCCTTCGTAATGTGAACACCTAAACTTTGGTGGTCTCACCTGAAAGCACGACAATGATAATCATTATCACTCTCACTTGTAAAGTGTTTTTTTTAGCCGCTGCTAATATTATTGACTCAATTAAAGAAATAGTTATTTTATTAGGTAATTCAAACAGTAAGAGTAGGGATATGTTTATGAAAAATGTGCTGATACGCCATGTGGAATCTACTGATTATCCGGCCTTACATCAGCTATTTTCTCATCCACAGGTTTATCGTGACACATTACAGCTTCCCCTACCGTCTCAAGATATGTGGGCGAAAAAAATCAGAGAGACACCCGCTGGGATGCATAATCTGGTGGCATGCATTGATGACAAAATTGTTGGTCAGCTGACTGTTGAAGCAAATCAACGAGCGCGCCGCCGTCATGTAGCTACTTTCGGTATTGCTATTGATGCTGCCTTTTGCAGGCAAGGTGTGGGTAGCATGCTAATGGCGGCCATGATCGACCTATGTGATAACTGGCTGAATATAAAAAGAATTGAATTAACTGTGTTTGTCGATAACTTGGCAGCCATTGCTCTTTACCAGAAATTTGGTTTTGAAATTGAAGGCACCAGCCCCTGTTTTGCTTTCCGCGATGGGCAGTTTGTTGATGTACATCATATGGGACGAATCAAGCAGTCAAACTAACCTTCAGGGGATAAGATATATGCCCTATCCCCTGCGGTGACTGTTTGTCAGTGGACAACATGCAAGAGCAATAAATACGCCTGCAATTTAAAAGATGATAAATATTACTAAATACCCGCAGTTTCTTGGATATAACGGCGGGCTTTCACCGCATATTCAAATGGATTAGCAATCGCCGGATCTTGCTCTGCCTCCACCACCATCCACCCTCGATAGCCTTTTTCATCCAGTAATTTAAACACCGGTCGGAAATCGATGACACCATCACCGGGTACTGTAAAAGTACCTTTTTTCACACCATCAAGGAAACTGAGTTTTTTCGCTTTAACTTCTGCAACCACCTCGTCACGAACATCTTTCAAATGAACATGATTAATACGCGGTAAGTATTTTTCTAAAATAGCTAACATCGCTGCCTGGTTACCTTCGGAATAATAGGCATGACCAGTATCAAATAGCAGATAAACATCGTCGTTAACCATACTCATATAACGATCAATTTCTTCACTAGTTTGAATACCGGTTCCCATATGATGATGTAAGCATACTTGCATCCCTTTCGTTGCAGCAATTTTAGCTAACTCGTTATAACCATCCGCAACACGTTGCCACTCAATATCAGTAAAATAAGGTTTTTCTTCGAAGACAGCTTTTGTCGTCCCTTGAATACTTTTGCTTTGTTCTGAACAACCAATGACTTTTGCTCCCATTGCATGGAGAAAATTCATATGATTAGTGAATTCATCAATGGTTTTGGCGTGTTGATCATCGGCAAAGAAAGTACTGAACCAAGCATTACAAATCTGTATGCCACGTATTTCAAGCATAGGTTTCAATACGTTAGGATCTCGTGGATATTTACTACCAACTTCACTACCGGTAAATCCAGCCAGCGCCATTTCACTGATACATTGTTGGAAAGTATTTTCTTTGCCTAAATCTGGCATATCGTCATTCGTCCAGCCAATAGGAGCGATTGCCAACTTCACACGATCTTTATTCATAATAAACCTCGGTGACATATCTCACTTATTCAGATGAATGCAATTAAAAGGTGATTAATTACCCATCCTGCAAAGCCAAAAATAGTCTTTATTTATGTTTTAAATGGTACTTAATACCCAGATGGCTATAGGGTTTTATTTACCTAACAATTCGCGCTCAATACGTTCGCGAGTAGCAACAGCCTGATGCACTATTTTTTCCGGGTAACCAAAAAGAGAAGTCGCAATAATTGATTCACCACCAACTTTAAAAGTGCGGTTGGCGAAATCCATATCACGTAATGTCTGGAACAATGCGGAGAAATCAACTTCGCCTTCACCAATACCTACATGTTGATGAATAACAGCATCAACCCCTGGCGGATTCACAATATAACGGCAGTGTTTGGTGTGATTCATGGTATCGGCAATTAATACATGAGAAAGATCATCACCGGCATATTTAAGCATACTGGTGACATCCCCTTTGCCTTTATCATAGAAAAAGGTGTGGGGGACGCTATAAAGGTATTTCACGTTATCGCTGCGTAGTGATTTCACTAAATCTGCGGTTTCATTGTTTTCTTCGCAGAAATCCCATGGATGAGATTGGATCTCTACTCGAATACCCTCGCGCTCAATAATTGGTAATAGATCTTCCATTGAGCGATACCACATCTCTTCACAAATTTCGGGCTCATTTGGGTCGCCAGAAAGTTCAGTGTTAATGATGGAAACCCCCATTTCGACGGCAATTTCAATCATTCTCTTCCAGTTGGTCACTGCTGCTTGTCGCCGTGCTTCAAGTGGCCCGGCCCAGCGATATACCACGATGAAAGATGATATTTCGACCCCGGTTTCTTTTAGCGCTCTTTTATATTCAGCAACAACTTCACGACCCGCTTTGGGGTGCTTATAAAACGGGTTCAGCTGTGGATGTGGTGACTGCTCAATATAGTTATATCCCCACTCCGCCACTTGGCGAACCATATTCGTGATACCCAGGTCTTTAATGACATCAACATCAAATGCAATCTTCATAGCACTCCCGGTTTCACGTGAGATATATACAAGTTTGAGATAGGCTGGCTCTGTAACAAAAAATATAGCTACGCAGCAGCTTGTCGACTAATACACAGACAGCAGATATTGATATTACTTGTTATAAAAATCGGGCCGTTGCGGTAAGTTTATTGGAACAATCTCACCATTATCCTGCGCAGCAATACAGGCATCTGCAGTGACTGCAGCCGCAAAACCATCCCAAGCCGAAGGCCCCGTGAGTTTTTCAGCCAGAACATCGTTGATAAAGGCTTGCAACTCGACATCATAAGCATCGATAAAACGATCTTTCCAATCGGTGAGGATTTCATGTGATAGTCGAGCTTCACTACGCAGCAATACTGAAGATGGCTCAGGTAATTTCGCAATACCACTATCACCGACCACTTCGCATTGAATATCATAGCCATACTGGCAGTTCACAAAGATTTCAACATCAATACGCGTCCCTTTTGCCGTTTCAAATAGCACGACTTGAGGGTCCCTCAGATGCGTTTTGGCATGTTTGGCTTTTCGCGGGAAAACAACTTGGACGGAGACATAATCATCATCTAACAACCAGCGTAATACATCAATTTCATGAATTAAGGTATCTGTGATGGCCATATTTGTAGTGTAGTTATCGCCGACTCTTGGGTTGCGATGAGCGCAATGTAGCATTAATGGCTCGCCAATTTTCCCGCTGGTAATAACATCTTTTAGCGCGCGATAGCCTTGGTCATAAGGCCGCATAAACCCGACTTGAACCAAGCGCTTACCTTGCGCTGCTTCAGCTTCAACAATCCGCTTGCAGCCTTCAGCGGTCACAGCCAATGGTTTCTCACAGAATACATATTTACCCGCCGCAACAGCCGCCAATACGAACTCTTCGTGACTTGGCCCCCAAGAGGTCACCAACACCGCATCCACTTCTTTTGCATTAATCACTTCGTGGCCATCAGCGTATATATTCGCCTCAATACCCAGGTCACGAATAACTTTGGTGGCATGCTCGCGATTAATATCAGTCACAGCAACAATACGGCTACCCTGCAAAACTTTACTACAACGGCGAATATGATCCTGACCGATAGCACCCGTTCCAATCACACCAATATTTAACGACATATAATTTCCCTCATGAAGTTTTGGTTTGCAGGTGATACCTGCTCGTTTTACGACTTCACATTCAAATCAAATGTACCCGTCATCTTCCAAGTTACAGGTGCGTTAATAATCACGGGCTTTGGCAATATTTTGTTCCAACACTCGAACCACGGCATCCGTCCTTTCACTATCAGAAACTTGAGCAACACCTACTCGCCACCAGCTCAGGTACTTATGCACCATGGTCTTTGGTAGAACTTTTATATCGATCAGGGTTGAAATCTTCTGTATACGGGTATCTGCCAATGCGTCGACCAGTTGCTGCTCAGTAGAAACACGGTATGTCTTACAGCCATAAGCAGCGGCCAACATGGCAAAATCTACTGGAACAAAATCACCATCTAATTGGCCAGTATCTTGATTACGGAAACGGAATTCAGTGGCATAACTGTCCATTCCATGTTCCATCTGGAGGTTATTAATGCAGCCATTGGTCATATTATCGAACAACACGACGTTAATTTTGCAACGCTCTTGAATGGATGTGACCAACTCAGAATGCAGCATCATGAAAGCGCCATCACCCACCAACGAATAAACTTCACGATCAGGTTCAGCCAGCTTCACACCCAATGCAGCACTGACTTCGTAACCCATACACGAATAACCATATTCGACGTGATAACCATTACTGCCTTTTGTGCGCCACACCCGCTGCAAATCACCGGGTAAACTCCCTGCAGCAGCAACAATGACTGCATCTTCAGGTAGTTGATTATTCAGAACCCCCAGCACTTGGCTTTGTGTCAGGAAAGAACCGGTTTGATTAATAAACTCAGCAAAAACCTGCTCACGATCCAAATGGTCATTAATCTCAGGGATAAAGTCATCAGCATTGTATTCCACCTGATAGACCCGCTCCGTCTCCGCTAATTGTTCAGCGCGCACCCGAGCAATTTCGCCCTCCCAACCGGCCTGATAGCCAGAACTATCGAGCTGTTGATGCAATGCTGACAATGCTTCACGCGCATCAGCCAGCAATTGCAAACCATCGAGTTTGCCGGCATCAAAAGCACTCACATTGATATTGAGAAATGAAACATCAGGATTCTGAAACAACCATTTAGATGATGTAGTAAAGTCGGAATAACGAGTACCAATGCCAATAACAAGATCAGCCTGTTTCGCCAATGTGTTAGCCGCCAGACAGCCCGTTTCACCAATACCACCGAGATTCAATTCATGTTCGGAGCTGATTGTGCCCTTACCGGCTTGTGTTTCTACCCATGGCACACCGAAGCATTCGGCAAATCGTTGTAATGCTTGACCGGCTTGCGAGTATTTCACCCCACCACCACAGACCAAAATCGGTTTACGTTTGGTGGTCAATAAAGCAATCGCATCAGCCAGCATTCCGCCGCTGGCTGGCCTTCGCTCAAGGCGATGAATGCGTTTCTGGAAGAAATAATCAGGATAGTCATAGGCTTCAGCCTGAACATCTTGCGGCAAACAAAGTGTCACTGCTCCTGTTTCTGCTGGGTCAGTGAGTACCCGCATTGCATTAATACACGCGCTCATCAGTTGCTCTGGCCGCGTAATGCGATCCCAATATTTACTGACGGGTTTGAATGCATCATTGGTACTGATACTCAGGTCATGAGATTGCTCAATCTGTTGTAGTACGGGGTCTGGCTGACGCGATGCAAATACATCACCAGGAAGCAATAGTAGTGGGATACGATTAGCCGTTGCAGTCGCTGCTGCAGTAACCATATTGGCACTTCCTGGCCCAACAGATGAGGTACAAGCATAAATTTGCTGACGCAGTTTCTGTTTTGCAAAGCCCGTCGCAGCATGGGCCATTCCTTGTTCATTACGCCCTTGATGGACGACTAGTTGGCCACAATCCTGTTCCAGTGCCTGCCCAATCCCCAGTACATTACCATGGCCAAAAATAGCAAATATCCCTTTGATAAATTTGATTTCCTGACCATCAACTTGCAGGTATTGGTTGTCCAAAAAACGGACTAATGCCTGTGCCGTGGTTAGCCGAATCTTATTCATTTACCCATCCTTTGCTATGTTTGCGCGATACCATGGAACTGAGATATTTTCAGCCCCGAAGATACGTTTGCACAGAGAAGAAACCGATTGGGTGGTTTCTGCTATGCTGACAACAGAGAGGTGAAACATAGTAAGGATTATAAACAAATATTTTTTTCATAAAATCACATTACAGAAGAAACATTTCATTCTGCGATGAGGATCAAATAATCAGGTAAACACTGAAACTGTAATACCCGCATTGATTCATCTAAAAGATGATCATTTTAAAACTTCAAAATAAGCATATAATGAATTGATATTATTAATATATATTGATTTCCAGTACCGACCAACTTCCCCTAAGAAAACCATTAATAACTTGTATTATCTTTTGGCCTAGACTCTATTCTCAAGCGTTATACAAGGCTTTTAGCCCGGTCACACAATCGGGGTGTAAATTTCATTTAACCTTGAACTTGAAATATTTATTCCTCATACTGATTTCAGAAATGTCATTACAGTTCATTTCATTGGACATTGTCGGGGCTTTAAAAGAAGGAAATGGGGATGGGTACACAACACAAAGAGCTGGATGTCATATGTATCGGGCGAATTGCCGTCGATTTTTATGGACAACAGATTGGTTCCCGGCTGGAAGATACCAGTACATTTGCCAAATATTTGGGCGGTTCATCAGGTAATGTTGCCTACGGCACGGCAATCCAAGGCTTGAAGTCAGGTATGCTGGCACGTGTAGGTGATGAACATATGGGCCGTTTCCTGCGCGAGGAATTACAACGTGTTGGTGCTGATACTCGTTTTCTTATTACTGACAAGCAGCGTCTAACCGCATTGGTTATTCTAGGAATTAAAGATCAAGAAACTTTCCCACTGATCTTTTACCGTGAAAACTGTGCGGATATGGCCCTTACGCAAGATGATATAGACGAGTCTTATATTGCGTCATCACGTGCACTGGCTATCACTGGCACACATCTTTCGCACCCTAATACACGCGCTGCCGTACTGAAAGCATTGGAATATGCGCATAAACATGGGCTACGAACTGCTTTGGACATTGATTATCGCCCAGTATTATGGGGTCTAACCTCACTTGGCGATGGTGAAACACGTTTCATTGAGTCGGAAAAAGTGACTCAGCAATTACAGGAAGTCCTACACCATTTCAATTTAATTGTCGGCACGGAAGAAGAGTTCCATATTGCCGGTGGCAGCACAGATACTCTGATAGCGCTACAAAATGTCCGTAAAGTCACCCAAGCGACACTAGTCTGTAAGCGCGGAGCACAAGGTTGTTCAGTGTTCGAAGGGGAAATTCCCACCTGTTGGGAATGGGTCAAACTCCATTCTGGTGTTCACGTTGAAGTGCTCAATGTATTGGGGGCTGGTGATGCCTTTATGTCTGGCTTGCTGCGCGGTTATCTTAATGATGAGAGCTGGGAACAAGCTTGCCGTTATGCCAATGCCTGCGGTGCACTGGTTGTTTCCCGTCATGGCTGTGCGCCTGCTATGCCAACCAAAACAGAGTTAGATAATTACCTCAGCCGTGAACATTCTATTCTACGCCCAGATCGTGATGCTCATCTTAACCACTTGCACCGGGTGACTAGCCGTAAACAGCAATGGCCGGAACTTTGTGTATTTGCTTTTGATCACCGCAAACAACTAGCCGATATGGCTCGCGAGGCGGGGGTGAGTGAAGAGCGGATCCCCAAACTCAAAACATTATTGCTCCAAGCTGCACAGCAAGCTGCTCAAGAATCTGAGCTAGCACATAAGAGTGGCATTTTGGCAGATACGACTTATGGCCAAGAAGCACTTAACACTATTACCGGCCAAGGGTGGTGGATAGGCCGCCCTATTGAGCAACCCAGTTCAAGGCCATTACGCCTTGAACACGGCAATATTGGTTCTCAACTTATTGATTGGCCACAGGAACATGTTGTGAAGTGCCTGATTTTTTATCATCCTAAGGACAGCACCGAACTACGCCAGCAACAGGATGAGTTGATTCTGGATGTTTACCGTGGATGCTGTAAATCAGGGCATGAATTGCTGTTGGAAGTCATTTTACCTGAAGATAATAAAGACAAAGATGAGCGTTATTACATCGAAACTATGGCACATTTCTATGCGCTAGGTATTCAGCCGGATTGGTGGAAACTACCACCACTCAGCGCCGAAAATTGGCAACAAGTAGGTAAATTGATTGAAACTCAAGATCCCTATTGCCGAGGTGTATTGATTCTTGGGTTAGATTCTTCAGAAGCGATATTAAAAGCGGCTTTTGCCGCAGCGGCTCAAGCGCCTTGGGTTAAAGGTTTTGCTGTCGGCCGCACCATCTTCGGCCAAGCATCTCGCTATTGGCTACAAGGTGAGCTAAATGATGCAGAGTTGATCGCTCAAGTGAAACAAAATTATCAAACGCTGATCGGTTATTGGCGAGACTATCGGCCAGTCGTCTGAATTTAATACAGCTTTACTGGCGCTAACGTGGAAAAACGTTAGCGCCATTGTGCTGCCATCTGCATGATTTAATCCTTATTAGCCTGAAAAAATCCTGATTTTTGTCAAACTTAATCAAGTAATATCTTTTGCTTATAGCCGTTTCATTTATTATGGCTTCGTGAACAATTTTAATTCGCGATGAAATAAAAGTAAATGCGGATATCAGCAAATGAAATTTTCCAACCATCTGTTAGAATGCCTGACAGATAATCCCTGAATTTTCCTCTGCCGTGGGCCGAATGGATGAATAACCCTACTCAACTATCATTGTTACAAGACCAGATTCGTCATCGTTATGAGACGTTAAGCAAACGCTTAAAACAAGTTGCCCGTTATATCTTGGATAACAGTAACAGCATTGCATTTGATACAGTTGCTTCCATTGCGGCCCAAGCTAGTGTGCCACCATCAACATTAATTCGGTTTGCAAATGCCTTTGGTTTCAGTGGGTTTAATGAAATGAAACAGGTATTCCGTCAACATCTGATGGAAGAAACTGTTAACTATACCGAGCGCGCCCGGTTATTTCGTCAAACCTCAACTGATGGCAATACAGCACCAGAAAAGCCAGCTGAAATACTGAATGTATTTACGATGGTCAATGCACAAGCCCTACAACAACTTGCAGTGCAAACCAGCGCAGAACAGTTGGATAAAGCTGTTGAACTATTGAACAACGCTGAAAATATCTATGTAATTGGTTTGCGGCGCTCTTTCAGCGTTGCTTCATACCTGACCTATGCATTACGTCATTTGGAACGCCGCGCTTTTCTGATTGATGGGCTAGGGGGTATGTTCGCTGAACAACTGAGTATGGTAAAACCCAAAGATGTCGTTATTGCCATTAGCTATTCACCCTATGCACAAGAAGCATTAGAACTGGTGGAATTGGGTGCGAAAAGTGGTGCTCAACAGATTGCTATTACCGATAGCCAAGTCAGCCCATTAGCGGCGTTCAGTGATGTGTGTTTTGTGGTGCGAGAAGCACAAGTTGATGGATTCCGCTCACAAGTTGCTTCTATGTGTCTGGCGCAAACTTTAGCTGTTTCATTAGCACTGAATAACGCAAAAGAATAAGCCACAAAGCAATATTATCAATCAGTTATAAGTAAAGTGTAAACGTCGGCAGTTCAATAAAATGGGTAGAATCCCACCTACCCATCAATTCATTTTTAACCAGAGTGCTTTAGTTTTTTCCTGCTGGATATTGATCACTATTGACCCACTCATGATCTTTTTCCCAGGTAAATTTCCATAACCTTACTGGCCCAGCCATAACATTCAAATAATAGCTATCGTAACCTGCCAATGTTGCTACGGGGTGGTAGCCTTTCGGTACTTTCACAACATCCCGGTTATAGACCGGCATACATTCATCCAGTGAACGATCGTCGGTATACACCCGTTGCATGCAAAAACCTTGCTCTGGACTCAGCCGGTGATAATAAGTTTCCTCCAAATAGGTTTCATCTGTAGCATTTTCCTGATCATGTTTATGGCTTGGGTATGAACTGGTATTCCCTTCATCGGTATAAACCTCAACCACCAGTAAACTATCAGCGGGTTGATTGTCAGGTAAAATATTATGTACTAACCTCTGGTTACGCCCCTTACCTCGCCGCTCCACACCCACATCTGCCGGTGTAATCAGCCGGGAAGGTAAATAACCATTACCGGGGGCACGGCAAACAGCCAATTCCAAATCGGTCTCTGCCACAACTTTCGCATGATCATGATGTGGAACATAAACAGAATAAGGCGGTGTTCGTTCGAATGGATTCATGCGTTTGCCAATGTGCGGATATTCGGCCCGACGTGTTGATACCGAAGCAATGCCCGCAACCAATACCAGGCAAAGTTCATTATCAACACTGTCTAGAACCAACGTCTTTCCAGCCGTCAGGTGATAGACATCAAACCCAACAAAACGCCAGCCTGCGTTCTCTGGAGAAATATGCTGAATACGCCCATCCACATCCGGTAGCTGACATTTGGCAAGTAATGACGACATGGTGACTCCCCTGTTAACAACATGAAATTATGCTAACGAACACTCTCAAGCAGCATTAACCCAGTGTTGGCATACTGTATTCTGAGACAGTTTGCTGTCCGGTTGGCCAACGGGCCGTGGTTGTTTTCATGCGGGTATAAAAACGCACACCATCAGTGCCATGAACATTTAATGCACCGAATACAGAGCGCTTCCAACCACCAAAACTGTGAAATGCCATCGGCACAGGAACTGGCACATTAACTCCAACCATCCCAGCCTGGACTTCATGTACAAACTGCCGTGCATAGTGACCGCTGCTGGTAAAAATCGCACTCCCATTACCAAATTCATGGCTATTTACCGTATTAATTGCGGTTTGGTAATCAGGAACTCTGACAATCCCCAACACTGGGCCAAAAATTTCTTCCCGATAAATCTTCATATCCGGAGTGACATGATCAAACAGCGTACCGCCAACATAATATCCTTGCTCATAGCCAGCGACATTATAATTGCGACCATCTGTGACTAATGTCGCGCCTTCTTTAATACCTTGATCAATATAACCAATAACTTTTTTCTGATGGGCTGCTGAAATTAACGGCCCCATTTCATTTTCTTCCCCGCCTTGCTGTATACCTGGGCCGACACGCAAGCGAGTAATGAGTGGTTTTAACTTTTCAATTAGCTTATCTGCCGTACTATCACCGACAACAACAGCAATAGGCAATGCCATACAACGTTCACCGGCAGACCCAAACGCACCGCCCATCAATGCATTAACTGTCGCATCCAAATCAGCATCGGGCATGATAATCGCTTGATTTTTTGCAGCACCGAAAGCCTGTACGCGCTTACCGTGTGCACTGGCAGTGGTGTAAATATGTTCAGCAACAGTAGAGGAACCTACAAAGCTTACGGCTTGAATTCGTGGGTCTGTACAGAGTTGTGCAGCACTTTCATTTGAACAGTGAATAACATTGAATACGCCATCAGGTAAGCCCGCCTCTGTCAGCAATTCAGCTAAACGAACCGATGCAGAAGGATCCAACGCGGGCGGTTTCAGAATAAAGGTATTACCGCACGTCAATGCAATGGGGAACATCCACATTGGAACCATCGCAGGAAAATTAAACGGGGTTATCCCGGCAACCACACCCAAAGGTTGCATCATCGAGAAACTATCAACGCCGGTACCCACATCTGCAGAATATTCGCCTTTCAATAAGTGAGGGATACCACAAGCGAACTCGACTACCTCCAGACCGCGAGTGATTTCGCCCAAAGCATCTGAATAGACCTTGCCGTGTTCACGAACAATCAATTCCGCCAATTCATCACGGTGTTGTTCAATCAGGGTCTTAAAGTTGAACATAATGCGAGCGCGACGCAGAGGGGGAGTTCGTGACCAATCGACAAAAGCCTGATGAGCAACTCCGATAGCCTGATGGACGTCTTCAGCTGTACTTTGTGTAACCTGGCTTTCAACTTTGCCGGTGGCTGGATTATGAATATCGGCAATCTGATTGCTGGAACTCAGAGAATTCTTCCCACCGATAAAGTTACTCACGATTTTCATGTCTCACCCTCTTCTTAATAGCGGCTATCGCAAGGGTCATGGAAAATGGCTATATGCCAGACACCTAACAAACCATGCGCTCAATCAGTAAGGGTTATCTTGGATAAAGCCAATCTAACCCACAAGGCGACCAACCGCCGGAAAGACGAAAAGCCAGCCGATATGCAGACTCTATGCTATTGAAAAAAAAGTTTCAAATAACTTTCTTTGGAAATTTTATTTTGTGCGATGTATCGCAAGTTCCTGCAAGGAGCCCGCGTCACTATCAAAATCCTCAGAGCATCTACGCAATACCTCTACCCATTTGTAATATCTCAGATTTCACTCCGATAAAAACTGATAACATAAAAAATAGAGATATGAACCTGGCTGTTTTTAGCTTTAAATGATTTTTTTAAGACATTTTCCAGCTTAATATTTGAACTAGATCTAAAAATTAATTTTTCGTAATTTGATAAAAGTGAAATAAATGTTCTTATTTAGATTAGTATGAGAGTTACTTCAATCTTCATCCGCTGGAGACAAGCTGGCAGTATTCAATGTCGTCATCGGTTGTATTATCGGCGGTTTGACCGTCGGGTTATCATTGCAGGAGCAAAGCTATGCCTATTGCACAAGATCGTTTCTGTATTAATCGCAAAATTGCCCCAAACTTAAGTATCGAAAGCTTTTTTTGCCTGGTTAAAAAATGCGGGTTAAATAAGGTTGAATTACGCAATGATATGCTGAGCGGAAAAGTGACGGATGAGTTAAGTTCGGCACAACTCAATGCCCTGGCCGATGAATATGAAATCGAAATTGTTACTATCAATGCGTTGCAATACTTTAATCTGCCAGAACACCGCCCTGCCCTACTGAAAGAAACAGAGAACATGCTGAAACAAGCAAAAGCGATTAACTGCCGTGGGGTTATTTTATGCCCAAACTGTAGTGCTAATGACCGCCGTTCAGCCGAGCAAAAAGAACAAGACACGATTGATGCTCTAGTGTTGTTAGCCCCGCTATTTAAAAAGTATCAGGTAACCGGATTGGTGGAACCTTTAGGTTTTGAAATCAGTTCGTTACGTTCTCACCTGCTAACGCAATCTATCATCCACAAGTCAGCCGCGCCCTATAAAATGGTGTTGGATACTTTCCACTATTATCTGAGTGATATTGCACAGGCTGAATTCGATGCACATATCGACATCAATACTATCGGCCTAGTACATCTTTCCGGTGTCGAAGAGGCACGGTTAAAGCACACACTGACTGATGAGGACCGAATTATGCTGAGTGAACAGGATAAATTAAACAGTAAACAGCAAGTAGATAATCTGGAACGGCTGGGTTATCAGGGGATATATGCTTTTGAACCATTTTCATCACAATTGAATACCTGGTCAAAGGCTGATATTGAAAGAGAAATTCACCAAAGTATTGTCTATCTACAAAACTAATACGCAGAACCGATATTGGTGACGGTGACGGTGACGGTGACGGTGACGGTGACGGTGACAAATCATAAAACTTAGCTTCTTCTTTATATTAGAATCTAACATATGCCATCGGGGGCTGGTTTGCCCAGCCATCCCGATAGGCATAAAAAACCATTCGGTCACACGCCGTAGAAACATATCCGATACTGTGCTACCAAGGTGATAGATATCCTGTTACATCACCCTTGCATTCACCAGCACGCACAGAACTTTATTGGCAATAAGCCTTGCGAGCGAGAATGCCGCATAATATAAGCACCATAAATAGCTCATTGAGGAGAATAACAAAGGATATAGACCACAAAAATGCCGCCTAACTCAACACTAATTAATGGAGCGTCGCGACGATAGATATAAATTCTCCATTATTTACTGACTAGCCAAGCTTTAATAAGAGCAGATTTCTGGCTCTTATATACAGCTTGTTTCAATATTTTCTTACAGTGAATTGACACACAAACTTTATTATCAATTCTATATGTGAACCAACTTAGCTATTAGTCCAGTTTTTAGACCCGACAATGCTTCATTAAAATCTTTAATTGAAAACTGTTTACTTTCGGTTGCTATACAATCAACAACTCCATTACCAAAGGTAACGTAAGGGCGAATTCCTTCTATTACTTTATCCGATGGGTCGAGAAAAATTATATGAGGCTGAGCATTTAAGAAAAATTCTTTAAGCCAGGGTAAATGAGTGGAAGATAGAGTTATTACATCAATATTTGGATATATTTCAAGTAGCTTTTCCAAAAACAGAGATACCGATTGTTGCGTCTTTTCTTTATCATTACGGAAAGAAAAATCCTCAACTAGATTGACTAACTCAGAAGCATTGACGCCATAAACATCACATTCTTCTATAGTATTTTCAATTATATACCTTTTAAGTTCAGGACTTTCGACCATACTTCGAACACCCAATATAGCTATTTTCTTAGTTTTAGAGTTTAGGCAGGCATCTTTAACCGGGGGTAAAATTCCAATAACAGGCAATGAGGCTAATTTAAGTAAATCATCCATAACAACAATACTGGGTGCATTTGATGCTAAAACTACGGCTGAACACCCATATTCTGATAGATACTCCGTGGCTTTAGCAATAGATATCAGCAGTTTCTCATGGTCTTTTGCACCATATGGAAAACTTTTTCTGTCCGCTAAATATCCAATATCTTGGGATGGATAAGATTTCCGAATTTAATCGACTATTGCATAGCTGCCAATTCCAGCATCAAACACACCTATAGGTTTATTCACTCACATTACCTCAATATTTGATCAAAGAAGTGCTATTACTCATTTAAAAATAAGCTAATCAGCATCTGATAATCAATTTCCCTGTTACGTTACCCTCTCTTACATTAAGAAAGCAATGCAATTCCATGGCCCACTGATGAAAAATTGTAGGCGAGTAAAACAGCATGATTAATAGTCGATTTATCTCTCATGCTGAAAAGAATATTTTTATACCTCGAGCTTATTTCACGATCAGCTCAGTGATAGTTTTTTTTGTAACGTCACAATATGGGCCGTTAAAATGCATTCTCGCTTCGACCAATTCCGGAATTCATGGTCTTTTTGGTTCGTTAGATTTCCCCCGGATCCTTTCGTCGTTCGATAGCCGGAGTGTCTTCGCTCCTGACCAGTTAGGCTACGGGGCTTATCGCGAGATAGCACCTGACAGTTGGAGTCTTTAAGACCAGGCAGACCATATCGCCACTTTGGTTACGGAAATCATTCACCGAACCGGTTCATGTTATTGGGCACTCCGTTGGCGGAGCGGTGGCTGTTTTATTTGCCCGGCGCTATCCGGAAATGACCCGCTCTCTCACCAGTGTTGAGGGTAATTTCACATTAAGTGATGCATTTTGGTCAGATCCTGACTCAAAATCTGACGGACTGATAAGTTCGGTGTTGAGTTATCTACCCCCGTAAACTCGGGAGATCCTCACTCAATTAACATGCCCCCAAAATCTAAAACACCATTTTACAACACTGCTATTCACGAACCTGTAGGAATTAACATCCGCTGGCCCCTGTTATTTGCCGAAAAAACCATACATAATTATACGGTGTATAGTTATGTATGGAGATGAAATTGACCACGGGACACGTTTTTATCGCGACCAGTTTTGACGGCTTTATCGCCCGCAAAGACCATAGTCTGGATTGGCTGGAAAAACAGAACATCGAGGGTGAAGACTATGGGTATCATGCATTTGTGGACAGCATTGATGGGGTGATTATGGGGCGGATAACCTTCGAGAAAATTCTCACTTTCCCCGAATGGCCCTATGAAAAACCGGTGATTGTTATGAGCAGAACACTCGAAGAGAGCATTATTCCAGCTCATCTAAAACAGAAGGTGCAAGTGACAAGGCTTGAACCCAAAGCGCTGATGGTTTCGCTGTCCGAAGCAGGCTGGAAACGCGCTTATATCGATGGTGGACAGGTCATTCAGTCATTCATCCGCGATGGGCTTATTGAGGATCTGGCAATAACACAAGTGCCGATCCTTATTGGTCAGGGTATTCCGCTGTTTGGCAACCTTACAAGAGATATCGATATGACACTGATTTCCTCTAAGGCTTTTCCTTCCGGTCTTGTACACCATCGCTACAGGATCTCACAAAATTGACAAAGGCACGTGCTATAGGCCGCCCGTCCAGAGGAACAAAGGCACTCTCAAAAACTGAAGTATTGAATGTTGCTCTGGAACTTCTTGACGAAAACGGAGAACAAAAGGTTTCATTCCGTTTAATCGCCCAGCGTCTGGGCGTGACAGCCATGGCGGTGGCACATCATGTCGGCTCACGGAGCAGCATGTTCAAACAACTTGCTTCCGAAATATTTGCTGATATGGGGGAGTCTCCCGCCGGTGAAACCCCCAGCGAGCGTCTGCACTTTTTACTGGGTAGATATTGCGATGCCGTTTTGGCACATCCGAACCTTGTGAGATACATTTTTTCCGACCCAACACTGTTCCCTGAACAACTTGCCAAGTTGACCGAACTCATAAGAAGCAACATTGCCGCCCTCACCGTAAATGAGCAGCCCGACATGCTGTTAAATATCATCGTGGATTACACGCATGGTTTTGCTCTTTCTGTCACGGCCGGAGAATATGATGCAGAATCACAACGTTGTAGCTACCGCCAAGGGCTAGACTGGATTATCAGACGTATTCCTGTGCCGCAGGATTGATAACTGACAATGTTGTTTTGAACCGCATCTAAACAAGTTGAAAGCATGAAAAAGCCCCATCAATAAATGATGGGGCTGATTGTCGGAAGCACCTGAAAATCAGACAACACCACACGAAGCAACCAAGAGATAAAACCAGGTCGCAATGGCGATATTATTTTTATTAATCTGCTTATGATTAAGAAATATCAAAGAATATACTCTATACGAGTTTTCCTAAATTATATTTAAAGCTATTAAGTTCAATGAAATTCTCTATTATGATCAATATGATTTAATTAAATAGCACCAGAATCACAATGCATAACTGTATTTGTTGTAATCTCAATTAAAAAACACATTGTTTTGCCATTGGAACATGTCACATCAAAAAAATGTATTTTCCCGTGACATAAATATAATATTTTGTAATATTTATGGGTACCTTAATAACATGAGTCCCTACAATGATAAAATTAATAATTACTGACCTGGATGGAACTTTTCTTGATGACAAAGGAGATTATAACCGTACATTATTTCAAGATATCAAGGAGATAATGAGTCAAAAAGGTGTTCATTTTGCGCTATGTACGGGTAAGCAATGTGAACGTGTAGAAGAGCTTTTCAAGGATGATGCAGAGCAGTTTTGGATTTTGGGTGACAGCGCCACTAGAATAAAACATCAAGGCGAGTATGTTTATCAATCGTTAATAAAAAATCAACTTGGGCTGAAAATAATTTCCACTTTAGAAGCGATTAATAAAGAGCCTGTCATTATTGCTTGTACATCAGAAGGCGCTTTTATTAAGAGTTCTGTATCTACAGAAATGGAAAATAAAATTAAAAAATCATATGCCAAAGTAACAAAAGTCGATTGTTTCTCACAAACTTCACATGATTTTGTCAAAATATCTGTCTATGACGAAAAAGGCCGCTGCCCTGAATTCAAACCTCATCTACACGAGTTCTTCGATAAAGCCTATATTGTCGTTTCTGAAGATGCCTGGATCGATATTGCTGATGTCGGTGTGCATAAAGGGCATACCGTCGAGATTCTCCAAAAGTTGTTAAACGTCAATAAAGACGAGACCATGGTATTTGGTGATGGTCTTAATGATATTGAATTAATGGAGAGAGCTACCTTCAGTTTTGCCATGCGTAATGCTTTCGAAGAAACTAAATCCGCAGCAAACTTTATTACAGGTAAAAATACAGAGGATGCCGTTATGTTAACCATCCAAAGGATACTGACACTTCAGTAAAAGAATAAATCCAGCCAGATTATACCGGATTTATTGAGGAGCCAGGGTACCTATGCGTACAGAAAGTCACTTGGATTGACCGATTTTGTTATTTTCAAAGTTGTTTTGTTGATTATCTAAATAGGCCAACCCTTGCTCTCCCTTTTTTATTTTTTCCTCTTTTTTCGGCTGTATTCGCATAGTAAAATTTGTCTCCGTTGGGCTAACGGAACAGTCCTTTTATTATCGTGGTACAACCGCCAATGCCTGCGCACAAGCCCAAGCTGAGCTCCAGGCCCATTGGAAGTTATAGCCCCCTAACCAGCCGGTAACATCAACAACCTCGCCAATGAAGTATAACCCTGGCACTTTATGAGCCTCCATCGTCTTGGAGGAGAGCTCTTGAGTATCTACACCACCAATTGTCACTTCAGCAGTACGGTAACCTTCCGTGCCATTAGGTTGCACCCGCCATTGTTGCAAATTAGCCACTAACGCGGCCTGCTGCGGCACATTTAATTGTTTCAAGGTGACATCCGGCAGTTGCTCCAAAGTCTGGAGGCATTCCACCAACCGCTTAGGAAGCAACTGAGCCAGTGTGTTTTTTAAGGTCTGATTGGGGTGTGCTTGCCGCTCATTATTAAGGAAAGTTTCTAAGTCAGTATCAGGAAGTAAGTTAATGCTCACATACTCTCCAGGCTGCCAATAGCTTGAAAGTTGTAAAATGGCCGGGCCAGAAAGTCCACGATGAGTAAATAAAATACTCTCACGGAAACTGACACCATTCTCTGCCATCACTACCGCTGGTACTGAAACACCAGAAAGTGTTTGCAGGTGCTCCAACAACGGTTTATGTAAAGTGAACGGAACCAAAGCTGCGCGCGTCGGCAAAACTTTCAAGCCAAACTGTTCTGCCAGTTTATAGCCAAAGGGAGAGGCACCCAATCCCGGCATAGAGAGCCCACCTGAAGCCACCACCAGTGAGTGAGCGCTCACTTTTGCATCATTAATTTGCAATAAGAAACCAGCATCGTTTTTTTCAACTGACAGAATATCGCTGCGTAATCGAATCGTAACTTGCCCCAATTCGCACTCTTTCAGCAAAAGCTCGACCACTTGTTGGGCAGAATCATCACAAAACAGTTGCCCCAGTGTTTTCTCATGCCAGGCAATATTGTAGCGATTCATCAAATCAATGAAATCCCATTGGGTGTAACGCGCCAAAGCAGATTTACAAAAATGAGGGTTTTGTGAGAGATAGGCTGCGGGTTCGACAAACATATTGGTGAAGTTACAGCGGCCACCGCCGGACATCAGTATCTTGCGCCCTGCTTTTTTGCCATTATCAACCAACAATACCCGGCACCCAGCTTGCCCGGCCTGAGCCGCACAAAATAAGCCCGCAGCACCTGCGCCTATCACTACCACATCAAACTGTTCCACACTGGGCCTCACTGAGTAAAATCATCATCACTACAAAATTGTTCGCTTTACCGCCAATCCGCATACTATTTATTCATTCGACTGATAAATTAGCGGCGGGAGATTGTAAGTCGCCCGCTGGCAGGAAGCTATAGTAAGAAAATGTCTCATACGGTAAAACTAAGTAACTTGCTGATATAACATGCATATGTTGCTCAAAAAGACCAATTCATCTGCGGTCATGTCAAAAAAAGGTCATATTTTCCTTTTCCCCACCCCCCATTGTCACTGATAATGCGCCGCGTTCATGTCCACAAACTGGCGTAACGCTTATGCTGCATCTTTTCGCTGGCCTGGATTTCCATACCGGCCTAATGTTAGTTCTTGCTTTGTTGTTTGTGCTGTTTTACGAAGCCATCAATGGTTTTCATGACACAGCCAATGCGGTTGCAACCGTAATTTATACCCGCGCCATGCGTTCACAGGTGGCTGTCGTGATGGCAGGGGTGTTTAACTTCCTCGGCGTGATGCTGGGCGGTTTGAGCGTGGCTTATGCCATTGTTCACTTATTGCCTACTGATCTGCTGTTAAATGTCAGTTCAGCACATGGGCTGGCGATGGTCTTCTCTATGCTGTTGGCGGCGATCATCTGGAATTTGGGCACGTGGTATTTCGGTATCCCCGCCTCCAGTTCGCACACGCTGATTGGTGCAATCATCGGTATTGGTTTAACCAATGCATTAATGACCAGCACATCTGTTGTCGATGCGCTGAACGTTCCTAAGATGATTCAAATCTTCCTGTCATTAATCTTATCCCCAATTGTGGGTTTGGTTATTGCCGGTTTGATGGTGTTCCTGTTACGTCGTTACTGGAACGGAACCAAAAAGCAGCAACGTATTCACCTGACACCTGCGGAACGTGAAAAGAAAGACGGTAAACGTAAACCGCCATTCTGGACCCGTACAGCACTGATCATATCGGCTATTGGCGTGAGTTTCTCTCACGGCGCTAACGATGGTCAGAAAGGGATTGGCTTGATCATGCTGGTATTAATTGGCGTGGCTCCCGCTGGATTCGTCGTGAATATGAATGCAACAGGCTATGATATTGCCCGCACCCGCGATGCAGTAACTCATCTGCAACAATATTATCAGCAGCATGTTGAAGTATTACCTCATGCTGTCGCGCTGAAGCCACTGGTGCCAACACCAGAGACATTGCCGAATACACCGGCACAGTTCCACTGCGATAGCTCACGCGCCATGATAGCGATTGATAATGCGCAGGCGCTGTTGGCGAACCTGCAAAGCTATGATGACCTGACGGTCGATCAACGTAGCCATATGCGTCGCTTGTTGATGTGTGTCGCAGAAACCGCAGGGACTGTCGCCAAACTGCCAGAAACCAGTGCTGAAGACCGCCGTTTCCTCAATAATCTGCGGACAGATTTGTTAGAAACTGTGGAATATGCACCAACCTGGATTATCGTTGCCGTCGCTCTGGCCCTGTCTTTGGGTACCATGATCGGCTGGAAACGTGTGGCAGTCACTATCGGTGAAAAAATCGGTAAGAAAGGCATGACCTACGCGCAAGGGGTTTCTGCCCAGATGACTGCGGCGGTCTCCATCGGTATTGCAAGTTATACCGGTATGCCAGTATCGACAACTCAAGTGCTCTCTTCAGCTGTTGCCGGCACCATGTTGGTGGATGGTGGTGGTGTGCAGAGTAAGACAGTGAAGAATATTATGTTGGCGTGGGTATTAACCTTGCCAATCTCTATTCTTCTTTCCGGTGGGTTGTACTGGATAGCGTTGAAGTTTATCTAAATCCAGAAAATTTATTACATTCACAGGGCGCTTTGAGCGGAACCCTGATGATATAAAATGGTGATAACACTGGGTTAAAAGCAAATAAAAGGCGGCCTTATCAGGTCGCCTTTTTACATGTTTTTTTGCCAGAAGCTCATACTAATACCACAACATTAAGCCCACCAGACTGACCACGACCAAACCACATAATGCGCTAGTCAGGATAAATTGCCCACGTAGCCTTTCACAACGGCGAATAAACTCCGGGTCATGATGATCCAGATAACGTTGGGCAAAGATATAGCCAACTAATCTAATCTGTTTACTCGGCTGACCGTGGGAGGTAAAAAATCCACCGCCATCAACATACTGATACAGCAACGGGTCGCAACCCCGTAATACCACTAATAAAGCACGCAGTGATGAATAATAACGCGCCATATTAATCACACATACCACACACAAAGCCCAAAAAAGCGCGACGGTACTGATCATAATCATCCTCCCAGCGATATTACCCGCATTAGGTCTGTGTTCCCCTGAACCCTTGCGCCATCGCTCACTCTAGCTGATACAAACACCCCCAGGGCTTCAAAAGCCACCCCCTATCGTTCGCTTTCTGATTGTGGCTCGATGCATTATTCCCTCGACACACGATCCGAACGTGTTGGACTCCCTTTATGAGTGTAGGAAATGAAATGAAAAATAGCCTGATAATCTCTAAATTAAGCCTATTTTGGGGTTTGTTAAGTATCAATTAGTATTAACTTATAACAAACTTTTCTCGTGCAGAAATGCTTTTATTCCCTACTAAAACTGGCTAAATATTAAGCTTTCTTAACTGACTATATTAATTAAATCGCCATTTTTTACAGGGAGTATTTGCGTAGTAAATATGAAATTACGTCCATCATGATACCTAATCAGCGCTATACTTAGGATAATGAACTGCTTTAAATTCAATCAATATGACCCTATATTAGGGCCATGCACGGTAGAGCTTGATGGGACATTCGTGTAAAAGATATACACAGACTTTAGTGATCATCATCAAAACAGTGTGTTGTGATCCGTGAAACACTTCAATTAGGGGTCATAATGGTACTATGTCGATATCGCGTTAGCACCCGTTCAACGGTTGAATGTTTGCTTACCCATTAATTAACATTATGGAAGGAGTTTACTTATGGCTTACAAACACATTCTGATTGCGGTTGACCTATCTCCGGAAAGTAAGGTGTTGGTGGAAAAAGCGGTCTCTATGGCCAAACCGTACAATGCCAAAGTTTCCTTGATCCATGTTGATGTTAACTACTCAGATCTTTATACCGGCCTGATCGACGTTAATCTTGGCGATATGCAGAAACGCATTTCTGAAGAAACGCACAATGCATTGACCGAACTTTCTCAAAATGCCGGGTACCCCATTGAGCAAACGCTGAGTGGCAGTGGTGATTTGGGTCAGGTCTTGGTTGATGCCATTAAGAAATACGATATGGACTTAGTATTATGCGGCCATCATCAGGATTTCTGGAGCAAGTTGATGTCTTCAGCACGCCAACTGATCAATACCGTTCATGTCGATATGCTCATCGTACCACTGCGCGATGATGAGACTAATGGAGACGATTAAGCTACTAAACAGCATTAATTTAGCATTAATCACCCATGACGCCCGCCTTTAGCGGGCGTTTTTTATGCTGAACCCCACGCCCACCCTATATCTCCACACATTAATAACCCTGCTAAGTTTTTGTCAAAATCACTTGCGGCATGAATATAAACCAGTGATATAGTCGAAGATGCACAACATCGTCTCCTCACTATTTTGGATAATAATAATAGACCGCAAAAATCTGTTAGGAGAGTCTCAATGGGTACAAGGAATTATTAGTGATGAATTGTTTAAACTCTCTGGAGTCATTTTTAGAATCTTTACAACAACGTGATGCCAACCAACCAGAATATCTCCAAGCTGTCCGTGAAGTTTTCACCTCACTTTGGCCCTTTCTGGAGCAAAACCCTCATTACCGTGAACAAGGCCTATTGGAACGTTTAGTCGAACCAGAGCGAGTCATTCAGTTCCGCGTTGCCTGGACTGATGACCAAGGTAAGGTTCAGGTTAACCGCGCATGGCGTGTTCAGTTTAGCTCAGCGATTGGCCCTTATAAGGGCGGAATGCGCTTCCATCCATCAGTAAACTTATCCATTCTTAAGTTTCTGGGTTTTGAACAAACTTTTAAAAATGCCCTAACAACATTACCAATGGGTGGTGGTAAAGGCGGTTCTGATTTTAATCCGAAAGGGAAAAGTCAGGCGGAAGTCATGCGTTTTTGTCAGGCACTGATGACTGAGCTTTATCGTCATCTTGGCCCGGATACTGACGTTCCTGCGGGTGATATTGGTGTTGGTGGCCGCGAAGTGGCATTTATGTCCGGCATGATGAAGAAACTGTCCAATAACACCGCCTGTGTTTTCACCGGCAAAGGGCTTTCTTTCGGCGGCAGTCTTATTCGCCCGGAAGCCACGGGGTATGGTTTAGTTTATTTCACCGACGCCATGCTCAAGCGCCACGGTTTAGGTTTTGAAGGCAGAAGAGTCTCTGTTTCCGGTGCGGGTAACGTGGCTCAATACACTATCGAAAAAGCCATGGAGCTGGGCGCTCGAGTCATTACCGCCTCTGACTCCTGTGGTACTGTGGTTGATGAAGAAGGCTTTACGCCAGAAAAATTGGCCCATTTGGCCGAGATTAAAAATAAACGTTACGGCAGCATTGAAGATTATGCCCGCGAACGTAATCTGGTCTATTTAGCGGGCCAACAGCCGTGGAGTGTTCCGGTTGATATCGCCTTGCCTTGTGCAACACAGAACGAGCTGGATTTACCTGCCGCCCGTCAGTTGATTGCCAATGGGGTTAAAGCCGTCGCTGAAGGCGCTAATATGCCGACCACCATTCAGGCCACTGATGCTTTCTTGGATGCCGGCGTTCTGTTTGCACCGGGTAAAGCGGCCAATGCCGGTGGCGTTGCGACCTCAGGTCTGGAAATGGCCCAGAATGCGGCCCGCCTGAGCTGGAAGTCAGAGAAAGTTGACGTTCGTTTGCACCACATCATGCTGGATATTCACCAATCCTGTGTCGAGTATGGCGGTGACGGTAAGCAAACCCACTATGTTCATGGTGCTAATATTGCGGCCTTTGTCAAAGTGGCAGATGCCATGCTGGCCCAAGGCGTGCTGTAAATAATAAAACACCCATATTCTTTGAGATAAGCATTGATAAGAATATGGGATGTTTTTACCCAATGGCATTCAACCATCGTATTTATATAATCCAACGTATTCATATTAAAATTTCTCTTTAAGATTTCGCTTATTTAAAATAAGAACCTAATCAGTGACATTCCCTTCTCGGATTAATAGATATTAAAATAATTCATTTTTAATGATTAAGGAATGGGAATGTTAAAGGAATATTTAAAAACTCACACTGACGTTATAAATAGCAATGATAAAATAAGTATTAATAATATGCCAAACAATATGGAACTCTCAGCAATAGTCTATGAATACAAATGGGAAAATAAAGATAATCACAACATGACCGCTGTGACTTATTCATTTAAGCAGAGTATTTCTCAAGAGTATCATTATTATCGACTCAAGAATGACGGCCCGATTTCTGCGCTTAATCAGTGGCAAATATCGCAGACAAGAATCGCGATGCAGAGCATATCCGATGTGGCAAACATCAGATTCATTGAAGTTAATGAAAGTGTTAACGCTAATATTCCCATTGTCAATGTCCACCCCGAGCAACCTATCAGTGCCGCAGGTTATGCCTATAGTCCTAATCAAAGAAATCTCAGCCCGGTGTGTATTAATGCTGATTTCCCGGAGAATCTTACCCCCACCCACTCAAACTATGGTGGGCGCGTTTTTACTCATGAAATCATGCATACTCTTGGCCTGAAACACACTCATGATACTGTTAGGCTGACACAACAAAAAAGCGTCATGAGCTATTACTCTGAATGGTATTCAGATGCCGACTATGGTGGGCATTATGCATACACGCCACAACTATATGATATCGCCGCACTCCAATATCTTTATGGCCCGAATATGAGCACCCGAACCGGGAATGACATTTATACCTATTCCAGCCATGCCCCCATACTTTGTATATGGGATGCAGACGGTATTGATACTCTTGATTTCTCTTATCAAACCCAAGATCAGGTTATTAATCTCACCGCAGGCAGCTTCTCTCATATTGGGGGGCTAAAAGGCAATATCTCCATTGCCTATGGGGTGGTGATAGAAAATGCTATTGGTGGTTGTGGCAATGATCAATTATGGGGTAATAAGGAAGTTAATGTACTGGCGGGTGGGGACGGCGATGATAAATTATCAGGTGGCAACGGAGCCGATCATCTTTGGGGGGGTAAGGGAAATAATACTTTTACCTACCACCATATTGAAGATTCTTTAACCACATCTGCTGACACTATTCATGATTTCAAATCAGGTGAAGATAAAATAGATTTATCTCCACTTATATATGGTAATGAAGATATTGCTCTAGTTGATAAATTCAGTTTTAGTGGTCAGACAGAAATAATGCAGAAATATGATGAAGTAAGAGATATAACTTATTTAATGGTTGATTTTGATAATAAGCTGCATGAAGCCGACATGATGATCAAGCTCACCGGCAAACATCAACTCACGTTAAATAACTTTATCATCAACCCGCTGCTCACGACATAATATTGAATACTTAAAATCAAAAGCGACAGCAATAATTTGCCGCCGCTTCAGGCTGTTGAAAAACCTCGACCACTCGCTCTCGGAAGATGGGTATTACCCAAAGTCATTGGCGTTGCAGCAAGGCAGCAAACAAACGCATCCCGATGAGCTGACACAAGTCAGTGATTCGGGTAAGTGAGTGCCGCTAACACCGCTGCGGCGTCAAGGAAGATGGGTATATAAATCGAAACGGTGGCTTTTGGTGGTCACTGCGCCCTGCGCAGTCATCCCCGCCAAAGGTTCTGCATAATCCGGGCGCTTAACCACCACCCGTTTGGTCGCCAATGCCCGCGCCGGTGCCAGTAAGCCATCGGCATCTTCGTCAGCGCCCACTAGCGATTGGAACACCCGCATTTCCTTTTTAACTAATGCACTTTTTTGCCGATGCGGATACATTGGGTCGAGATAAACCACTTCCGGCCGCGGTTCAATATCCGCCAACGCAGTTAAGCTGGACGCATGCAACAATGTTAGCCGCTCACGTAACCACGGGCCAATCTCGGCATCCTGATAACCGCGGCGCAAACCATCATCCAGCAATGCGGCGACCACCGGATTGCGCTCCAACATTTGCACATGGCAGCCCAGTGCCGCTAATACAAAAGCATCCCGCCCCAGGCCTGCGGTAGCATCAACCACGTGCGGAAGATAGCCTTTTTTGATCCCTACCGCTTTGGCGACAGCCTCACCGCGCCCGCCACCAAATTTACGGCGATGGGCTAGCGTGCCGTCAACGAAATCAACATAAATGCCACCGAGTTTCGGCTCATCGCGCTTGCGCAGCTCAAGGCGCTCAGGTGTTAGCACCAACGCCATAATTGATTGCTCGTCAGACACCAAACCCCAGCGTTCAGCCAGAATAGACAAGGCGCCGGGATCGGCGCCTGCTTCAGACAATAAACAAATACTTACCTGTGACACATTCTAGCCCTTAATACCGTAATGGCGCAGCATAGCATCCAACTGCGGCTCACGGCCACGGAAGCGCTTGAACAGGGTCATTGGCTCTTCGGAGCCGCCACGGGACAGAATATTGTCAAGGAACGACTGGCCGGTTGCGGCATTGAAAATGCCTTCTTCCTCAAAGCGCGAGAAAGCATCAGCCGAGAGCACTTCCGCCCATAAGTAGCTGTAATAACCAGCAGCATAGCCACCGGCAAAAATATGGCTAAAGGCATGTGGGAAGCGGCCCCACGTTGGCGATGGCACCACTGCCACCTGTTTTTTCACTTCATACAGAACAGGCAAGATCTGCGCACCGGTCAGCGGGTCAAACTCGTAATGCATACGGAAATCAAACAAGCCGAACTCCAGTTGGCGTAGGATAAACAGCGCCGCCTGATAGTTTTTCGCCGCCAACAGTTTATCCAGCATCTCTTGTGGCAATGGCTCGTTGGTTTCGTAATGACCGGAAATGAACGCCAGCGCCTCCGGCTCCCAGCACCAGTTCTCCATAAACTGACTTGGCAATTCGACCGCATCCCACGGCACACCATTGATCCCAGAAACACCCGCGGTATCAATTTTGGTCAGCATATGATGCAAACCATGGCCAAACTCATGGAACAACGTGGTCACTTCATTATGAGTAAACAATGCCGGTTTGCCGCCGACAGGCCCGTTAAAGTTACAGGTCAGATAAGCAACCGGTTTTTGTAATTGGCCATTGGCCAACCGCAGACTACCAACACAATCATCCATCCAGGCACCGCCGCGCTTGTGTTCACGGGCGTATAAGTCCAGATAGAAACTGCCGCGCAGTTCGCCGCTGGCGTCATATAACTCGAAGAAACGCACATCTGGGTGCCAGGTATCGACATCTTGGCGCTCTTTGGCAGTAATGCCATAAATACGTTTCACCACTTCAAACAGCCCTTCTACCACCCGCTGTTCTGGGAAGTAAGGCCGTAATTGCTCGTCACTGATGGAGAACAAATGCTGCTTTTGTTTCTCGGAATAATAGGTGATATCCCACGCGGCTAACTCACTGACACCATAATGTTTTTCAGCAAAATCCCGTAACTGCGCGAGTTCTTCTTCCGCTTGTGGGCGCGCGCGTTTTGCCAAATCATTTAAGAAGCCCAGCACTTGCTGCGGGCTTTCGGCCATTTTGGTCGCCAGCGATTTATCCGCATAGCTGCTAAAACCGAGCAATTGGGCCAATTCATGACGCAGAGTCAGAATTTCGGCCATGATTTCGCTGTTATCCCACTTGCCCGCATTCGGCCCCTGATCAGAAGCACGGGTGGCAAAGGCGCGGTACATTTCTTCGCGCAATTCAGCATTGTCGGCGTAAGTCAGTACCGGTAAGTAGCTCGGCATATCTAGCGTCAGTAACCAGCCGTCCTGTTCTTTGGCTTCAGCCATGGCTTTAGCGGCGGCCAATGCACTTTCCGGCAAGCCCTTCAGTTGCTCGACATCGGTAATTAATTTGCTCCAGCCCATGGTGGCATCGAGCACATTATTGCTGTAAGTCGAGCCCAACTCAGACAAACGGGCCACGATTTCGCCATAACGTTTTTGTTGTTCAGGTTCCAGACCAATGCCGGATAATTGGAAATCACGCAGTGCATTTTCCACCGCTTTGCGCTGTGGCGCGGTCAATGCATCAAACCCTGGCCCTTCTTTCAAGCTGACATAGGCCTGATACAAACCTTTGTGCTGCCCCACCCAGGTGCCGTATTCCGACAGCAGCGGCAGGCTTTGTTCATAAGCCGCGCGCAATTCCGGGCTATTTTTGACGGAGTTCAGATGCCCAACTGGCGACCAAATGCGCGATAAGCGGTCATCGGATTCCGCCAATGGCTGGCACAGGTTATCCCAGGTGAAAGGGCCTGGCTGGGCGACGACCCGCTCCACCGCTTGACGGCATTCATCCAGAGCGGATTTTACCGCAGGCACGATATCTTCAGGGCGAATAGCAGAAAATGGCGGCAGGGAGAACGGGGTCAACAGCGGATTTGTCATAGGGTTGTCCTGATTATTTTTTGAATACCAACGCCAGAAGCAGTCCAGCGACGAATAATAGATTATGTATGAATTAATGTGTGAACAAACAACATGAGGTCTGTCAGCATGAAAATCAATGGCTGGCGGCATCACTACCATGATTATATCCATTGTATCCGGGGAGGTATTCATCACAAATTAATGCTTTTCACTTTTTATCCACCAGACAGTTTATACTAGTTGCCATAATGTGTTGGCTGCGGTTTATAACGGCGATGCTTTGTCGCATCCACCCAGAAAGATCGCAAGAAACACTGCCGCAATGTGCTAAATATCAATTGGTTAAAATAAAATGCTCAGTTACCGCCATAGTTTTCACGCTGGCAACCATGCCGACGTTCTTAAACATACTGTTCAAAGCCTGATTATTGAGTCTTTGAAAGAAAAAGAAAAACCGTTCCTTTATCTGGATACCCATGCTGGTGCCGGCCGCTATCAATTAAGTGGCGAGCATGCAGAGCGCACAGGTGAATATCTTGAGGGTATCGGCCAACTGTGGCAACGTGATGATTTACCTGCTGATTTAGCCCCGTATATGAGTGCAATCAATTACTTTAACCGTGGTGAGAAGTTGCGTTATTACCCCGGCTCACCGCTGATTGCTCGCCATTTACTGCGTGAATACGACAAAATCCATCTGACTGAGCTGCACCCGAGTGATTACCCGTTGTTGCGCAATGAATTTGCCAAAGATGAGCGCGCTAAAGTCCAACGAGCGGATGGTTATCAGCAGCTTAAATCACAGTTACCGCCGCCATCACGCCGTGGCTTGATTCTTATCGATCCACCGTATGAAATGAAAACCGATTATCAGGATGTGGTAAAAGGCATTCAGGAGGGTTATAAACGCTTTGCAACGGGCACTTATGCACTATGGTATCCGGTGGTTTTACGCCAGCAAGTCAAACGTTTATTACGGGATCTGGAAGCCACGGGCATCCGCCGTATTCTGCAAATTGAATTGGCCGTTCGCCCAGACAGTGACCAACACGGTATGACCGCCTCGGGTATGATTGTGATTAACCCACCATGGAAGCTGGAACAGCAAATGAATACGCTGTTGCCATGGCTGCACAAAGCATTGGTGCCGTCTGGCCATGGCCATACGCTGGTGAAATGGGTAGTGCCGGAATAATATACCCTTCATATTTCAAGCTGCAGATGCGTTGGCTGCCGTCGCTCACCCCAGTCACTTACTTGTGTAAGCTCCTGGGGATTTACTCAGTTGCCGCCTTCCTGCAACTCGAATTATTTTGGTATAGATAGCACTGGAATAATTCTTTCATAAATGAATCGCCTATCAGAGCCATTGATGCACAAAGCGTTATCAAGCGCTACACTGATAGGCAATTTTTTAAACGACTTGGAAATGACCCTGATGACCAAACATTACGACTATCTAGCAATTGGCGGTGGCAGTGGCGGGATCGCGTCTATCAACCGGGCAGCCATGTATGGCAAAAAATGTGCGCTAATTGAAGCTAAACAGCTCGGTGGCACCTGTGTAAATGTCGGTTGTGTACCGAAAAAAGTGATGTGGCATGCGGCGCAAATTGCGGAAGCCATTAAACTGTATGGCCCGGATTACGGCTTCGACACCACCGTGAATCATTTCGATTGGAAAACGCTGATTGCCAATCGTACTGCTTACATCGATCGTATCCATCAGTCTTATGACCGTGGCTTAAGTAATAACAAAGTGGATGTTATTCATGGTTTTGCGCGTTTTGTGGATGCGCATACTGTGGAAGTGAATGGTGAGAAGATTACCGCCGATCACATCCTGATCGCCACCGGCGGTCGCCCAAGTCATCCGGATATTCCAGGGGCTGAGTATGGTATCGACTCCGATGGTTTCTTCGAATTGGACGAAATGCCAAAACGCGTTGCGGTGGTCGGTGCCGGTTATATCGCGGTAGAAATCGCGGGCGTGCTCAATGGGTTAGGCACAGAAACACATTTATTTGTGCGTAAACATGCACCACTGCGTACTTTTGATCCCTTGATTGTTGAAACCCTGCTGGAAGTGATGAACACCGAAGGGCCAAAGCTGCATACTGAAGCAGTGCCGAAAGCGGTTATCAAGAATGCGGATGGCAGCCTGACACTGCAACTGGAAAACGGCACTGAAGTAACTGTCGACCATCTGATTTGGGCCATCGGCCGTGAACCGGCAACTGATAACCTGAATCTGGCTGCCAGCGGTGTCAAAACCAATGAAAAAGGCTATATCGAAGTCGATAAGTTCCAGAATACTAACGTTAAAGGTATCTACGCAGTTGGCGATAATACCGGTGCCGTTGAGCTGACCCCAGTGGCGGTTGCCGCCGGTCGCCGTTTGTCCGAGCGCCTGTTCAATAATAAGCCGGACGAGCATCTGGATTACAGCAATATCCCGACTGTGGTATTCAGCCACCCACCGATCGGCACTATTGGCCTAACTGAACCGCAAGCGCGCGAGAAGTTTGGCGACGACCAAGTGAAAGTCTACAAATCGTCTTTCACCGCGATGTACAGTGCCGTGACTCAGCACCGCCAGCCATGTCGGATGAAGCTTGTCTGCGCAGGGCCGGAAGAGAAGATTGTCGGCATTCACGGCATTGGCTTTGGTATGGATGAAATCCTGCAAGGGTTCGCGGTCGCCGTGAAGATGGGCGCAACCAAGAAAGATTTCGACAACACGGTCGCTATCCACCCGACCGCTGCTGAAGAGTTTGTGACTATGCGCTAAGGTTTTTTAATAAACCTTAAAAGGCTATAAACCGCAGGGTTTGTAGCCTTTTTTATTGCTTAGGACAAATTGCTTTCAATATTATCTTCAAGAATATTTTTGACTTTCGTGCGAGCGATTCCCCATCAGTTTCCAGCCAAAATTCATCCCCGCCGCCGCCAGTAGGATTGCGCTAGCCCCCACCATTTGCACGGCGCTCAGGCGGTGACCGAACACTAGCCAGTCGACAATAATCGCCACCACCGGGTAGATGAAAGAGAGCGCGCCAACCAGGCTGGTCGGTATTTTCTGAATCGCGCCATATAACAGCGAGGACATCAGCCCGGTGTGAATAACGCCGATAATCAACAGTAATCCCCATGTACTCCCCGGCAGCGGTAAATCAGACCAGACCACAAAAGGGGACAATAAAATTGCGCCGACCACTAACTGAATCAGCACGATTAGATGGGGGGGCAGGCCTTTTAACTGTTTGATAATGGCGGCCGTCACTGCATACATCAAGGCTGCCCCCAGCGCCATCGCGATGCCGATGAGATAGTCGGAACCCAAGGTGATCCCCCCCTGCTGCCCGATAATGATAAACAGCATCCCACCAAAAGCCACCAGCAGCCAACAGAGCACATTTGCGGTTAATTTCTCACCGAAAAACAGCACACCCAGCCCAACCAACATAAAGGGCTGAGTGTGGTAAGTCACCGTCGCCACCGAAATGGAAGCATAAGAGTACGCGCCAAACAGTAAAACCCAATTTAATACCAGCGTAATCCCGCCGATGATGGCAATAACAATCTGTTGTCGAGTGAGCACCCCGCGCTTGAGCAAACCTAACATGGCACAGATAATAAATAGGGCTAAAGCACCAAATACACAGCGCCAGAATACAACGGTTACCGCAGGTTGCTCTGAGGCAATCACCGGCCAGCCTACGGTGCCGGAGATAAGCATGGCGGCAATCATCTCCACTGCGCCACGCGTTTTTAGTTTCATCAGCCTTTCTCCCCAGATGCTTTGCTATTTGAATGCTTGGCACTCAACAGGTAATACATTAAAATGAACAAGTGACTATTATGGTGAACGACTTTGAATTGTTCGTCAAGATGAACAAATGAATGATATGGTGAACAATGACTGACTCTGTGCTTGATAACTCAGACCATGCGGCAACCCCGATTGGCTTGCTTTCTGCCTCTATCCGCCGGGAACGTGAGAAGTTGGGGCTGACGGTGACGGAATTAGCCAAACGCGCGGGTATCGCGAAATCAACATTATCGCAATTGGAAGGCGGAGCCGGGAACCCTAGTCTGGAAACCCTCTGGTCACTGGCAATGGCACTGGATGTCCCGGTCAGTCGGCTTATCGCCCAACCGCGCTTGCATGTTCAGGTCATCAGAGCGCATGAAGGGATTGCTGCGGTTTCCGAGCAGGCAAACTACACCGCCACGTTACTGGCGGCGTGCCCTGCGGGCGTGCAGCGAGATATTTATCGGATCAATGTTCAACCCGGTGAAGCCAGGCGCTCCCGAGCCCATATGCCCGGCACCATTGAACATGTGATTATCGGCTCAGGGAAAGCCAGAGTCGGGCCAGTTGATCAGGCAGTGGAGCTTAATAGCGGCGACTACATCAGTTATTCCGCTGATGTAGAACATATTTTTGAAGCGCTGACGGCAGACACCACAGCAGTGATGATAATTGAGCACACATAAAATCTATGACTACACCAGAATCCTGGCCGACACCCACAGCAGCATAGCCGCAGGCAAGGTTGTGATAGGCATCGACTCTGCTATTATCAACAGATTAGCAGCTGTTTTATATCCTATTTCTTAGCATAATCATCTGCATAAAGCATGGATTAACATACTCAAGGAGCATTATGCCGAACGCACCGCGAGGCAACCCAGCACCGCTGACTGCTGGCATTGAAACGGGCAAAAAAGCAATTTCCTTTATGGCACGGCTTACTGACCGTGTAAAAGCTTACCCCGCTATTGCCCATATTATCCGCGCAACAGATCGTTTCAATGACCGGCTGGGTAGTCAGTTCGGGGCCGCCATTACTTATTTTTCATTTTTGTCACTGATCCCTATTTTGATGGTTTCTTTTGCCGCTGTGGGTTTTGTACTCGCCTCTAACCCCGATTTATTGGCTGAATTAATTAATAAAATTGTGAATACCATCAGTGACCCGAGTCTGGCGGCCACACTCAAAAACACAGTGAATACCGCTATTCAGCAGCGCACCACCGTCGGATTAACCGGTTTGGCGATTGCTCTTTATTCCGGTATCAGTTGGATGGGGAATTTGCGCGAAGCCATTCGTGCCCAGTCGCGGGATGTCTGGGAGCGCAATCCACAGGATCAGGAAAAATTCTATTACCGCTACGCCCGTGATTTTATTTCACTCACTGGCTTAGTTATCGCGCTGATTATTACTCTTTCACTGACTTCTATCGCCGGAGCGGCGCAATCCGCGATTGTTAATGCATTAGGATTAGGGGGGATCGAGTGGTTGCGGCCGGTCATGACACTGATTGCTTTATCCATCTCCATCGCTGCTAACTATCTGTTATTTTTATGGATATTTTGGATTCTACCGCGACATAAGCCGAAGAAAAAAGCGCTATTGCGGGGCTCCCTAATTGCCGCTATCGGCTTTGAAATCATCAAATTTGTCATGACCATGATGCTGCCGCGCCTTGCCAGTTCCCCGTCTGGGGCCGCCTTTGGTTCAGTGATTGGCTTAATGGCCTTTTTCTACTTTTTCGCCCGCCTGACCTTATTTTGCGCCGCCTGGATAGCTACCGCCCGCTATGCCGAAGACGGCACTCTCCCCCAAGAGCCGGACAATAAGGCCCCGCAATAGCCCGCACATTTCTGTTTAAGGTCAACACCCCATAATGATAAATAAGCATTATGGGGTTTGCCCACTCCACGGATATCTCACTACACTAGTGGCTCATCATGGAAAGTGAAGGGAAGCTAATGTTTCGTTATCTAAAAAAACCGTGGTTTTTATTGATATTGCTGGGCGCTATCCTGTTGGGCATTGGCTATAAATTACGCTTTAGCAATGCGGATGCATTATGGAAAATAGTAAGCCAGCAATGTGTGCCCCATATGGAAACAGCGCATAATCCGCAACCTTGTGCCGAAGTTGATATCCCCGCGGGGTTCGTGGTGTACAAAGACAGGCACGGGCCATTACAGTATTTGTTGATGCCGACAGCAAAAATCAGCGGCATAGAAAGCCCGCAGTTATTAGCCACCAACAGCCCCAACTATGTCTTTGATGCCTGGCAAGCTCGCCACTTTATGGCGGATAAATACGGCGCACCCATTGATGATGCGGATATCTCGCTAGCCATCAATTCAAAATATGGCCGCAGTCAGGATCATTTACATATTCATATTTCTTGTCTGAAGCCACAGGTCAAAACAGCTCTGGCGGCACAAGAGGCCAATTTCCGTCAGCAGTGGCAGCCCTTGCCCGGCGGTTTATTAGGGCATGATTATCTGGTGCGGCGGACGACGGCGGCAGAATTACAGCAATCAGGGGCATTTCGTTTGTTAGCGGATGAAGTGCCGGGCGCGAAAGATGAAATGGGCCGTTATGGTCTCGCCATGACAGCCTTGCCCGATGGGCAGTTTTTATTGCTCGCCAGTAAAGCCGGGCTGATAAAGCTACAGCGGGCATCGGTGGAGGAACTGCAAGATCACAGTTGCCAATTGCTGCCCCAACCACCGACACATTAACTCGCTATTTCTTTTGCTTCATTTTTTGCAGCAATGGGGTGCACTGATTTTCTTCAGCTTCACTGGGGGAAATCAGTGCCAGTAATGCCGCTGCGGGAGTCAGCGCCACACCCAGCACCGCAGCAACTGCGCCACGGGCCAGCAAAGGCGCGGCTTTGACTCCCGCATCCGGCCGCTTAAATGTGCCTTTCACATACAGCGGAGAGCGCAGGGTTAAAATTCGTAGCCCTTTGCTTTCCGGATCAATGGATAAATCCAACCGCTCAGTAGCAAAATTGATATTTCCGGTAATGTTGATAATGGCATTCTCGGTATCAATAACAAACAGCCGTGGCGTCGCCAAACCATTACGCAGCTGAAGATCAGCCACCGCGCAGTTAATTTTGACTTCATCGTCACCAAACAGCTTCGCCACCAAATAGTTACCGACATTCAGGCCGAGTAACTCCATCAAGCTGCGGCTGATTAGCCGCTGGTTCAGCAACAAGCGCAAGTGACCATTGCTGGTCGCCAGCAGAGCGGCAACCGAGTTACCGCTGGCGGTAAAGGAAGCATCGCCATTCAATTGGCCCAAACTGTTGCGCATCGCCTGCACCTGCGGCAACAGCTCTTTCAGTTGCAGGCGGCGGGCATGTAAATCAACCTTACCCTGCATAGGGCTTTTATTGCCGTTCAAGCGTAGAGCCGCATTGAGATCCCCCCCAGCCATGCCAAATCGCAGTGGGTCGAGCCGCAACTCACCATTATTGAGCACCACGTGAGTCGACAGGTCAGTCAATGGCAATGATTTATCCCGATCGATACGTTTAGCTGCATAGGTGACATCGGCATCCATCACGCCCCAGCTTTTAGTATCGAATTTTTCAGTCGGCAGCACCTTATTGCTGGGTTGTCGGCTGCGCTCGCCGCGATTGGCTTTTTCCTGATTGGAATCCGCCCCAATCAAGGGAGCTAAGTCAGCAAAGCGCAATTTATCCGATGACATGTTGCCGGTTAATTTCGGCCGCGGCTGACTGGCGGTATAGGCCAGATTGCCATGAATATCACTGTCGCCGATTTTGCCGTTAAAGTTTTCGTAGCGATACACCGCCCCACCGGCCGGCTTGAGACTCGCGATTAAGCGACCATCGGTGTTGTAAGGGGGCGTAGCTGGCAATAACACACCAATCAGCGGATAGAGATTATCCAAACTGGCACCAGAGAATTTCAATTGCAGATCCAGCCCCGCTAGATTACCGGGGTCGGTTAATGTCCCCGCCACCGCCACTCGAGTGGAACCAGAACGGACATCCGCCTGCAAGGGGAAGGGCGTGCTGGCATCACTCATCGACAACATACCGCCGATTTTGCCACTGCCGGTTAAGGGCTGGCCCTGATACTTACCGTCAACTTTCCAGCCAAAGACAAAATCGGGCGCATTATTTTGTGTTTTTTCAGCCGGTTGCTTCTCTTTTTTCTCATTACGTGCGCCACTCACCTCAGCAAACGGCAGTGGCTTACCGAGGGGATCAATCACCACCTGCAAATCCGCTTTCAGCACCGCATCTTTCAAGTTTATCTGGCCGCGATCGAAGACAATATCATCAATATTCACCGACCAATCAGAAACGGTACTCTTATCTTCTTCGGTGTTATTGGCCAGATTAAAGGTCCAGTTATTCTCGCCATTCGCCAGCCGCAACAAGTGAGCATCCGGTTGTGTCAACCAGATACGCGGTATCCAGACCTCTTTCGTCAGTAGTGCCAACGGCGCAATGCTGGCATCGACCCGCTTTAGAGTGACCATTTCCCCAGTAGGGAATGCGGTAGACTCCGCGTTGCCCGCCGCAGAATGGGCCTGACCCGCCGTTTTATCACTGACTAAATTGGCCGGGTTACCCAGCACCAAATCTTCAGCATGAATATGCGGCCACGGCACCCAGCCGCGCCAACCCGGCTCATCACCTTTCCGTGACCAATCCACCCCGAGGTTGCCACGAATGGCGAAAGGCCGTTGCAACTCAGTCGAGACTTTTTCATTAATGGTGGGTTTTAGGCGATTCCAATCGAAAGTCATAATGAACACGATGACGGCGGCCAACAGCAACACAATAACCCCGCCAATGCCCGCCAGCACTTTTCCGGTTTTGGTCATAACAACTCCATGCCAATACTCATCAAATTAATAGTATGAATTAAAAAACTACTTTAATCATAGTCGAGAAGGGGACAGGATGGGGTGCCGGAGGAATAAGCGCTTATTTATTGAGCAGTAAAATTAGCCGCAAAATAGCATCGGAAGGGATTGTAAACGATCAAATGATGTCGGGCGGGAGAGATAATAACCTTGTGCGGCAACAGCATCAGACTGCTGCACCATCGCCCATTCTTGTGAGGTTTCCACCCCTTCAACAATGACCCCTTTGCTATAGCTGCCCATTAAAGTCACCAGTTTGAAAAACAGCTGGTTCCCGACGTCACTTTCTTGCAGCAAGATAAACAAATCTCTGGCCACTTTGATGTACTCATAGCGCCAACTAATGAATGAAGTGAAATTCGCCAGTCCGCTGCCAAAATCATCCAGCCATAACCGGTCTGCCTCGGCAATACGCGCAAAGGGGGTATCAAGAGAGGTGTCGACATGCTCCAGCAATTCAAAACGAATGTAAGGCATGGCATCGATTAACATCTTAGCCTGCTGATCATCCTGCATTGCCATGAGTGCCTGACCATCAATGTTGATTGAGACCAACACCGAGTGATGCACAAATATCTCATGCCACTGCTTCACCATACTCAACTGCTCAAGCACCACATCCAAACGGGCGCGAATACTAATGGCACTAAAATAATCTTCCGGATTCAAGCGGGTATCCGGTGATGAGGGATGAAAAACCGCCGTAAGCAACTCGATAGCCAGCAGCGCACCAGAGGTACGATAGATAGGTTGAAAAGTATACCGACGCTGACATTGCCGCCAGAAGCTCTGTCCTTTATTTCGATCAATAGCGGCAAAGGATGGCGCAAGTAAACCTGATATTTTGTTGGTCATCATCAGTTTAGTCGCCATATTTTAGGGCACCAAACAGCTACGGCGATGGGTATTGCCGACAACTGAGGACACCCGGTGATAAACGGTTTTTCTTCTGAAGATGTTATCGACTCAGGCGGCCAGAACTTTATATCGTCGCATAACAGAATATAGCAGCCTGACAGATTATTATTTCCAGATAGCTACAGCGCCAAGTGGGCTGGCGCGGTACATTTAACCCATCTATAGTGGTTAATCAATGCCATACCCAAGAACTTAATGGAGATAAACATGCCTTACGTCAATATTAAAATTACGCGCGAAGGGGCGACGGCGGAACAGAAAAAACAGCTGATCGCCGGTGTCACCCAGCTATTAGTCGACACTCTGGGCAAAAACCCAGCGACAACCGTGGTGGTGATTGATGAAGTCGATACAGATAACTGGGGGATTGGCGGCCACAGTGTGACTGACCTGCGAAAGTCATCCTAACTGTGGTTAGAATGATGACTTTCAGGATCATAAATGTGTGCAAAATAGCGGGAAACTTATCAGTTTCCCGACTTACATCATAAAAAATTTAAAACATCGTTTTAATACTATTGACTCAGACTAAGCCAGCAGTGAGACTAACCTTATCTTCATTCTTGACTCACAGGCCAGCTTTCCATGACCAGCAAAAATATTGCCGTTATCGGCGAATGCATGATTGAACTGTCACAAAAAGGTTCCGACCTCAGCCGGGGCTTTGGCGGTGATACGCTGAATACTGCGGTGTATGTTGCCCGTCAGGTGTCCAAACAGAACTTGAATGTACATTACGTCACGGCACTGGGGACAGACAGTTTCAGTAACGAGATGCTGGCCGCCTGGCAGCAAGAGAACATCGACACTTCTCTCATTCAACGTCTGGATAATAAATTACCGGGGTTATATGTCATTGAAACTGATAGCACCGGTGAACGCACTTTCTATTATTGGCGTAATGATGCCGCCGCACGTTTCTGGCTGACCAGCCCACAAGCGGATGAAATCTGCCAACGTCTGGAAAAGTTTGATTATCTGTATCTCAGTGGCATCAGCTTGGCAATCCTCGACAGCGCTTCTCGCCAGCGCTTGCTGACGTTGCTACGTGCCTGCCGTGCTAATGGGGGGAAAGTTATCTTTGATAACAATTACCGCCCTCGCCTGTGGCAGAGCAAAGAAGAGACACAACAAGCCTATCGCGACATGTTAACCTGCACGGATATCGCCTTCCTGACATTGGATGATGAAGATATGCTGTGGGGCGAGAAGCCCATAGAGCAAGTGATTGAGCGCACACAGAATTTAGGCGTAAGCGAAATTGTTATCAAGCGCGGCGCAGATTCCTGCATCGTCTGGGTGAAAGAGGGCTTTGAAGCCCACCAATATGATGTTCCCGCGGTTAAACTGCCGAAAGATAAAGTGGTCGATACCACGGCGGCCGGGGATTCTTTCAGTGCCGGTTATCTGGCGGTTCGCCTGACCGGTGGCAGCGCGCATGACGCAGCCGTGCGTGGGCATTTAACCGCCAGCACCGTGATTCAATATCGTGGCGCAATCATCCCACTGGCAGCCATGCCTGTAGTGTGATTCAACATAGAGTCTGAAGGGTTTACCGCACCTAGGGGCGCTCCGGCGACTGCGTCGCTACGACCCCAACGGCACGATTCCCCGTCCTTCAGCATGACATTAATAAGCCCGGTACATTCCATACTGGGCTTATTGTTTGCTAAATATCTATTTATTGTGCCGTGGTAGGTGTCGCGGGTGCTGCCTCCGCAGAAGCCACTGTTGGAGCCGCGTCTTCTGGCACCACAGTATGTGGCGTCATAATTGCGTTATACGCATCCTGCAATGCTTTCACATTTACTTCCTGTTCACCTTTTGGCTGCGTCAGAATCAGCGTGGTATCTTGCGATAATTGCTGTTTCAATTCCTGATTCAGCTCCGCCAAAGTCAGACCTGACAAAAATGCCTGCCGTAGCTTCTGATACTGTTCCGGAGCGATATCCACCACGCCACTTTGCTGTGAACGCAGACGTTGGCTCATCAAAACATCAGTATCAGTGCGGGCATAGGTAGCAAACAACTTACTGAGCTGTTCGTTTTTCTGTACCATCAAAGCATCAAACTCTGCCTGACTCAGGCCATTGGCACGCAGGCTCGCCAGCTCGCGCGCAATGAAACTCATGCCCGCGGTCAGGTTTTCAGCCGGTGTATTCAAATGAATAGCACATTGAGCGCGCTGATATTGCACCCGGCAATCAAAGCCCAACTTCAGGTTTTTCTGATCACTTTTTTCCAGCACTTGCTGAATATGCCAGAACAATGCTTCGCGGGCTAAATCACTGCGCCAGTAACGGCTTAACGCAATAGAATCCTGGATAGGATGCCAAGGGGTATCCCACATCAGTGATAATGTGTCTTGTGTCGCCTGCTCATTCATCAAACTCACAGGTTCTGGCGGTAGCGGCGCTAACATCGCGATAGGTGCCGGTGTCGCCCGCTTCCCTTTCAACTCAGAGAATGTTTTACCGATTTGGGCGGCAATACTGCGGCTATCGACATTACCCACGACATACAATGTCATGGCATCCGGGGTATACCATTGCTGATAAAACTGTTTCAGTTTCTCAATATCTACCGGTTTTGCCACTGGCTGACCGGGATCATGTCCCATCAGAGAAGAGCCTTTTAGCCGGTAACGCCACCAAGGCTCCTGAATATTTTGCGGGAACGTAGCAATAGGATCAGCAGCACTATTCAGCGCTGCATTGACGGTTTGCTCACTGATGGCCAGCTTGCCACTGGTATCAGATAACCACGCCAAGGCTTCTTTCAGCAAATCAGGGCGGTTATTGGGCAAGCTCAAGCTATATAAAGTGAAATCATAAGATGTAATAGCGGGTGGCAACGGACGATCGCTATCGACCCCTTGCTGCCATAGCGACTGAAGCTGGGCAGGAGTAAAACTCGCGCTACTCATTAATGCCAGACGCGGTAACAAATGGGCAAAGCCAATCTGTGGCGCACTCTCAGATAATGAGCCTGTATTAACCACCAGACGTAACTCGATCCGGTCGCTAGGGCGCTGTGGCGTTGCCAACAACTGCCATGAAAACCCGTTTTCTAACTTCCCCTGCTGCCAGGCAGGATCGGGTTGTAGTGCTTCAGCCTGCACATTACTACTGGCGGCGGCCAGCAATAACCCACCAACTATGAGACGAATTCTGGTGCCCTGCATGTGAACCCCTACTTAATAAACTATCCAATGTTAAAACGATGCAACGTCATGTCATTCATGTAAGCCATCTGTGCTTTCACGCCAAACGCCAATAAGTAACATACCGGCGTCATGCAATAGGGTAATCATGAAAACATGAATAAATTAGCCCAGCTTTCAAACGCGCATCGTTATGCCGTCATAATTGGGCGCAAAATCAACGGTTATCACCCGCGTAAAAACTGGAGCTGGGAGTGTACCATTCTGTTAGACCGCATGCTTTTGCCGATGTCACTCATCAGAGTAAAAAATAGTATCTAAATAGTAATTCACACAAAAAAGGCTATCGCGGGGCATCATAAAGAGGGACTACCAGTGACGATTCGCCACCGGTAGTTTTTAGAATATAGGGAGTTATCGGGGTGTTAAGACGGAGAAACGCTGTTTTTTATCTCATTATTTGGTAAGGCTTTATTGGATAACACTGCTTGCAGTTGGTCGTTATCCAATTGGTTGCACCATTTCGCCACAACAATAGTTGCAACCCCATTCCCCACCAGATTGGTCAGCGCACGGGCTTCGGACATAAAGCGGTCGATACCCAGAATCAGTGCCAAACCTGCCAAAGGTAAATGTCCCACCGCAGAAATGGTGGCGGCCAGAACAATAAAGCCACTGCCCGTGACCCCTGCCGCACCTTTTGAGGAGAGCAGCAACACCACCAGTAAAGTAACCTGATGAATAACATCCATATGGGTATTGGTTGCCTGAGCAATAAACACTGCCGCCATAGTCAGGTAAATCGAGGTGCCGTCCAAGTTAAACGAGTAGCCGGTCGGGATAACCAAGCCCACCACGGACTTCTTACATCCGGCTTTCTCCATCTTATCCAACATGCGCGGTAGCACAGACTCCGAGGAGGATGTCCCGAGCACGATCAACAATTCTTCTTTTATATAGCGGATAAACTTGAAGATATTAAAACCATTGAATTTCGCAATGGAGCCCAGCACCACCACCACAAACAACACGCAGGTAATATAGAAGCAGATAATGAGCTGGCCCAGTTGCACCAAGCTACCCACGCCATATTTACCGATGGTAAAGGCCATGGCCCCGAAAGCCCCGAGAGGTGCCAAGCGCATGATCATATTAATGATACCGAAGATAACGCGGGCAAAACTCTCAATAACATTAAAGATAATCTGACCTTTTTCACCCAGGCGGTGCAGGGCAAAACCGAACAGCACAGCAAACAGCAGGACTTGCAGAATATTGCCGCTGGCAAAAGCGCCGACTACGCTGCTGGGAATGATATCCAGTAAGAATGGCACAATCCCTTGTTGCGAAGCTTGTTCAGCATAAAGTGCAACCGCTTTTGCATCCAGTGTCGCCGGGTCGATATTCATACCAGCACCGGGTTGCACCACGTTAACAATCACCAAGCCAATCAGTAGCGCAATGGTACTGACAATCTCAAAATAGAGCAGCGCAATGGCACCCGTACGGCCCACAGCTTTCATACTTTCCATCCCCGCGATACCGGTCACAACGGTACAGAAAATCACAGGGGCGATAATCATTTTAATTAGTTTAACAAATCCATCACCCAGAGGCTTCATCTGAGCGCCGAGCTCAGGATAGAAATGCCCCAACAGCACGCCCAAAGTAATCGCCGTTAGCACTTGAAAATAAAGACTTTTAAATATTGAAGCTTTCATAACTATGTCCTTTTGGAGTAATACACGGCAGCCTGTCGCTTTGCTCTCTGTGATAATTGAGTGACACTTCTTTTTTATCCGTGCTTGCGCGGAAAATAACACCCTCATAACAATATGGAAATTATTAGTTGCACTGGATTGCACCCTAAATGCGAAATTAAGAACTGAAACGCTTCAAGCGGCAGCAATAAACGGAATACAGTCAGATCAACCAGACAATTAACCCAAAATGATGAGTAATGAGAAAGGATAAAAAAGAAGCAATCGGCAGTTGTGGAACATGCAAGAAATGAATAATTTTTGAGCAAAAATATTGAGTGGACGGTGGCCCCCTTTTGAGGATGAAGCAAGGGGGCGGTTTATCTTTATCACGACGCTGAAAACCCGTGGGTAAAAGCGCCGGGCAAGCAGGCCCTGGGAAGCCGCTGCTCGGCACTTTTTACCAACAGCGGCCCCAGCACGGGCCACTGTCGGGACTATTTACGGCCGTTCGGTTGTAGCTTCTCGCCCACATTGAGCAAGAACAGTTCATTATCACGGGTTGAGATCCGCGACGAACCGTCGTCCATACGGTAGGCCCCCTCAGTAAAGCCTGCACCATTCAGGAAAGGTGCCACAGCCTGAGGTTTATTGCGCAATGATGCTTCCAGAGCCAGCAGAGCATAAGGTTCTATAGCATCAACATCGGCATATTGGCGATCGGGAGAAACCATGAAGAAACCGTCGATATAACGTGTTTTGATGATGTTATCGCCGATTTTCTCTGCCAGTAGCCGATAATCTGCTACCTGGCTGGCCTGGTAGAGATCCAACAAAGCAAACAACGCGTAAGGATCACTGTTGGTGGTGTCCATCTTCACTTTTACATCTTTGCCCGGCGCAGTACCGATATCACCCAGTCCTTGGTCGTTGGCAATGCCGCGCGCCACTTTCCACAGTAATGGTTCATTATCAATGGCATAAGCACGCGCATAAGAAATCAGGAATTCATTACCTGCTTTGTATGGTTTGAGCACGGTGCCTTTTTTACCGTAATAACCATCTCGTGGGAGGGTGTAATTGGATAAATCCTGCCCATCGGCAATCATCGGACGGAAGGTATTGTCTTGATCGTTATAGGCATATTTGGCAAAGGCTTTCAGGCCATCCACCGTCCATTTCAGCAAGTCCTGCCCCTGAGGCCCCAAATCTTTACCCAACTGCAACTGCATCAAGGCATTTTCAGAATAAAGGGTGCTGGTGCGCCCTTTGAGCATCATGTTGCCTTCCAGTGCTGCCGGGCCGAACTCCGGCCCAAACTGGCGTTGAGCGCGATCGCCAAACTTAGAATGGGTATCGGCATCATCCGTTGGCTCCTCGCGTTTGAGAGCTTGTGTAAACTGATAAACACCAAGGCCCGTTTTGGCATCACGCGGTAAAACATACTGATCTGCCAGGCGTTTAGCCCAGACTAATGCGCCGGGCTCCTGCTGGTGTTTGGAGAGCAAGGACGCAGAATAAATCAGGTCATTGCCCGCATTGAGGAAGCTCAGCCCTTTGGTAGCAAAGAAAGGTGGCTGCTGCTCAAACTTGCTTTCCCACAGTGCGCCCATCGGCTTGCCATATTCACCGTGGCGGCTGGTTTCAAGAATACGCCAATCATAAACATGGGCATTCCAAAAGCCACGGATAAACCGCGCGGTGGCATCACTGTCGACGCTAAACATCAGGTCATAATAGGGATAAGCATTTTTCAGCTCATGCACCATCTCTTTTTCACTTGGCCCTTCTGGTTGAAGGGTTTTCAGATCAACAAACCGGTGACCGCCCCAATACAGCAAACCACTTGGGTCTTGATAATTCTGGAAGTGATAACGAACAATATCTTCGGCGCGTTTCTGATAGCGGGGATCACCGCTAAGCTGGCTCAAACCACTCATGACGCGCATGAGATTTTGTTGTGCTGAGAAATTTGATAATACTGCCCGGCGGCCATCAGGGAATACCCATTCCAGTTGCTGCCCGGTTCGGGGGTCAACACCATCCGCCAATAATGGGCTCGGCTTATCACCGTGATAGGTATCGGATGCCTTATTTAGCACATTATCGACATACTGTTTTACCACCGTCAGGCGGTCAGTATCCGCTGCCTGTCCGGCGGGAATATACAACGTGGCTAGCGCTGCCATACTCAAAAATAACGCTCTTTTTTTCATGACTTCGTTACCTGTCAAAAATCGCTATAGCGAGGTGTGACCCCAAAGGTCAGAATGTGATGACTTCAGTAATAGATCAGAAACTGTATTTGACGCCTACGCGATAACGAGTTTGGCGTTCATCAGTATTTTTACTACCAGAGACATTGCCGACAGCCATATAAGGGGACCAGTTCTTATCCCACTTATACGTCAATTTAAAATCATGGGTCCAATCGTAATTTTCGTTATCCGCTAGAATGACACCGGCTTTATTGGCTTGTTTGTAATCTAACTCGTAGTCTAATTGGAATTCTTTGTTGATTTTATAACTGAGGACACTCGTCAGATTATAACCATTTTCAGACGTGTCTTTTTTTGTATTAATATTGGCGCTGGTGCGTTTGTAATAAGGACGATAACGTAATGAAATAGAGAGATCATCGACAATATTAGCCTTCCCGCGCAGATAAGGGCGATAGCTGTTAGCACTCGAACTTGAATCTAATGAGAAACCCGGTTCGATGGAGAATATTTTATCAATTTTATACACATAACTGGCAACGACTTCAGTACCATTACTCACGCCTTCATGGAATGGCTTATCTTTGTCACTGGCGCTTTTCCACTTGCCTTCCAAAGATAACCCAAAGCCATTAGCAAAGCGGTGGGACATTAATAAGCGGTCTTTGTGATTATTACCACTTTGATCTTGTGTTTCATGACGATAGTCAATAGTGACGGCCATTGCGCTAGTACTGATAAGTGATGCCATTGCCAGAGATAGTAATTTAAATTTCATTACAGTTACCTTATTTTAATAAATAACATTAATTATTATGATAAATAAAAATCTCACTTATGAAACGTCATTCTATTTATTTTGATATTAAGTTCCGAGATCTATGACCGATAGTTCGAAATTAATAAAATTGATATCCATTTATGTGATTTAGTTCAAAGTAAATAGTTTTAACTAATGCAATGGCACTGTAAGTTTTTTGTTATATCGTAGGTGTAGTAAGGGATTAAGGCTATTTCGGAGGGGTTTTACTTCGAATTAAATAGTCTTGACGCAATGGGGAGTTATATTGTATAGCTTCGAAAGAAGATAAAGAGATATCAGCATAATATTTTCTTCGCGGTATTATTAATAAAGATAGCTAATATCAGTTTGACGTCACAAGGGCGAAGAATATTATCCAAAGTCATTGGTATTACAACAAGACCGCTAACACCGCTGTAGCATCAAGGGCGCAGGGTAAAGCGGGTTTCAAACTCCTCGCGTGATAACGGCTCCGAAAATAAAAAGCCCTGACCACAGCGAATACCTTGTTTTAGTAGCCATTGCCGCTGCTCGTCCGTCTCGACGCCTTCAGCCATAACGCGGAGTTTCAGCACCTCGGAGATGGTGCTAATGATTCTCGCCATCACATCATCTTCTGGTAAATACTTCACAAAGCTTTTATCCAGTTTAATGATATTGATCGGCAAGCTTTTCAGGTGATTGAGATATTGCAGGCTTGAATACCCTGTACCGAAGTCATCCAGGGCGATAGATAAGCCAAGCCCTTGTAATTCGCGCAGTAACATGAGCGCTTTGTCGAGATCCTGAATACGCGCAGTCTCAGTAATTTCCAGCACCAATTGGCGTGGGTCAATATCATAACGGCTGAGAATGGTTTGCAGATGCGTCAGGATGCTCTCGCATTGTAGTTGTAAGCCGGAAATATTGACCGCCAGCGACAAGGTAATCCCTCGAGCTTTCCAGTCAGCCAGAATGCCGCAGGATTCCTCGAGCACCCAATTGCCCAGCGGTATCATCGCGCCACTTTCTTCTGAGTCAGTGATAAACTCTGAAGGTAGACGATAGCTACCATCCGCCTGCCGCCAGCGTAGCAATGCTTCAGCACCAATAATTCGCGGTGCTTCCATATCCCATTGCGGCTGTAAAAACAGGACGAAATCACGCTTTTCAATCGCCTGCAAAATGTCATTTTCCTGTGACGATTGTTTTAGGGTTTTATGTGGCAGAGGTAATTCAGTACTCAGCGGGCTGCTCATCCCCGCATAAGCCTCAGCTAACAATTGTTGATTACGATTATAATTGTGAACCAACACCCCCAGTTCATCATCCTGATGATGAGCAGGTAAAGTCAGTTGGTGATTCAACACCCCTTGTTGACCAATCTTTTCCAGCTCTTTGGCGATCGCACGCAATGGGTGAACAATCAGGCGATTAATACACCAGGCCAGAGAGACCGAAAGTACCAATGCCAGCAGCAAATAAGTCGAGAGCATCGCCGACAAGGTGCTGAGGATAAACTGATATAGGCGAAATGAATCTGCCCGTAACACTAAATGTGCCAGTGGCTGCGGATTGGCGGATACCCGCTCCAGAGAATATAACGGCACCGTTATCTGCACCGGCAGAGAAAAAATACGTTTAGCCCAGCGTGGCACGGGCCTTTCCGTAGGGAAGTTTGCGTGTAATACCTGAATTTGATTAGGTAAAATCACATCGGCGCGGCTCAGGATGCCAATGGGCAGTAAATTATTGAGGATATTTTTGGCTTGGGGGATATCAACGCTCAAGATTGCGGCAGACAGCGGTTGGCGAACGGAATAGGCAATACTCTCCAACTGCTTGGCGTAATCATCCTTGCGCTGCTGCACAAAGTGGAATAACTGAATGACGATAAAAATACAGATGGTAACCAGTGCGACAACCGCCACCGCTGCCATTTGTTTAATCGTTAATGAACGCCTTACCCGCAAACTCACTCCCACCCATTCTGACTGAGTAAAATAAAATTGTTGCCACAGTGATGCGGCGACTCATCGATGCTATCCGAGTATACTCGATAACCCTGAGATTTTATCTTATGAAACCAAACCGGTTGGGAAGAATATCGTGGGTTTCAGTCTTTTCCTATCAGGAAAGCAACTTCAAAGCGCTATTTATCACTCTAAAGTTGCTTTTTTATGTCAAGAGGCGCGACTGGCTATTACTTAAAATCTGAGTAAGGCACTAGCGGTTGTGGCGGCATATCCAAGTCGCCCTGCCACCCTGCCATGGAGTAGCGCAGGTAAATCAGCGCATGGCTTGGGGTATAATCTTTGGCTTGCTGAATATCGACTCCGGCCCCCAGAGTCCAGTGAGAACTCAGGCGGCGCTCAATCAAAGCTCGCAAGGTGTAACCCACACCATTGCTGCTGTCCCCATAATCGGGTTTACCGCGATCTGGAATAGGCTGCAAGCTATTGTTGAGCAGATTTTGCAGTGGATAACGCGCCCGATCATTGGTCGCGGAATGTGAAACAGATACCGACCCGCCCAACTCCCACGACCAGTTATCTGTCCGCTGCCGATAGTTTACCGGGATAGCCAGTGACAGATATTTTTGCGGGCTATAATACCCGCCCTGACCCAGGGTGTAGCCGCTGAGGTCTTTTTGATAATGCCACCACATGCCATTCAAACCGACGGTAAAACGGCGGTTATCTTCATTGATTAACTTGTAGTAATAGCCGGTCATAAAGCGCAGCCGCTGGTTATCGGCCACATTTTTCCCAGTGAGGTAATGATAACTTAAGTCACTCCAGACCCCATCAGCCTCACCCCGGTCATAACTGGCTCCCAAGCTGACGCCATTGGCACGGACGCCCCCCCAAGTGAGATTGGTATTGGGGTCTTTGGTGCCGGCAAAAGCTAATAATGAACTGGATATTGGCCGGCGAGAAGCCGTGGCTGTCCAGCCAATATGGTTCCAGCTGTTGCTGTATGCCAAGCCGCCGACCACATCGACCACCTCAAACCCCATTGGCGTGGTGCCAATATCCGTGGCCCAACTGTCATTCTGCCACCCCACCGCGACACTGGTGCCCGTTGCCCGTTGATGTAAATTCGCCTGACAAGGAATAACAGTTTGGTAGCAAGTACCTGCTTTGTAACGGGTATTTTTGTCAAAGGTGCCGGCATCCATATGCACAGTGTCGGTGCGGAAGAACGCCCGACCATCCGCCAGCGACGTATCCACCTGCAACATAGTGTTGAAAGCGCTGAGATCTGAAATCCCTTCGGTGCCGCTCGAGTGCTGATAGTCTTGATCCAATGTGACGCGGGTATCCTGCTGGCGATACAGATCTGCCGCATCAGCACGGATACCACGTTTGAGCCAATCATCCGTGACCTGATTACGTGTAAGCAAGGTATAACTGTCATTATCTGCCGGAATCTTAGGCGCTATGCCGCTGGCCACCATAGCATGTTTGAAATCATCCTGAGCGGTGGCCGGTTGCCCCTGTGATTGCGCTAAGCGGGCCGAATCACGGAATACTAAAGCATTATCTTGTGACGGTGCGCCTTGAGCTGCCAAGGGTTTTAACCGCTGGAAAATATCGGCCGCTTTTTGCGGTTCACCCGCGCCACTCCAGGCATTGGCAACCCGCCGCTGAGTATTTACGCTGGCCCCTTCACCCGTCAGGGGCTCAGTTTGCAAATGCTGGCGCGCATCACTGAGACGCCCTTCGGCGATATACGCCTCTATCTCACCCAGACGCGCATCTGGATTTTGCGGTTCACGCGCCCGGATACGCTGATAACCCGCCAGCGCTTCACTATAGTCACCACGCTCCAGCGCCCAATCTGCCAGTGTCAGGTCAATTTGTGTATTGGCGGGTTGCTGGCGCAAGGCGGTGATAGCCCCCGCTTCATCGCCGCTGGCGCGCAATTGGCGCGTCAAAGTCAGCACTTGGCCCAATTTCAAGCGCTGATCTAATTCATGGATATTATCATTCCATTGCGTTGTCGGCAGTGTGGCTAAATGCGCCAGCGCCTGACTGTCTCGCCCAGTACTGGAAAGGTAAAGCGCAAAGGCATAGACCTGCTCAGGATCATCCGGCTTACGGCTGGCCAGTTGATGGAATTGTGCATCCGCTTGCGCCGAATCCCCCTCTTGCGCCAATGCCTCCGCCAAGCGATAGGTTATCCAGACATCATCCGGTGCCCTTTTTTGCACTTGCTGGTATTTTTCCGCCGCCTGATGCCACTGCTGCTGAGCTGCCAGTGCCTCGGCCTGCTGCTTCAACATCGCCAATTGCAGACTATCTAATGTGTCGCGCATTTTGGCCTGTTGGCTGCGTGGCAAATTATTCAGGTAATCCAGTGCTTTTTGTGGCGATTCGCGTTGATAGATATTGGCCAGCCCGCGCACTGCGCTGCTGTTGGTTGGATCCAAACGCAATGCTTGCTGATAATGCTGCTCGGCACTTTTATCATCATGACGGGCCACGGCCACATCACCCAAACCAATTAATGCATAACTATCGCTGCCGTCAATTAGCCGCGCCTGCTGATATTTTTGCTGTGCCAGCGCGGTGTCACCGGCTTTCAGCGCTTTATCACCGGCATCATTCAGCAGCCAGTAACGGTTGGTTTTGATCAAACTGGCCCATTTATCACTTTTCAGGCCGTCTTTATCCGATTTTTGCGCCTGTTCAAATAACTGCAATGCTTGTGCTCGTGAGCCACTACGGGCATACGCCAGCCCCAGTGCGCCCAGAATTTCCGGGTCATTGGGTGAGGCGGCCAATGCTTGTTTCAATGCAGGGATTGCGCCCGCCCCTCCGCCACTGTCAACTTTTCCCAGCCCGCTTAGCCGCGCCTGATAAGCGGGATCTGCCAGCGTAGCCTGCTGATTAGCTAGCTCTTTACGAGCAATATCCGCTTGAGGGCCGGTTGAAAAAACATCAAGAAAATGGGTTAATGCGGCAACACTTTGTGGGCTGACGGTCATCGCTTTGATGGTATCCATCCACAAATCAGCGGCATCTGAAGCCCCGATAGGATCTGCGGCCACTTTTTCCAACATGGCGTAGCCAAGTACGGCCTTTTGTTGGCCGAAATACATGCGCGCTAGCGCCATGCGCAGAGCAACATTGCCGGGATATTGTTGGTCCAGAGAGGCGAGTTTCTGGGTAGCCAGAGCTTCCTGACCCGGTAATCGTGCCACCAGCCGCCAATACTCAACCGCCAGATCCAGTGTGGGTGGATTTCCTTGCAGCAATTGATCATATTTAACTTTAGCTTCAGCCACCCGCCCCGCAGTTGCCAGTAAACGGGCCTCCTGCAATTGCTGGCGTACTTCAGGTTTTGTCATGGCCAACATCAACTTAGCGCGACGATACACTTCTGAGTTGGGTGCCAATTGTTGCAACTTATCCAACTGTTTTTGTGCTTCGGCCAGATTCCCTTGCCGTAGCGCCTGGCGTATTCCTGCCGCGATGACATCCGGATTATTCGGGTCCATCATGTTTAGGCGATACAGGGATTGCTTAACCAACTCGTCTTTATTGGTTGCCTCTCCCAACCTTACCTGCTCCAGTAAAAATTGGGTCGGCGACACAGCTTCGGCCCCCTGCGCCATACCGACAAAGGCTTGAGGCAATAACGCCAGGCTTAATAGCCAGTTTATTTTAATGTTGCGCATTGACTGTTCCATGAAGGCTGAAGTTCCCCCTGACGATTAAAGCTATAACGATGCTGTATCCATCCCTGACCAAACAGTGTCAGCACCGCACTGTAGTAAGCATCAGCGCCCGGAGGTGAATCTTGCACACGTTTTCGTTGCTCGCTAAGCACCTGCTGATTAAAAGGGGCGGGGTTGCTGGCTAAGAACGGCAATAATGCCGCCGAAAATCCGACCGGCCCATCGCCACTGGTTTTGCCGGTGAGAGCATCGGTCTTCTCTGGTGGCACGCCCTGTTGCTGGGTGACCTCCGCCATCGGCTGGAAGCGCTGGATGAGTGCGGCTTTTTGCGGGCTGTTATTGGGCAACATACCGGCCCACAGATAACTGCGAATTGCGTCATAACTGCCGATATTCGGCTGTGTTTCATCCGGCTGCCAGCCTTTATCCTTTTCCCACACCACCCAATCAGGGCTAAAACCATGGGGTGCCGTTTCCAACCACAACCGCTGATTGGTAGCAACCATCTCTTTCCACGGCCCCGCCAGAGCAGAAAAACGCGCCAGCAATTGTGGTGGTAAATAGCTCGGGTTGAGCCGCCAACGGTCTTCATTACTAAAGCCAATTTTGCCCGGCAATAACATTTCACCAAGGCCCGGAATATTCACCACTTCTTCTTTGGCAATGCGTTGCAGCAACAAGGTGCCCATGGTCTGGTAACGGCGGATATCCCATAACCGTCCGGCCTCTAACAAGCTGTAAGCAATCCATAAATCCGCATCCGAAGCCGAGTTTGGATCCAAAATATCCCAGTTACGGCCATTGCGTTGCCCCCATAACCATGCGGGTAGGCGGGCGGTTAAATCCCCCGCCGATAAGTTGTTTTCTGTCCAACTTAATAGCCGGTCAAATGTCTCCCGGTCGTCGGCCACCAGAGCAAAAAACAAGCCGTAACTCTGCCCTTCGGATGTGGTTATTTGCCTCGGATTACTGGGGTCGATAACTCGCCCCCCCTCACTGATATAGTCTTGTTTGAACTGCTGCCATGCAGGCCAATCACACGCGGCTGCTGTACCAAAACTGGCCAGCAGCAGGATGCATACCAGCCGTTTAAACATTACGACCATCAAAGTTAATCTCTCTCATCAGGTGATAACCGGCGGCGGCTAATCAGACGGAGCAAGCGCCAGGCCATCATTGCGGCGATAATGACCACCAACACGGCGACACCGGCCAGCACCACCGGATGGGTTGATAAGGTATGCCAGATGCGCTCCCACCATGGTAAATGGCCGACATCATAGGTCTCGCCTACCCGCAGGCTATTGACGCCCGACTCACGGATAACCGCCACCGAGCCAAACACCGCCTCGCGTTTGCCACTGTCGAGCAAAGCATTATTCAGCAAGTTATAGCCCCGCGGGCTGTCCGCCAATAACGCCACAATACTCCGCTGCGGGAAGTGAGGTGACTGCACACCGATAATCGCCGACATAGCCCTTTCTGAGCTGATTGTCGCTTTACTATCCGCCACTCGGTCTGAAGCCGGTGCCATCATGCCGGGCAAACCGGTTTGGCGATTTGGCATTTTTACCCAACTTTGGGTTTGATCCACCAGCAGGTTAATCTTGCGGTCATCACGGAGTTCTGGCGGGATCGGGCCGATAATCAGTACATCGGCATCTTGATCTTTCGCCTGTGACCAATCGTCAGTGATGTTGATACCCACCGCCGGGTAACCGACTTGCGCCCCGATGTTCCCCACCGTATTCAACAGCGTCGTCAGCTGTGACGGCGCAGGTTTTGGCGGCACCAAGACCAAGGTTTCGGAGAGATCCGCCATACGGCTGAAAGGGAAGCCAGCATTGGCAAACGCCCGCAAATCCGGCATTTCCATAAAGTGGCGGTAACCGGAGAAGTCGATGGTGGAGTTACCGTCAATCACCGCGTGATTCGGGGCGGTTGAGTAGGTTTCACAGCGCCCCTCCGCACCACTCGCCAACAAGGTGCTGTAATCAAAATCAAAGCGTAATTGGTTAGTCGCCCCCAGTCTCAAGGCCGGAATGGTCAACTGCTTGGCTGAATCTTGCAGACCTTGCAGTAAGGGCAGGCGCAGGATTTTACTGTCTTCCGGCATATTCGGCGACAGCGGGTAGTCCTGCACAAATTGATTATTCAGACTGATACTTAAGCGAGAACCATCCATTAGGCGCGTTGAGGTGTAGCGGTATTTCAAGCGCATATCAATGCCCGCACTGCGGATCAGGAATAAATCCGGCGGTAGGTTCAGTGATAAGGAAATCGGCGGCGGCAACAAACCGGTGGTTTGCAACTGATCCGGATATTGCTGTAATTCAGCAAAGGTCATTGGCCGGTCAGTACGCACCCAGTTTGGCGCATCATAGGGCTGTCTTGGTGCCAGTTGCTCGACATTATCCACCGTCACATTCTGACCACGGAACAGAATATTACCTTGCGCAATCCCCTTCGCCGCCATGATCAGATCATTGTCGTCGCGCCCCAAAATCAGCAATAACTTCACATACGGATTATCCGGATGGCTAATGATTTCCACCGTCGGTGCTTTGACCGGCGGGTAATCTTTCAGGAAATCAGGGCGTTGGGTGTTTGTCGCAAACACCACCGCATGTTGAGTGGGCAGTTGATTATATAAAACCGGGAAACTCTGCCCACGCCATTGCGCTTTGTCACCAAACCAGGATGCCAGAATAGAGGCCGCACGCTGTTGGGCCACATCAGGCACCGCAGCAAACACCACCGGCAAAGTAAGCGGGCGGTTATCCCGCGCATCAAAGAAAGGCTCAGGGAAATGGGATAAATCATTTTTGACTGACAATGATTGATAGCGCAAATCCAACGAGCTGGATTTACTGATATCCAGCCACAGCGTATTGCTGGCTGGGTTCTCACAAATATTCTGATAATGACCGATAAACACTAGCCGCAAGCGGTTAAAATCACTGATATAAAGCGGGTCAATCGGCAACTGGATCTTCGTGGGTTTACCCAATTGATCCTTGGTGATCGCCGTGACGCCCATCAGTTCGTCATTCAGGAAGATTTTGACCTGCGACTCCACCGGGATCAGTGACGGCGACGGCGTAAATTCGAGATTTAACATGGCATGAGTGACCACTTCATCACTGCGCACGCCAAATTCAATCACCCCTTCCGGATTGGTACCACGCAAGGCGAATGCCCCCGGTGGTGGAGCAATTTTTGCAAAGGTGTAACTCACATCGCGAACCGGTACATTAGGCTGTACCGCCGGTGCAGCAGGGGCTAGCGCCACGGTTGCTTCAGCGGCAGGTGTCGAGGCCGCCGATTGAGTCGCCGGAACGGCCAGTGTTTCAGCATGGGTAAATGGTGTTAAACCCAAAGCCAGTACGGTAAACCAGGTTATTTTTCTCGTCATTATATCATCATCAATGTTGAGCCATTGTCTGGCCCTGGCTACTCGGAGCCTGATTTTTATCCACGCCATGGGGTACAAATGATGCAACCCAAGCAATCAGGGAGGTAAATCCTATCAATACATTTCGAATCACCGGCGGTGCATAGCTGGCCATCCGAACATAGCCTCTAAAGCCCAGCGCCAAGACATCGCGTAGGCTTTCAATCGGTTTATCTTCTGGGAAGCTATCCTGCCACAGTGCCCATGTGTCAGCGCGAGCAAAGGTACACTGTATAAAATCAATATGTTGGGCTACAGTCAGCTGATGCATCCGCATACCGACTTTGGTGCCAAACGCGCGGGTGACTTCACACGGGAAGGTATATTCCTGTGCGCCGCGTTTAAGCAGCAAATGCACGGCTTCGCCATCTTTCAGTAACCCGGCTTCGCGCATCTCAATCCCCACCCCACCATCGGAATAGTCGCGCAGAGTACAGGAGAATAAGTGACCATCAGCCCGCGCTACCCCAGCGGGCATCGCAATTTCGACCCGGTGGGATTGGCGCACTTGTTTGGCTTCAACCGCCACCGCCACCGCCCCGCCTAAAATTGTCATATTATAAATGACCCACACCAAGCTAATGACCACGGTCATGATTTCAGTGGCCGGGCCATAGCCCAAGCGCCACAAGCCCGCAATCAACCCCGCCAAATTGAGCAGAACCAGCGCCATATAAGGGCGGGTAATCACCCAGTCCACATGTTGCTCTTCAACCAAACCGCCTTTTGCCGTGACATTAAATGTCCCTTTGTGAGGATTGAGCAGCGCCACCGTGGTCGGGCGGGCAATATACCAGGCCAGCACGGTTTCATAGATTTCACTCCAGAATGAGTGGCGATATTTACCCTGTAGGCGGGAGTTGGTCAGACTGGCGTGAATCATATGCGGCAGTACATACAGTGCGATGGCCAGTGCTGGCGCGAAAATGATATAAGCATGTAGCAGCAGGAATGCCAGCGGGGCAGTCAGGAAGATCAACCGCGGAATGCCCGATAAGAAATGCAACATGGCGTTGGCATAACATAGGCGCTGGACAAATTTCAGCCCTTTCCCCATCAGCGGGTTATCCAACCGGAAGATTTGCACCATACCCCGCGCCCAACGGATACGCTGCCCAATATGGGCAGACAAACTTTCTGTTGCCAATCCGGCCGCTTGTGGAATGCGGATATAAGCGGAGGTATAACCTTTGCGGTGCAGACGCAATGAGGTGTGGGCATCTTCAGTGACGGTTTCCACCGCAATCCCACCGACCTCATCTAACGCGCTGCGACGCAAAACGGCGCAGGAGCCACAGAAGAAAGTCGCATCCCACATATCATTACCGTCTTGAACCAGGCCATAGAATAAGGTGCCTTCATTCGGTGTTTGACGAAAACGCCCCAGATTTCGCTCGAAGGGGTCGGGAGAGAAAAAGTGATGCGGCGTTTGAATCATGCCGAGCTTTTTATCTTTAAAGAACCAGCCGACGGTCAATTGCAGGAAAGAGCGGGTCGGCACATGGTCGCAGTCAAAGATAGCGACAAACTCACCAGTGGCCTGCTTCAGCGCATTATTGATATTACCGGCTTTGGCATGTTCATGAGTGGGGCGGGCAATATAATGCACCCCGACTTCGGCGGCAAACTCGCGAAAAGCGGGCCGGTTACCATCATCCAGAATGTAGATGTTGATTTTGTCTTTCGGCCAATCAATACCCAACGCCGCATAAATGGTCGGTTTGACCACACCGAGATCTTCATTATAAGTCGGCACCATCAAATCAATGGTTGGCCAGCTATTGATATCTTCCGGCATGGGTACCGGTTGGCGGTTTAGCGGCCAAATAGTCTGGAAATAGCCCAACACCAACACCACCCAAGCATAGGTTTCGGCTAACAGTAATAATAAGCCACACACCAGGCTCACCGGGTCATCCCAGTTAAGTGTTTCAGTATAACGCCACCACAGATAGCGGCAGGAAACCGTTAACGACAGCACAATCAGCATCAGGGTAGGTAAGCGCCCCGGTACCCGCCGCACCACCATGGCAATAGCCCACAATAATAATACAAACACGAATTGCGCCATCATGCCGAAAGGTTGTGAGATACACAGTAGCGCCAAGATACTGGTAAAAATACCCAGAATAATAAACAAGATACGGCGAGCACGCCTTGAAAGCTGACTTAATCGGCTGGCGACTGATTTCTCTATTCGCTGGAGTTCAACACGTTGTGGAACATTCCCCAGCCAACTGATATATCCTTGTTTTTTCTCTTTTACCCACTTCTTACCGACCGCCGCTGGCTGCCGTTGTTTATCATGATCTGATTGTGGGCGAATTAATAACAGCCATAGCCCTTGCAGCAAATAGCGCAAACCATCCCCCAAGCGCGGACGATTGGGGGAAATCTGCGGGAACCAGTAAGTCCGGTGCTGTATGACATACTGCCAGCTTGGGGACTCCAGGCGCAGGAATATCCAGCACAGTGGCAGCGCCATCGTGGTGAGAACCGCCGTGAGCACCGTGCAGCCTTGCTGCATATAAAGATGATAGCGCCGCCGCATCGCCTGATAAATCGGTGTCTGAAATAACATCCGTATCAGGCGATTCATAGGCTACTTTCCGTCACATTAATCAAGCACCAATTCGCCAATGTCATCACCTCTTCCGCTGCCAGACTTTGCGCGCTGTACTCGCCCAATGGCTGCTTGGCCGCCAATGCTTCGGCCAATGCTTCATCGCGGTGAATAAAGGTCGGTAATAAGCTATCCAGACTTTGCAGCCAGAGCTGATGCAAATCTTGTTGTAAGCGGCTACTGGCAGCAAACTGATTCAGCAAAAAATGACAGCCAGCCGGTAAATTTTGCTGATGCAGGCGAATATGGCAACTGGCATCCGCATGAATCAGAATCAGGGTTTGATCCGCCAACGCCAATGCCTGACGGGTGAATACACTGTCGCCAACGGGGATATCCAGTAAAATCCAACGATAAGCTGCGCGGTCTTGCAATGTGGACAGATTCTCCTGCCACTGACGCGGATTTTGCTGCAAAAATGTGCTGAGTTGCTCATTTTCAGCTTGAGTTAATTGGCCAAATGGCACGAAATCCAGCTTCTCGTTGTAGCGCATGGCCCCTTGCTGCCAGCCTTCACCATCAATTTCAGCTTTAGCCCAACCACGGGATTGCTCAAAACTCATATTGAAATGCAATCGCAGTAAGTTATCCGGTGAAAAATCAATCACCAACACCGATTCATCCAATTGCTGTAACGCCCATGCCAGAGCCGCAGTGACCGAGGTGGTACCAACGCCCCCCCTTACGCCTTGTAACGCCAATACCGGCATAAACTATTCGCTCCCTGTGGATTGCGCCAATTCTTCCAATAATGGCCAACGAGCCATCATTTGAATTAATCGTTCCTGACGGACAATATCGATATAACTTAACCTGGGTAACGAGAAAGCCTGACTTAATGCGAGCAGGTCATCTTGAGCTTCAAGTGAAGTTTTTTCATGAAATCGATTTATTATAGTCTTCATTTATCCGCCTTGAGAAAATAGACTATGTTGATTAAGTATAACAATGCTATTTTTATACTTAATTTGATAAGAAGAATCTTAGATTAATATTAAGGCAAGGACATTGGTTAATACTTATCGCAATGTTACAATTGTTTTTTGACTTTATCCAGTTATTGGCCCAATAGCACTTTAACGAAAGCAGATAATGAATCTATGTCACGATCTTTCTCATTAGGTGTTCGCGAAATCTGGGATGAATTAGCCGTAATGCAGGCTCCCGGATTCTATTGGATCAATATTGAACGTCAAATAGATGCTAACTTATTCTGCCAGCAACTTATTCGTAACCAACCCGAAGATACCCGGGCTGCATTGATTTTTTCAGGACAAAAACCTGAAAACCTCCTGACCAATATCGGCCATTCTGGCCCCAAGAAATTGCCGCTATTTACATTACCTGCTCAAAAAAATGCCTTAAAATTTTTAACCCATGACTTAATGCGTTCATTGCGCCCACAACAGCGGCTTTTCATTCTGTTTGCTCCCGCTAGCCTGTGGCAAACCTTTACCAGTGAAGAGATGCAGCAGTGGCTACAGCAGATTCAGCAATGGCTGGAAGCCCAGAACTGCACATTATTGGTGATTTGTCATAGCTCCGGCATTAATAAAGTTAAAAATCAGTTAGTCAGTCAGCACCGTTATTTACAAGGCCTGGCTAATCTGCAATGGCAGCAGGATAATGCACAATATATGGTTGCCTGGTGGAGTACAGCAAAAGGGGTGACCGCCAATCAATTAGTGTTGCTCGAAGCCGATGAACAAGGCTGGAGTATGGCGGATGAAGTCCAGCAAGCCCTGCCCCAATCACGCAATGATGAGCATCTGTATTTAGCACAAACCCACATTCTGGAAGGCGCTCCACCTCTTTCCACCCACTGGCAATTGCTGGAGTCCAATGCGGCTTTAGCTCAGCGGGCAATGACGGCACATGCCGCAACACTGATTTTTGCGCTGAATCAAAGTGAGCAAATTGATGAAATGGCGCATCAAATCCATAATATACGCCGTCAACGCGGTAATAACGTAAAAATCGTGGTGCGCGAAATGCACGCCAGCCTGCGCTACAGCGACGAGCGTTTGTTACTGGCCTGCGGTGCCAATCTGATCGTCCCACAGGTTGCCCCATTATCGCGATTTCTGACGATGCTGGAAGGGATTCAAGGGCAGCGCTTCTCGCGCCATGTTCCCGAAGATATCAATGCGTTACTGGAAGCATTGCGCCCACTTCAGCTCAAAGGCTATTTGCCACCAGCCGAGTTCTGCCACTCTGTTTTGCAGCTGATGAACAACACTTTACTGCCGGAAAATGGTAAAGGTGTATTGGTTGCGCTACGGGCCGTGCCGGGGTTACAGGCGCGTCAAGCGCTGACACTGTGCCATTTGCGCCGCTATGGCGACGTGGTGACGGTGTCTGATAATCGGGTGATATTGTTCCTTTCCACTTGCCGAATCAATGACTTAGATACAGCACTCAGTCATATTTTCCGCTTGCCAGTGGCTGAAGCATTCAGTAACCGGCTGGTGTGGTATCAGGATCAGGAAATTATTTCGGAGATTAACCGGATGATGAATACTCCCGAGGCATGGCAAACTGCTGGTGATAAAAAGACTTATCAACAAACAGTTGATGTGCCAGAGCAGGTGGTGAACACCCGGCGCACACCCGTGCCACTGACACTGAACACCGTCAGGAGAACATCCCATGAATCTCAATGATATTTGGCAAATTCTATTGCTGGGCGCGATCATTTTTTTCCCGCTGGGTTATCGGGCTCGCCGCTGGTTTCCGAGATGGTGGGAGAAAAAACAACATTTGTTCTTATCCGCGCGCTATTTAAAATCAGAAGGAATCTGGTTGCGTGATGGCTCCTCTTCACAGACTAAGAAATCACCATGAACGCAAAAAATAAACAGCAAGAATCGCAAAGTCCGTGGCGTTATTGGCGCGGTCTGGGCGCATGGAACATCTATTTCCTGCTCAAGTTTGCCCTGCTATGGTTTGGTTACCTGAACTTCCATCCCTTGCCAAACTTGGTGTTTCTGGCCTTTCTGCTGTTCCCGATCCCGGCGTACCGCGTCCACCGCTGGCGTCACTGGATAGCTATTCCCATCGGTATTGGTTTGCTCTATCACGATACCTGGCTGCCGGGTATCAATAGCATCATGAGCCAAGGCTCCCAATTGACGGGGTTTAGTCTTAGCTATCTCATTGAATTAACTGGTCGTTTCATTAACTGGGCCATGATAGGAGCCGCCTTCGTCATTCTGGTGGGTTATCTGTTTATTTCACAATGGATCCGCGTCACTGTTTTTGTCGTCGCAGCCATGATTTGGCTGAATATCGCCGGTATTGCCGGGCCAGCATTTTCTCTGGCCCCCACAGTGGAGACTGCGGCAGCAACAGCCGCACCAGCCAGCACAGAGCAACCCGTAGCAGGGGCCAGCACTGTCGAAGCGGGTGGCCCGCCCACCGATGCGAATCTGACCGCCCATTTGAATGCTTTTTATCAGCAAGAAAAAACTCGTCGCACGACATTCCCGGCATCACTGCCTGGTGACGCGCAACCATTTGATTTATTAGTGATTAATATCTGTTCATTGTCATGGTCAGACATCGAAGCGATTCAACTGGATAAGCACCCGCTGTGGAGTAAGTTTGATATTCTGTTCAAAAACTTCAACTCAGCCACCGCCTACAGTGGCCCAGCGTCTATCCGCCTGTTACGCGCTAGTTGCGGCCAGTCATCACATAAAGACTTGTATCAGCCGCAAGACCAGCAGTGCTATCTATTTGATAACTTAGCCAAACTTGGATTTACTTCCCAGTTGATGATGGACCACTCCGGTGTCTTTGGTAATTATCTGCAAAATATCCAAGAAGACGGCAATATGCGCGCGCCAATGATGTCGCAAAAAGGCATTAGTAATCAATTAGCTTCCTTTGATGGCGAGCCGATTTATAACGATCTGGAACTGCTTAACCGCTGGCTGGAGCAGCAGAAGAGTGGTGGCGATACCCGCAGCGCAACTTTCATGAATATCATACCCTTACATGATGGCAACCGCTTCGTTGGTACTAACAAAACCGCGGATTATCAGGCGCGCGCCCAAACTCTGTTTGACCAGTTGAATACCTTCCTTGAAGAGTTGGAAAAGTCAGGTCGGAAAGTCATGGTGGTTGTGGTGCCAGAGCACGGTGCCGCTTTGGTTGGCGATAAAATGCAGATGTCTGGTCTACGCGATATCCCAAGCCCCAGCATCACGCATATCCCGGTGGGGATTAAATTGATTGGCATGAAAGCGCCACAACCCGCCAGCCCGGTGATTGTCAGCGCGCCCAGCAGCTATCTGGCTATTTCTGAATTAGTGTCACGAATGGTTGATGGCAAAGCATTTACCGCACCAAGTGTTGATTGGCAGACATTGACACAAGGTTTACCGGAAACTGCCGTCATTTCAGAAAATGATAATGCTATTGTGATGCAATATCAGGGCAAACCCTATATTCGGCTCAATGGCGGTGATTGGGTACCTTATCCTCAATAATCCAGTTTCACTTCTGAGCAAAAAAGAGTGCAGTTAATGCACTCTTTTTTATTAGTTTCAAATAAACCATATCGACAATATTATTCAGAAACGAATAGAGATAATTTTTTTGATAGAATGATTAAAATCATATTTCGTATTCATTGTTAATGATATGTGACCTATTAATTTAATTTTCTCACACTCATTATAGCCACCATCTATTACGTTATTTCATTACCATATCATTCACCTGCAAATAATTAACATGTTATTATTTACAGGCTAATTATTTTATTAATTTCCAGCCGACCAGATACTGATAATCAATAAAAAACGCCGGATAACCGACGTTTTTAGTGATGCTATATGACGCTATGCCTGCTTTAACTCACTTTTTCCGCTTCATCCTGATCAACGGCAAAGCAGGCTATCATTTGGTCGCCGTACTGCTTCAGTTGTGGTTGCAACTGTGTACATGGGCCAAACGCCCGGCGGCAACGCGCATTGAACGCGCAACCTGGCGGTGGACTCATTGGGCTAGGCAACTCACCAGTCAACTTAATACGCTCACGGCGCATATCCGGATTCAGCCGTGGTGTGGCGGATAACAATGCCTGCGTATAAGGATGGCGCGGGTTATTGAAAATAGCCGCTTTACTGCCTTTTTCAACACAACGCCCCAAGTACATCACCATCACTTCATCGGCAATATGTTCAACCACTGACAAATCGTGAGAGATAAAGACATACGACAGCCCCAGTTCCTGCTGTAAATCCATCATCAGGTTCAATACCTGTGCCCGCACTGACACATCCAGCGCAGATACTGGCTCATCGGCAATCACCACATCAGGGTTCAACATTAACCCACGCGCAATGGCGATACGCTGGCGCTGACCACCGGAGAACATATGCGGATAGCGGTCATAATGCTCAGTTTTTAGCCCAACTTTGGCCATCATCGCCAAGGTTTTTTCGCGGCGCTCTTTGCTGCTAAGTTTGGTATTGATTTGCAGCGGCTCTTCCAGAATCTGCCCCACTTTCTTACGCGGGTTCAGGGAACCATAGGGGTTCTGGAACACAATCTGGATCTTCTGGCGGCGCAGTTTTTCCGCGCTTTCATCGGGCTTAAGCAAATCCTGACCTTGGTAGTAAAGCTCACCACCCGTGGGGATTTCTATCATCGTCAGTAAGCGGCCCAAGGTGGATTTACCACAACCGGACTCCCCCACCACCGCCAGCGTTTTGCCGCGCTCCAAAGTGAACGAAACACCGTCCAGCGCTTTAACCAACCGCTCCGGGGCAAATAACCCTTTTTTGACCGGATAGTATTTTTTTAAATCAATGGCTTGCAACAGTGGTTTGGTTGCCGGTGATTCATTTTTCATTTCAATAGGTTGACTCATAGGGTCGGCCTCCCCGCATCATCGAGCGGTGTATGGCATTTAACCTGACGCCCCGCTGGCCCCAGCAGTTCAGGTTCTTCACGGCGGCAGCGATCATTCGCATACGGGCAACGCGGGTTAAGCAAGCAGCCTTCCGGGCGGTCATATTTCCCCGGAACCACACCCGGCAAGGATGCCAACCGCGCTTTATCCTGCGCAAATTCCGGTAATGCCCGCAACAGTGCTTGGGTATAAGGATGGCGAGGAGCACGGAAGATTTCCGCCGATTTACCGGTTTCCACTACCTGACCGGCATACATCACAATAATATGATGAGCCGCCTCAGCAACCAATGCCAGATCATGGGTAATCAGCAACAGGGCCATATTTTCGCGCTGCTGTAATTCCAGCAGCAATTCAATAATTTGCGCCTGAATAGTCACATCCAGCGCGGTAGTCGGTTCATCAGCAATCAGCAATTTTGGCTTACAGGCAATGGCCATCGCAATCATTACCCGCTGGCTCATCCCACCCGAAAGTTGGTGCGGATACACATCCAAACGTGAAGCCGGATCGGGAATACCGACCAATGTCAGCAAATCCACCGCCCGCTGGTGACGCGTTTTACGATTGCCGCCCTGATGTACCTTCAGTGCTTCCATTATCTGAAAACCGACGGTATAGCACGGGTTAAGGCTGGTCATCGGGTCTTGGAAGATCATCGCGACTTCCGCGCCCACTAATTGACGCCGCTCTTTTTCAGAAATCTTGGTCAGGTCACGGCCATTAAATTCCAGCTTATCGGCCATCACTTTGCCGGGATAATCAATCAGCCCCATGATTGCTAATGAGCTGACTGATTTACCGGAGCCGGATTCACCCACAATCCCGATCACCTGACCTTGCTCAATACTGTAACTGATGCGGTCTACTGCTTTGAACGGCGCGCCTTGGTCACCAAAGTGCACCGACAATTTGTCTACATTTAAAAGTGCCATCTCTCTCTACCTCTGTTACTGCTTGAGTTTGGGGTCGAGAGCATCACGCAGGCCGTCCCCCATCAGGTTAAACGCCAGAACCGTCAGCAGAATCGCCACACCGGGGAAGGTCACGACCCACCAGGCGCTTTGAGCAAACTGCAACACATCAGAGAGCATGGTGCCCCACTCTGGTGTTGGCGGTTGCGCACCCATGCCGAGGAAGCCGAGAGCCGCCATATCCAGAATGGCGTTAGAGAAGCCGAGAGAAGCCTGCACGATCAACGGCGCAAGGCAGTTTGGCAAAATATTGATAAACATCTGGCGCATCGCACCGGCACCGGCCACTCGAGAGGCCGTGACATAGTCGCGATTGACCTCAACTAGCACGGCGGCTCGCGTCAAACGCACATAGTGCGGCAAGGCCACAAAGGTGAGCGCCAATGAAGCGTTCACAATCGAAGGCCCAAATACCGCCACCAAGACCAATGCCAGTAACAAACTTGGCAGTGCCAGCATGATATCAACAACGCGCATGATGATGGCATCCACTATGCCGCCAAAATAACCGGCCAGTAAGCCGAAAACGACGCCCATCACCAGTGACAACACCACCACCAGGCAGCCCACTAACAGCGAAAGTCGGGCACCGTACATCAGGCGGGACAAGACATCGCGCCCCACATCATCTGTGCCGAGAATGAATTTCCAGCTACCGCCCTCTTCCCAAACTGGTGGTTTCAGCAATGCATCGCGAAATTGCTCTGCTGGCCCATGTGGGGCTAGCCAGGTGGCACCCGCAGCAATTACCAGCATAATAATGATGTAAAACAGGCCGATAACAGCCCCTTTATTGCGCTTGAAATAGTGCCAAAACTCCTGCAAGGGAGTCATCGGCTTCGGCGCACTTTTTACTGTCGACTCAGTAAGTTGAGACATTCTGCGCCCCTTATTTCTTGTGACGAATACGCGGGTTAACTACGCCATAGAGCACATCTACCAGCAAGTTAACTAAAATAATCATGATCGCGACCAGCAATACCCCACCCTGTACTACCGGGTAATCGCGGCGTTGCAAAGCATCCATCAACCAGCGTCCTAATCCCGGCCAGGAGAAGATGGTTTCCGTCAAAATCGCACCCGCCAGCATGGTGCCGACCTGCAAGCCAATCACGGTGACCACCGGCAGCAAGGCATTGCGCAAAGCATGAACCACAATCACGCGCATACGGCTCAGGCCTTTAGCACGCGCGGTGCGGATATAATCTTCGCCCAAGACTTCCAGCATTGAGGAACGGGTCATTCGCACAATCACCGCGAGGGGAATGGTGCCCAAGACAATAGCGGGCAAAATCATATGCATCACGGCGTCTTTGAAATCGCCTGGCTCACCCCAAATGAGAGTGTCAATCAGCATAAAGCCGGTCAATGGCAAGCTATCATCGAGGAATACCGTGTCGCTGACTCGCCCCGAGACTGGGGTCAGGTTCCATTGCACCGAAACCAGCATAATCAGCATGATGCCCCACCAGAAAATGGGCATTGAGTAGCCGGTCAGGGAGATCCCCACGGCGGTGTGATCGAATATTGAACCGCGTTTGACTGCCGCCAACACCCCGACCGGGATACCTACGGCGATTGCAAACAGCATCGCGCAGATCCCAAGTTCCAGTGTCGCTTTAAAGCGGGGAACAAATTCTTCCCAGACAGCAATACGGCTTTTCAGCGAAATACCGAGGTCGCCATGTAATACGCCATTCACATAATGGAAGTATTGTTGATAAAGAGGCTTGTCCAGCCCCATTTCCGCCATGATTTGAGCATGGCGCTCGGTGGAGATACCGCGTTCCCCAGCCATGATGGTCACCGGGTCACCGGGGATCATATGGACAAAAGCGAAGGTCAGCAAAGTAATGCCGATAAACGTTGGGATAACTAACCCCAAACGTCGGAGTATGAACTGCAACATATCCCGAACTCTCTGTGTAGAATGCCGGGCTGCTCGTGGGCAACCAGGCTTATATGGCTCACATCTGTATCTGTCTTAACCTAAATGCGAAACCGGTGAACATGCTTTTACACACATTCACCGGTCGACTAACAGGTTAAAATTAATCCAGGGACACGTTTTCGAAATGGTGTTTACCCAACGGATCAACAACATAGCCTTTCACTTCTTTACGCACTGGCTCATACACGGTTGAGTGAGCAACAATCAGCGCTGGCGCTTGATCATGCATAACAACCTGAGCTTGTTTGTAAAGTGCGACACGTTTGTCATGATCAGACTCAGCACGCGCTGGCTGGATCACGTCTTCAAACGGCTTATAACACCACTTGGAGTAGTTAGAACCTTGTTTGGCCGCATCACAGCTGAACAGGGTCGCGAAGAAGTTGTCTGGATCCCCATTGTCCCCAGTCCAACCCATCATCACCGTTTCATGCTCGCCGTCTTTGGCACGCTTGAGGTATTCGCCCCACTCGTAAGTCACAATTTTGGCTTTCACGCCCACTTTCGCCCAGTCAGACTGGATCATTTCAGCCATACGGCGCGCATTTGGGTTATACGGGCGCTGAACTGGCATTGCCCACAGATCGATGGCGAAACCCTCTGGCAGACCGGCTTCTTTTAGCAACTCTTTCGCTTTAGCTGGGTCGTAAGCATAGTCTTTCACATCATCGTTGTAGCCCCACATTGTTGGTGGGATCAGGTTCTTGGCCGCTTGACCAGCACCTTGATAAACTGCATCGATAATAGCTTGCTTGTTAACCGCCATGGTCAGCGCCTGGCGAACCTTGACGTTATCCAGCGGTTTTTTCTCAACGTTGAAAGAGAGGTAACCGACGTTCAGGCCAGGTTGCTCCATCAAGTTGATGGTTTTGTCTTCTTTCATGCGGGCAATGTCAGCCGGGTTAGGGTACGGCATAACCTGACATTCATTTTTCTGCAATTTCGCGTAACGGACTGACGCATCTGGCGTAATAGAGAAGACCAGACGATCAATTTTCGGTTTAGTGCCCCAGTAGCCATCAAAGGCTTTGTACAGAATGCGGGAGTCTTTTTGGTACTGTTGTAACTGGAATGGGCCGGTGCCGATTGGGTTCAAATCGACTTTTTCCGGCGTGCCCGCTTTCAGCATGTTGTCAGCATATTCAGCAGACAGAATTGACGCAAAGTCCATTGCCAGATCAGCCAGGAATGGAGATTCTGGACGCGCCAGCTCGAAGCGCACTGTGTTGTCGTCAACTTTAACGATATTGGTGATCAAATCACCCATACCCATACCCTGGAAGTATTCATAGCTGCCGCCAGAGACTTTGTGGTACGGATGTTTATCATCTTTCTGACGCATGAAGGAATAAATCACATCGTCAGCATTGAAATCGCGGGTCGGTTTGAAGTCTTTATTATCTTGCCACTTCACGCCTTTACGCAGGTGGAAAGTGTAAGTTTTGCCATCTTCGCTAATTTCCCACTTTTCAGCCAGACCGGGTTCAATTTCGGTGGTGCCGAGTTTGAATTCAACCAGACGGTTGTAGATAGGAACCGAGCTTGCATCATAAGTTGTGCCAGAGGTGAAAAGCTGTGGGTTGAAACCTTCCGGAGAGCCCTCAGAACAATATACCAGTGTCTTCGCTTGTACACTGGCCGCTACGGTCAGTGCAATCAGCCCAATACCGAATTTCAGTATCCCTGTTTTTCCCAAGGAAATCGTCATCGCTTGTGCTCCATTATGGTGATGTGTGTTGTGTGTACGGCCAGGCCCTATAATTTTTTAGTCAGTGGACTGTACCGTTTTGGCCTATTTACCGCAGGGATGCGGGATTGAGATGCCGGATAAATGCTATCCGACAGCAATGTAGAATGTATGAAATAACCCCAAATTGCTCTCGATTACTACCCCTGAGGGTACCAATTTGGCAACAGTTGGTGGCAACGTCAATACGGTCTGAATGGATTTATTAAGACAATGAGAAACAGCATGCAAACATAAAAAAAACTTTCCATTAACATTATCAGCATTAAAATTTATGCTATTAGGAATAATCCAGCGGTATAAACTGGCTAAGCAAAATAAAGCAGTTGTAACAGCTAATGACAAACGAAAAAACTTTGTTGCTAAATGAGGATTATCTGTTCAGATTTTTTTGTAATAACGATAGAAAATAGAGAGAAATGCGGCTGTGACAGCCGATAAGTGACGTGAAACTTGTCACACACAACCGGAATCTCAAACATTTTGCGTGCTGTTAAAAAAGCGAAAAACTCGCTTAATCATTTGGCTGAGCCGGAGAGAATATCGCTCACAGCCAGCAGGCACCATCATAGCGCCCCAAACCAGTGCGTAGCGTGATGAGTAAGATAAAAAACACATTTTCTCTGTTACTTAATGGTTTTTTTAACCCCCATACCCCCGTGTAATACTCCTGTTGTGTCCTCTAGTGTTTTATAGCGCAAATTCACTACACCAAAAGCACTGACAACCCTTCCTTGATTGTTTTTAAAATTATCTGTATTGATTGAGATATTATTTGTCGTTGTTATTACTCCATTAAAATTATGGACTGCTTTAGACTTAATTTTAATATCAGCTGGGCCATATGAACCCATCGTCTTTACCAGACCATAAACATTGTAGAATTTACCCTTCGCATCGATAACAACATTTCCCACATTTGAATAAATATAACCTTTTTTATTATCAATTATTTTTCCCACTATGTTAATCCCTAATTTTTCGTTGGTTTCAACACCCGAAAAATTCTTTATATTTTTTATTGTCCCCTGTTGATTATCAATTAACGCCAAGCTGCGCAGCCTAATATTCTCAGCAGAGATCCCGCCATTATTTATAATAAATCTGTTTGATGTAATATTGATTGTTTTATCTGCATGAATAACACCAGAATTTTTTACACCACCATCTCTGGAGAATATAAAAATCTTATTTGCATACATTCCTCCTAAATGATTAACATCTATGCCAACATTATCTTTATTCTTGGAGGTAAATCCAGCTAACGAACTTATATTGACATTTCCACCTATGGGTGCATAACTTACCGCATGTTTGCCAATAATAGACAAAATATCATTCGCTCTTATTTCGCCACCTATATTTAGCGAACGTGAAAAAATGTCCAGATAAGTATCAGTATTATCAATAAACGTTAAACCATCGCTCCCAATGTCGATTATTCCCTCAGTAACATTATATCCGCGAACATAATTACCTGATAGGACAGCCGATCCTGACGTTAACGTCACATGGTCAGTGTTGCTAAAATTACAACCATTACAATGAATCCCTGCTGGGTTAGCGATGATGATATGTGCTTTTTCACCTGCAACAATCAGAGAACCATTTAACAGAGTCCGATGACTTGACGTGACTTCATTGAGAATAACCTTTGCTGGTACTGTTGTTAAATTTGGATTCCCTGTTGCAGCCGATGAGAGAAAATTATTAAGTGATACTTTATCGTATCCAGCCCCCTTTATGACATCAAACTGGACATATTTATTATGTGATATACCGTGTTCATTAGGGGTTTGGATATTTATCGTAGTATAATTAGCACCACGGCAATTTGCATTTAATGCCTTGCAATGTATTTCACTCCATTTTATATATATTGAAGACACACCAGGCTGTTGATGTAAAGGAGCATTTTTATCAACAATAATTTCAGCTTGTGATAATGGAATGGTGAAGTATAAAAAACAATGTAATATTATTATGCTATTTTTAATATTACACTCAGAACATTGACGTGTATTAATCATTTAATTCACCTGTTTTATGGAAAATAAAGTGATTTTAATACTCAAATAATTAATACATAACTACAACCTTAAAAATACAACATCTATATATTAATTATGTTGAACCATTATATATAAAAGCTAATATTGCCAGTTCACCACGAAACCAAATACCATAGGGTCAGTACTCAATTCCCTCGGCTTATCAAGTGGTAAACCGATATTAAAGTCATAGCCAAATTGATGATAACTGCCCCGAATGCCCAACACTCCCCCGACTAAGCGGTTACCTAATAAAAATTGCCCCCCTTTTTTACTCACTTCGCCATAATCCACCCCCACATACAGTTGGTTGGCGAACTGCTGATTTATCCAGGCAATATCATTTTTTAAAAACCATCCTTGTGGCCCAACAAGTGCCCTACCGGTGGCGAATCCGCGTACTGAACTTCTCCCACCAATAGAAAAATTATCCTGTATCGCGATATTTGAACGAGTATATTGCTGGCTAAATGTCGGTTGATAATGAAAACGCTGCTCCCCCAATATAAAAGGAATATCCAGTGAAGCGGTGAAATTAATCAGCTTACTTGCTGAAAATAACTCTTTACCCGGTGATGGCCGTGCACCAAACCATTGGGTGCCTTGCTGATAATTAACCCCGCCTCTCATAGTCGCCCAGCGAGCATAATAGATATGTTGCAATCCGAGTTGCCAATCAACAGTATCCGACCGCTGAATCTCCACTTCTGAATCGGCAAAAAAACGGTTGGATTTTCGTATTAATACCCCTGTGTGGCCCACCGTTTTATAATTGTAGCCTCGCGTTAGTAACCGTTGAGTTTGTATATCCAGTGTTCGCCAACGTGAGTGATATTTAAACGCACTATTGTCTATCAACAAAGATTGATAATAGCCTCCTTGACTGCCCGTCATACTCAATAGCCAATGACCAAAAGGGACAGAGTAATGTAGGGAAAAATTACTGTTGCCTTTATCATGATGATTATCCAGATCACGTCCAGCAGAGAAATAAGCTAAATCACTTAATGATAATGGGTTATCTAAAAATAATGTTGCACCCGCACGATAGCGGCCGACAGCATAATGCCCCGCATTATCGAGAAAAGTATTGATCCGCCAAAATCGCGATTGCTGGCGTTTCACCACAATTCGGCTCGTTAAATCCTCACGATTTAACACCACATCCATCGTCGCATTCACTGAAGGCAGGCGCTGCAAGTTTTCTAATCCCTGCTCCAGGTTACGCAAATTAACCATATCACCTTGCCTACCAGGGAATACGGTATTTAACTGAGCATAGCTATCGCTATCTTCATGGTGACCAATATCGCTTAGTCTGCCAGGAATTAAGGTCAGGAATAGAGTACCCTCCACATAGCTGTCTTCAGTGAAAGTCACTTGTGAAGTGATATAACCATCAGCAACCAGTTGCCACTGGAGTGTATTATGCAATGACGATAACCCTTTCTCATCCAAACAACTGCCCTGAACCTGTTTTGCCCATTGCATTAAACGCCCTGCATTAGGGAAGGCATCAATATTAATCAGTTTTACGCGCTGAATAACCAAGCATGACGAGTCATCTGAATAACCTGCTTCTGTTGCTGCAACAGGTCGGTTATCCATCTGTGCATGCTTCAGTGGTGGTATAAGACTCTTTTTTAAATCTCTGTGTTGTTGTTCTAATATAGCGGCTTGAGCTTGGTTAATATTCGCATAAGCAGCGAGGGGGAAATTAGATATCACAACCAAAAGAATAAATAAGGCGGTAATTATCCATGCATTATTATGGTATTTTGAAATTACCTCATTTATTGTTATCAATCTCATGCAGTAAACTCCATTTAAATTAAGCCATGACTGAATAATGCCAACAGAAAATTAGCCACGAGGAGTGGCTAATTTAAAAACATCCACGTAATTATTTAAGGTGGCTTTAATACAAGGCGATTAACATTAAATTTTCAACTGTTTTGTTTTTGTTTTACCGACAATAGATATATCACCATTGTTATTTTCTATCGGGCTATCAAGAACTATATTTATACTTCCACCATGCGTCTGTATCCTCCCTTCATCATTGTTCAAACCTGCGGCATTTATATAAACACCTGACGTATTACTAGAGATATTAGCTTTTATCTTCCCATGTAAATTATGGACTATGCCACCACTGTATAGCTGTACTGTCCTGCCGGTAATCGCCCCGCCCAGAGAATTGTTGATATTCCCTCTAGTGACCATTTGGAGTGCGCCAGTTGATTCGATATGTTTGCCATTGTTTATATTACCTTCAGCAATTATGCGTATTCTGTTAGCATACATTCCTCCCATCTCACGGACATCAACACTATCAAAATAATCAGGGGTGCTCAAATAAGCGACTAGCGGTGATAACCCCATTTTCTCACCCGGGGATGCCACTCTTATTTTATTTTTCCCCGCAATAATAAAGAGATCATCCGCCTGTATTTTACCTCTTATTTTTAATGAGTTAGCAAACAAATCAAGATAGGCGGGATCTTTATCTTGCCCTTTATGACTTAATCCGAGGTTATTTAATACTCCGTTATTAATAGTAATGTCTCCACCAATGACATTAAAACCTTGTAGCTTATTATTACTGAAATATGCTTTTCCTGTTGTTAGGGTCAGATGAGGCATACTGGTAAATGAGCACCCATTACAATTAATACCCGAAGGGTTAGCAATAATAACATGGGCATCTTGACCTGAGAGTCTTATATTTCCTGCTAATTGACTTGCATGCGAGGATCTTACTTCATTAAAAATAATCTTCGCCGTTGTCTTTTCCAGATTCGGGTTGCCATTAATCTCTTTGATTAAGTTATTATTCAGGATAACAACATCCTGAAAATGAGGCGCATCGAATTTAGTATATTTATTATGCGATAATCCATTTGTATCTGGTGCCTGGATATTTATTGTGGTGGTTTCACCACAACCCATGATAGAGCGACAGGGGACTGACAAAGACATATTGGACTCTATTTTTATATCCGCTTGCTGTCCAGCAGGTGCGGCCTCATCAGCAATAATATTAGCGGCATGAGATACGGACATTCCACATAACGACAGCATGATAGAAAGTGGTAATGCGGATAATTTTCTTCTGTTATTCTCATTGATGAAAATCATATTATTCCTCTTATAGAATAGTTAATATGGTTATTATATTAGTTACTCGTGGTTATCATATTGGTCACATCACCGATGAAACCGATATCAATTAGCGGTTTTAAATAAAACAAAGTCAACACGATGAAATATATATAATATATTAGAAGAATAAAAAACATGTATCGTCAGAAATTGGTAATACATATGAGATAAAATAAGATTATTGATAATATAAATATAATTTTAAATTGAATGCAATGAGATTAAATGAGATGTCGCCGGGAGACAAAAGATAGAGACGAAAAAAAAACCCTGACATTGCTATCAGAGTTCTTAAATTTGGTCGGCGAGAGAGGATTCGAACCTCCGACCCACTGGTCCCAAACCAGTTGCGCTACCAAGCTGCGCTACTCGCCGAATCGGGGCGCATCTTACTGCTACGCGTCTGGGCCGTCAATCACTTTTTAACAACTCGCGGGTGACTGTTGTTAAAAGCATCACCCACGGTTATACCCGTCATACTTTAAGCTTCAGCTTGTTTCAACTGCGGTGATTGCGCCCGCAAGAATGGCAACAAGAAGAAAGCAGATAAACAGGCAGCAATGGAGATAACTACAAAGAAACCATTCCAGTGCCAAATCTCCATAATGCGAGCAATAGGGTAGCCTGATAAGGCTGCACCTAAGTAGGCAAATAACCCAACAAAACCGGTAGCAGCCCCTGCAGCATCTTTATGTGAGCATTCAGCGGCAGCCATACCAATAAGCATCTGTGGGCCAAAAATAAAGAAACCAATGGCAAAGAAACATCCGGCCTGCAAGACATAACTGACCCCAGGCATAATCCACAATGAGGCGACAGAAAGGAAAATACCAATGGCGAATATTAAGTTCATCGGCCCACGGTTCCCACGGAACCACTTATCTGACCCCCAACCCGCGACCAGTGAACCGATAAATCCGCCCACTTCAAATAATGAAATTGCCGAGTTGGCCGTCATTAATGAATAGCCTTTCTCTTGCGTCAAATAGAGGTTTCCCCAGTCATTGATCGCGGTGCGGACGATATAAACCAGGACATAGGAAACCGCCAGCAACCAGATATATTTATTGGTTAACACGTAGCGCTTTACAATTTCTTTATTTGAAAGCCCCTGGCCTTCAGATTCTTGCACCAGCTCCATGGCATCATTACGCCACTTACCCACACTTGGCAGCCCCATGGTGCTGGGTTTATCTCGCAGTCGCCAACACATCAGTAAACCAACGACCACCCCGATAATGCCGGGGATAATCATGCCGTAGCGCCAGCTAAAGTGCAGAGAAATAAAACCAACCAGCAAGGGAATTAATGCGCCACCAAAGTTATGTGATGTATTCCACATTGCCCACCAGCTACCGCGTTCTGAGCGGGAATACCAACTAGTTAATATTTTAGAGCATGGCGGCCAGCCCCACCCTTGGAAGAATGCATTAACTATCCACAAAGTGCCAAATACCAGTAATGAAGAGCTCATCCCGAACAGGATATTAATAATCCCAGTCATGACCAGCCCGATACCCATAAAGTAACGTGGATTTGAGCGGTCGCTGATCATCCCGGAAATAAACTTGGAACAACCATAGGTGATATAAAACAGCGTACCTAAAATCCCGACATCTGACATTGTCAGACCCAAATCGCTGAGCATGGCCGGCATAATAAAGTTGAAGCTTTTACGGGTAAAATAAAAAGCAGCGTAGCCGATATACATCGTCCACATTAATTGAATACGCCAGTATTTATAAGACGAGTCAATTTGCGCTTGATCCGTTACCACTGGTACGTTATCGCGACTTTTGAGGAAAGACCACATGTGAACCTCAGAAAATTTATCAAGTAGAGTCATCATGTTCCTCGTGCATACAAAACCAATGAGAAAAATACCTGCAGAAAACGAGAATATTTCCTAGTTTTCCTTAGCTGGCAAAGAATTTGTGGGCAGGATCACACTTAAGCAGGTGCCATGATCCACACTGAGACTAAAGCTTCCCCCTAATGCACTTACACGCGATTGCATGCCGCGCAAGCCGTAACCTGGCGTTAATGTCGCCAAATCTATGCCTTTACCGTTATCGCGGATGGTCAAATATACCTTCTGCTTATCCTGCTTAGCATTAATCTCAATCCGACTCGCGCCCCCATGGCGATAGGCATTAGTGACTCCCTCCTGACAGATGCGGTATAGCGTAATTTTCAAGGTTTCATCTATCGGAGAATCATCGAGCTGCCAATTAAGCACTCCGACTACCGACTGGTCCTGTGGAATAAGCTCTCGTATCAATGTCGCAACAGCAGCGGATAAAGGAAGGTTATTTAATGCTGCGGGCCATAACTTCGCCAAAATATCATGAACACCGTCGTAAACTCGCAAAGCCAGAGTTTCTATCATTTCGGCACTGGTCGAAACTTGGGGTTGTGTGGTTAACCGCTTGATAATACTGGCTTGGGTACGAATAACCGTCACAGTCTGCCCAACCTCATCGTGTAACTCGCGCGCGACATCACGCCGGGCATGCTCTTCAGCTACGACCAACGCTTTGGCGAGTTCACGGTTTTCATTCAGCCGTATTTGTAATTGTTCATTCAATTCCCGCTGCCGCTGGATACCAGCCCCGAGTAATAAACCCGTTAAGCTTTGTGCTAATAGTGATAACAACAAATCACGGTGAGAATCTAACTCTGCCGGAGTAATAATCAATAACACCATGCCATTAAGCAGAGTGGCCACTACCGCCCCTTGCCAGCCATAGCGGTAGGACATAAATACAATGGGAATCGCCAGACAGAAAGGCGCAAATAAATATAAATCCGACTCAGTAATATGATATTGCAGCCAAATACTCAGGGCAAACAACAGCAAGTACCACATAATATGATTCAAACGCAGGTTAATTGGTTTATGTATTAACCCAGGCTCCAATGGAGCCCAGATCTGGCGCGCCAGATAATGCCACAATAACAAGCAAATAGGTGCGATGGTAAAACCGCCAACCAACCCCAATAATAATGCCATCGCCCCCTGCTGACTGGCAATTTGCCACCCCAAGGCCTGTATCAACGCCGCACTAAAAATAACAGCGCCCTGCATCAAGGGCCATTTCCATTCGCTGTCACTTTTCTGATTACGCAATAACCAAGGGGAGGTGAAAACGGCCAACAAGGTGGTCGCCAACAGGAGAGGAATAGAGAACCACAATAACTCGGGGTAGCCAAACTGATCGGTTAGCAGCCACCAGAGTAGTGCGTCACCCAACAAAATCCCGGGCCAGTATTGCCGTGGGCTTTGTAATAAAATGCCCATACGCAGGCCAAAAGGGAACAACAGCATGGCCTGTAGCGGCCTATCAACCAGTTGAGTACCAACGGACCATAAACAGAAAGCGGCAGTGGTATAAATAAATAATAATGCCAGCAGCATAATCACACGCTGCATCATAGATTCAATACCTGCTTGGCTAACTCAACATTATTATTGACACCGAGTTTGGCAAATAAGTTAGCGCGATGGACATGAACTGTTTTCGGTGACAGAGCGAGTGCCTCGGCAATATCACGCACATCCATACCTTGCGCCAACAGCACAGCAACTTCTCGCTCACGACGAGTTAAGGGATCAACCGCAACGCGTGCTAATTTTTGGGCAATTTCCGGCATCAGATACACCCCGCCACTGCCCACCGTGCGAACAGCATTAACCAAATCTTCGGGCTTACAACGTTTAGACAAGAACCCACGTGCGCCGCGCTCTAGCGCCATTTCAACTAACGCCGGGCTGTCATGCATCGAAAGCATAATAACCCCCATTCCTGAGGGGAGATCTTTCAGTAAATCTAACCCGCTCTCATCAGGCATGGAAATATCACAAATACAGATATTCGCCTGTAAGCCCGGTAATCCAGCTCTGGCCTGCTTCGCGGAGCTGAATTCACCCACAACCTGGATATCTTCCTCCAGAGAAAGTAATTGAGCAAAACCTGAGCGCACGATGTCGTGATCATCAATAAAGGCAACACGATAAGTCACGGAAGACTCCAGCCGGCGGGGGAATTAGGCTGAAGTATACCGTAACATTAGGGTAACACTGCGATTGGTATCAAAAATCACCCTATATCAGATGATCCTTTATTAATTAGGCTGAATATGCCGTGCCGGAGCCTGACACCAGTTATTTTCTGCATTAATTCCGCCATCGGGTGAGGTATAACCTAAACATCCGATGACGGAGTCAAACAACTCAACCTGACGGTGACTTTTGCCGATACGCTGTTCGGCTTGCAGTTGCTCAAAAGCCGTGAGATTCACCGGTTGTGCCAGATACTTATCTGAGGCCCAAACTATCAATGGCACACGGAATTGCTCCGGCGGCGCCATCTCCCGTGGCGTACCGTGGAAGTGGGAGTTATCGTCGATAGACTCCCCATGGTCTGCGGCATAGAACACCAGCGCTTTCTTATCGCGCATTTCATCGATCACATTCGCAATAAAGGAATCGGTGTACAACACACTGTTATCAAAAGCATTCACCAATTGCTGCTTGCTGCAAAAATCATCAACTCCCATACATTCAGGCTGATAGCGGGCATAGCTGCGGGGGTAACGCTGAGAATAGAGATAATGTGAACCTTTGGTATGCAATATCACTAAATGCTTACCAACGGGATAACGCCCAAGTGACTCTTTCAGTTCGTCGACCAGCAGCATGTCATCTACTGGCTTATCATCGTTACGTTTCTCAGAGGCAATCAATTCCCGGAACGAATAATTATCGACGTTCGCATTATTGTAGAACCACATTTCGCTCTGCATCGCGAACAATTCAGACGTGAAACCCAAGGATTTCAGCACTGCGAACACATTTTGCTCTTTCAGTGTGCGCTGTGGATTTTCTTCTGTTCCCCCTTCCCGCACAAACATACAGCGCAATGAAAGTTTGGTAGAGGTATCACAAGATGTGCCACGAAAAGCGACTAAATTCTTTTCTTTACTTAGGCGCGGGGTGGTATCGCGTGAATATCCCAGCAACCCCATGTGGTCCCAACGGGTGGTTTCACCAATGATAAAGACAACATAAGTGTCATCAATACCAGCGGGAGCAACATAAGTATGGTGTTTTGCGGGATCATACAATGTCGCTGCATCATACTTTTCGTCGTATTGTGTATAAGCGTATAAACCCAATGCAGCCAACCAGTTAGAGGGCAGATAAGAGTGAGCAACCACCCCGCCATAACTCGGTAAGTCCACAGTTTTCAGTTGTTCATCTGCGTGCTGTACTTTATCCAGATAGCGAATCGGTAACCAAACCAATGCGACAACCGCCACCATCAATAATAGGGGTTTGAGGCGCTGGCCCGGAGTGCGAAATTGCTCCAGTAAGGTAAACCGCAAGGTATTTTTCCAGATAAGCAACAAAGGTAGTGCGCTGACCACAATCATCCAGATGACAAAATGTAACCCGATGACCTCTTTCGAAAGATCGGTATCTGTGGTCAAGACGGAAATGACGATGCCATAGCCAATCACGACATTGAAAAAAGTCATGTAATAGCTAGCTGCAACAGAAATCAGCACCAAAAGGGTTGCAGCTACGCGATAAAACCACCGGCCACCGAGGGAAATAACGCGCATGACAAAAAAAGTAAACAGAATAATCGCCATCACTTCGATGATAGCAGACACGACTTTTATGCCTTGAATACCTTGGCTAAAGGTGTCAAAACGACGATAAAAGACAGAGATATTCAGGAAAACACCAATATAAACTGCCAACAACAAAGAAATACTTTGTTGGGATAAAAATTTAACTCTGTCCATATAACGCAAGGTCTCCAAAGACACTATTTGCGGTGTGAATCAATCAGACAGTGAACCCCTCCTCAGGTTCAGTGCAAAACTAATAAGCACGCTATTGATCTCAGCTACAAGAGTTATCTTAACCATTTTTAGTGGTTGAGTCTTCGAGCTAACGCAGAGTCTAGGCAGGAGATATCTGCTGATTTATCGATTAATATGGGAAAAAAGTATATGCCCACAAGATAACTCTCATGGGCTGGCGAGTGAGGGTGATGATTTATTTGATATTTAATGTGACATCAATATTGCCACGGGTTGCATTGGAGTATGGGCAAACAACATGGGCCTTTTTCACCAAATCTTCTGCTACGCTACGCTCAACACCCGGCAAGCTAATATCCAGTTGAACCTCGATGCCAAATCCCGTCGGAATAGCACCAATGCCAACAGTTCCTTCGATATTGGCGTCATCGGGTATTTTCACCTTTTCTTTTGATGCCACAAATTTCAAGGCTCCAAGGAAACAAGCAGAATATCCCGCAGCAAACAACTGCTCAGGATTCGTCACGGCCCCTCCTGCTCCGCCCATCTCTTTAGGGACACCTAATTTTACATCCAATACGCCATCCGAGGATGTTGCCCGACCATCACGGCCACCCGTCGCTTTGGCTTTGGCACGATATACCACTTTTTCGATAGACATAGTGCTTTCCTTTCAGGGTCAATAAACATGAAGAGCATGTATGATTTGAAAGTATGGCACTCATTATGAAAAAGCCCCCAAATTGGGGGCTTTAGAAACACTATTCTTTGGAAAAACCGTCATTTATAAAAACAATCATTTAGCTGGAGCGTCTATCTTGTCATCTATCCGCTGCAACATATATGAATAGAATGGGTTCGATGAAATACGCATCAGTGAATCCAATCCAACCACCAAGACGGCCCGCTCACCGCGTGCAGCGAACGTCCCCAGGCTGATACCATATTGATCACGTGGCTCAGGATAACGTCCATAAAGTGAGTCACTCATTGGGAATGGTAACGCCACATGAGATAACGAGAAGATATCCGGTGGATAAATCAACCCGGTTGGCGTTGAAGTCTCATTGGTTTGACCCGCCAGTGTAGTTAATGCCACGGTTTCATTACTCTGCGGCGAAACATTACTAATAACAGTTACGCTGTAATTACGCGGTGGCGGCGGCAATAAACGGGCCAAAGCCGTATAAGAAGATGTTCTCAGTAGTGGACCGAAACTAGCCGCACGGTTTAAGTCAAACAGCACCACCTCACTGCCATTCTTCGGCAAGTGGTTGTAGAGGGCTGTGACAACAGCACGGGTACTGACCGTTGAATCCATTAATGACTGGAAGGTCAAAATTGGCGGTAGTTCATCCATTTTATTGTTTCTGGCATCACGTGCTATTTGCTGCTGTAACACAGACGTTAGCAAATAAGACTGACGAGCAGCATTAACCGGGAATGAGTTATATTTGAATGGGTTAAACTCAGGCACAATCCCCAACCAAGCCGCTTTTGCAAAGGCTGGGAAGATAGCTGGCCAACCCGCAACACCGGCAAAACGTGCAAAGCTTGTTACACCAATCATTGGGGATATCAAGATAACCCGTTCAGGTTTTGCCAGTTTTGGGTCCTCCAGGGAGTCCAGCGTATATTTCATTGCCAATGCTCCCCCGTTAGAGAAACCAACAACATGCAGTGGCAAATCGGGGCCGCTCAGCGCTTTGGCCTCACGAACAGCCAGCCGTGTAGCTGCTAACCAGTCCTGCCATTCAACATCGGTCAAGGCGCCAGGAACAGTGCCATGTGCAGGTAAACGAATACCAACAGCAACATACCCACGTTGACGATAATTTTCAGCAATGTGACGCAAACTGTAAGGGGTATCAGTCAGGCCATGCAGCAATACGACCGCACCTTTAGGTTTACCATCGGGTTGTAGAATATAAGAACGGTTCCAGTCATTTTTAAAATGAGGTGGATAAATCGAGCTACCAGAATAATAGCGGTTTAATGGAACCTGAGTGCTTGGCTCCAGTTTCTCGGTAACATTGGTCCGAACTTCATCAAAAATCTTGTTTTCAGCTGTAATGTAATCGGCCCAATTGGCTTTATCAATTTCAGCTGCGCGCATGTCATGGGGGACAAACGTATGCCAAAGCTCAAGCTTCGGGCCACGTTGTGTGTCATAAATTCTTATCGCCAGTATGGTCACTGAAATGACCACCAAGACCAGTACAATCCGTTTAATCCACCGCTTAATGGCTAGAGCTGGCATGAGTAATTACTCCGTAGATATATAATTTTCATTATTAAGGTCACTTTATCACCATCTGTCATGCTGTTACTTTAAACGCAAAGTATTAACTTGGTATATAGCGCGATATTAATAAAATTAACATCCAGTTATTACTGTCAGAGAAACAACCTTAAACAGCTTAATTCCCCACTATCCATCTCATTTCACTATAGTGTTAAATAACCTTGTTTAACTTTATTGCGGTTCTTTCGTGCCAGAGCCGCTCACTTGCAGGATGAGATTCTATGAAAACGACTGAACCGGTGGTCGAACAACAATCCGCACACCAGCGAAAAGTAGATTACCTTCGTTTCCATCGCCCTCATGAGCATCTGTCTAACCCTTTCGGTAATGGTTGGTTTGCGCTGAAAGCAGAAGCCTTTGCCCGTTTTTTTGGCACGCCGGTTTTCCTCGGAGCACAAACACTGATTGTCGTGGTATGGATTGGATTGAATATACTGGGTGTGGTCAAGTTTGACGTATATCCCTTTATTCTGCTTAATTTGGCTTTCAGTTTACAGGCGGCCTATGCTGCACAACTTATTTTGCTAGCTCAAACTCGTCAGGCAGAGCGCGATAAAGCCCATTCCGATGCCGATGCACAACACCGTGAAGCCTTGGCTATCGCTAATGAAGAGCGACAAAAGATAGCAGCCCAAAATTCCGAGATAATGCTGGAATTACTACGCCAAAATACCGAATTAACCACCCTTACCAATCAATTAACCACTCGTCTTGAGAGTATGGCGTTGGAGCTACACCAAAAGCTGGTGCTCAATACACCACCGCAACCCCCTATCTGAAAATAAATCAGGCTACACATAATGATAGTATTATCCGTGGCCTGATTTGAGACTATCACGGTTATGCTTCGCTGCTTTCCACTTGCTCTGCAATAATATGAGCAGGTGCTTTACGCAACCAAACCCACCAAGCTAGCGTCATTAATGTTACCCAAACCAGGCCAACATACATGGCGATCCGGGTATCAGGGAAATATCCCAGAACCGCAATAATGAATGCCATAAAGATGATGGTGAGAATAGGTGCTACTGGCCAGAAAGGCACAGGGAAGGCGAGACGGGCAACATTTTCTTTGCTCATTGAGCGGCGCATCGCCACTTGTGAGATTAGTATCATTAGCCACACCCAGACAGTCGCAAAGGTCGCAATTGAGGCAATAATCAAGAACACATTTTTCGGAATCAGATAATTCAGCACTACCCCACATAGTAACGCAACCGCCATAACTAAAATGGTCATCCATGGCACACCGTTGCGGGTTAAACGGCTAAAGCACTTAGGTGCCAACCCTTCCTGCGCCATGCCATACATCATGCGGCCAGCACCATAAATATCACTATTGATCGCTGAAATAGCGGCAGTGATAACCACCAGATTTAGAATGTTTGCAGCAGAGCTGATCCCTAAGCTACTGAAAATCTCAACAAAAGGACTTCCGTTTTGTCCAATACTGTTCCACGGATAAATCGCCATCAAAACAAATAAGGTCAAAACATAGAACAGTAAAATACGCACTGGGACAGTATTGATCGCGCGTGGTAATACTTTTGCCGGGTCTTTCGCCTCACTGGCCGTCACCCCAATTATCTCTATGCCACCAAAAGCAAACATCACTACAGCAAATGAGGCAATCACCCCCGCAATGCCGTTTGGCATGAATCCTTGATGAGACCATAGATTACTGACTCCGGTGCTCTCATGACCTGCGCCAAAGCCAAACATCATAATGCCAAGCCCTGCCGCAATCATGACAATAATCGCAGTCACTTTTAACAGTGATAGCCAGAACTCCATTTCACCAAAAACTTTGACTGAACACAGATTTAGCGCACCAATAAAGAAAATAATACTCAGCACCCAAACCCATTGTGGCGCATCCGGGAACCACAACCCCATATAAATACCGAATGCCGTGACATCGGCTAGCGCCACGATGATCATCTCAAAGGTATATGTCCAACCGGTCAGAAAACCTGCCAGTGGGCCAAGATAACGGCTGGCGTAGTGGCCAAAAGAGCCCGCAACCGGATCATGCACCGCCATTTCACCCAGTGCGCGCATCACCATAAATACAGCAGCGCCACCAACCAAATAAGCGAGTAATACAGCGGGGCCAGCCAGGCGGATGGCCTCGGCAGAACCATAAAATAAGCCCGTGCCAATGGCGGAACCTAACGCCATGAACCGGATATGCCGGGCACTAAGCCCGCGTTTGAGCGTGGATGAATCATTCTTCGTGGTACATTCTCGCAAGATTTTTGCCCTTTCGGGCAGGGTTTCAGAGAGGGTGATTCCGGTAAGCGGAATCACCTATAGATCAATACATTGAATGCTGATTATTATTTATTAAAGGCTAGGTAGTAGATGCGGAGGCATCAGTTCATTCATATGAAGCTGAGCAATGAGCTGGCTTGCAGCTTCAATATCGGGGGCAAAAAATCGATCTTTCTCGTAGTAGGCCACATGTTTACGCAATAACATGCGTGCGGGCTCTAAAGTTTCTGATGTTTTCAGGCCTTTGCGCAAATCCAGCCCCTGACATGCTGCCAACCACTCAACAGCCAGAATGCCGCGCACGTTTTCAGCCATTTCCCATAAACGCTTGCCTGCTCGAGGAGCCATAGAAACATGGTCTTCCTGATTCGCCGAGGTTGGGATGCTATCGACACTGGAGGGGAAAGCCAGCCCTTTATTTTCGCTGGTGAGTGCTGCCGCCGTAACCTGCGCAATCATAAAACCAGAGTTTACGCCGCCATTTTCCACCAAGAATGGCGGTAGCTGCGACATATGTTTATCCATTAATAGCGAAATACGGCGTTCTGCTAACGAACCTATCTCTGCCAGCGCCAGCGCCAGATTATCTGCCGCCATAGCAACCGGTTCAGCATGGAAATTCCCGCCAGACAACACATCGCCCTGATCAGCAAACACTAGTGGGTTATCTGACACCGCATTCGACTCAATCGCCAGAACTTCGGCTGCCTGCCGCATTTGGGTCAGACAAGCCCCCATGACCTGTGGCTGGCAACGCAGAGAATATGGATCTTGAACTTTGTCACAATTACGATGAGATTCAGAGACTTCGCTGCGCTCACCAAGTAAATGACGATAAGTGCTGGCAGCATCTATTTGCCCGCGCTGTCCTCTAACTGCATGGATACGGGCATCAAATGGGCTACGAGAACCTAACGCAGCTTCCACCGTCAAGCTGCCAAAAACAGAGGCCGCAGCATAAAGATCTTCAGCTTCAAATAAACCGCGCAAAGCATAAGCGGTGGACACCTGAGTACCGTTGAGGAGCGCCAGACCTTCTTTTGCCGCCAGTGTTAGCGGCTGTAAACCGGCTTTAGCCAATGCCGCAGGTGCATCCAGCCATTCTCCTTGATAACGAGCTTTACCTTCACCAAGCAACAGTAGACTCATGTGTGCCAGCGGAGCCAAATCACCAGAAGCACCCACTGAGCCTTTTAGTGGAATATGTGGATAAACTTGCGCATTAACTAATGTTATCAATGCCTGAATCACTTTAAGTCTGATACCGGAGAAACCACGAGCCAAGCTGTTGATTTTCAACACCATAATCAGGCGTACAATGGCATTGTCATTAGGCTCCCCGACACCTGCTGCATGGGAAAGCACAATTGAACGCTGTAGATTTTCCAAATCTTCCGTAGCAATACGCGTGGATGCCAGCAGGCCAAAACCGGTATTGATACCATAAGCTGTGCGCTTCTCTGCCAATATGGCTTGCACGCAATCCACACTTTGCTGAATGGGCGCGTAAGCACTTTCATCCAACGTTATCTGTACAGGATGCTGATAAATATGTCGCAAATCAGCCAGAGTCATCTGGCCAGGGCGCAGTATCATTGTTGTTTTCATGCTTTTTTCCCTTGAGTTGCAGCAATCATTGGCAGGTTAAGCCCCTGCTCTTGTGCACAATTAATCGCGATGTCATAACCCGCATCAGCATGACGCATCACACCAGTTGCCGGGTCATTATGTAATACTCGGGCAATACGTTCGGCCGCGTCGTCGCTGCCATCACATACCACCACCATGCCTGAATGTTGCGAGAAGCCCATTCCCACACCGCCACCATGGTGCAGTGATACCCAAGTCGCACCACTGGCGGTATTCAGCAATGCATTGAGTAGCGGCCAGTCTGAGACAGCATCAGAACCATCCTGCATAGCTTCGGTTTCACGGTTAGGGCTGGCAACTGAGCCAGAATCCAAATGGTCGCGACCAATCACAATTGGCGCTGACAATTCACCACTCCGTACCATCTCATTAAAAGCCAAGCCTAATTTTGCGCGCTGGCCCAAGCCAACCCAACAAATACGGGCGGGTAACCCTTGGAAGCTGATACGCTCACGGGCCATATCTAGCCAGTGGTGTAAATGCTCATCATCCGGGATAAGTTCTTTAACTTTCGCGTCCGTTTTATAAATATCTTCGGCGTCACCGGACAGTGCCACCCAGCGGAATGGGCCAATGCCACGGCAGAATAATGGGCGAATATAGGCCGGAACAAACCCAGGGAAATCAAACGCATGGGTGACACCCATATCTTGTGCCATCTGGCGAATATTATTGCCGTAATCAAAGGTTGGGATGCCCATATTGTGAAAAGTCAACATCGCTTTGACATGTTCGGCCATTGAGGTTTTGGCAGCATTCACCACCAATGCCGGCTCGCTTTGAGCTCGCCGACGATACTCTTCCCAACTCCAGCCCACCGGCAAATAGCCATTCAATGGGTCATGAGCACTGGTTTGGTCGGTCACCATGTCAGGGCGAACCCCACGGCGTACCAGTTCAGGTAAAATTTCGGCGGCATTACCGCATAAGGCAATAGAGACAGCAGATCCGGCAGAAGTGTATTTTTTGATCCGCGCCAGCGCATCATCCACGTCAGCCGCTTGTTCATCGACATAACGGGTTTTGAGGCGGAAATCGATACGGCTTTGCTGGCACTCAATATTCAAAGAGCAAGCTCCGGCCAAGGTCGCCGCCAGCGGTTGTGCACCGCCCATGCCACCCAAGCCAGCGGTTAATACCCAGCGCCCTTTCAAGCTACCGCCAAAGTGCTGCCGACCCGCCTCGACGAAAGTTTCATAAGTTCCCTGCACAATGCCCTGGCTACCAATATAAATCCAACTGCCCGCAGTCATTTGGCCGTACATGGCCAACCCTTTGGCGTCCAACTCGTTAAAATGTTCCCAATCAGCCCAGTGCGGGACTAAATTAGAATTAGCAATCAATACCCTAGGTGCATTACTGTGGGTTTTAAAGACACCCACAGGCTTGCCAGACTGAATCAGTAGGGTTTCGTCGTCATTCAACTGAGTGAGGCTCTCCACAATTTTGTCATAACATTCCCAGTTACGAGCCGCACGGCCAATACCACCGTAAACCACTAATTCTTTTGGATTTTCAGCCACTTCAGGGTCGAGGTTATTCATCAACATACGCAGCGGGGCTTCAGTCATCCAACTTTTAGCAGTCAGTTTTGTGCCACGCGAAGCTCGAATCTCAGTATCACGGAATCTATTTTGGGCAGTCACGGCAATTTCCTTCAACCAGTTTTTCAGGTATCAACGACATTACTTAGTTTTAGTATTTATTAACATATACTCGTATAGACAAGTACAATCAAGCACCAGAAAAACTGCATTAACCCACCAATTACTTAAAAAAAATACTCAGTAATAATGTTTAAAATTAATAAGTTATGATAATAATCAGTGGTTACCAAGACAAAGCGGGAGGATTTTCGACGTGATTTTAGCGATGAAACCAGCATAAAATTGGTCTGTTTTTGCGCACGAAGTCACATATATTTCACACTAATTTTACATTATGACACGCAGGATGCGCGATATGCCGCCATTGCTCAGTCATATTTCCATCACTCTTTCCCAACCTAATATTCATATTCATTGCATAAATGTGATCAATTCCTGATTATTATTCGAACGCCTGAATTACTATTTCAGCGCTACTGAGTGCAAACGTTGTCATTATTTTTATGTACAGTTTGCCAGTTAAGACTATTAATTTGTTTTATATGGAATTATTTTTTTAATCATTTATGCAAACGTTGTCATTAGGGTAAAGCATGGCCAATATAATTGATATCGCAAAGAAAACCGGTCTTTCTGCCTCAACGGTGTCGCGCACGCTGACCCGGCCCGAGAAAGTCGCCGCAGCAACCCGTGAACGCGTGATGAAAGCTATCGATGAGCTGGGTTATGAGGCCAATATTTTTGCACGTAATCTTCGCCAAGGGGGGTCGCAAGTTATTGGTTTGGTGGTGTCTGATATTCTCAATACCTTCCACGCAACGATTGTCAAAGCGGTGCAAGATGTTGCTTATAAAGCCGGTTATACCCTGATTGTCGGCAGCACTGATGAAGACTCACTGCGCGAAGAACAATTGATGACGCAACTACGAAGCCATATGCTGCAAGGGTTAATCATCACTCCGACACATAACACACGCGATAACTTACAACGTTTTACCAATATTCCGGTCGTCGAAATTGACCGTATCTCCGGCCATGTCGGCAGCGACAGTGTCTTGCTGAATAATATGCTCGGAGTAGAAATGGCTGCGCGCCACCTGCTGGAATTAAAACATGTACGCATCGCCTACATCGGCGGTAGTACACAAACCATCACCTTTGCTGAACGTCTGGCCGGTTTTCGTCAAGTGTGTCCCGCAGAAACCCATACAGATGTGATTGAAATTCCAGCAACAACTTCACTGTTTTCTGATGCTTGCGAGCAAACACATCTCTTGATGTCCAGGCCAGTAACACAGCGCCCAACGGCGATTATTGCGGCTAATAATGATATTGCCGCAGGAGTCGTACATGCCATTTACCAGCGCAATATCAGAATGCCCGATGAGGTTTCAGTGGTCGCCTTTGACGATCCGGACTGGGCCAGCTTTTTCCCGTGCCCACTCACGACTATCCGCCAACCTGTGTATGACATGGGGAAATATGCAGCAGAGCTATTAATAGAGCGTCTACGGGGCAATATCAGCGGCACTGCCCTTTCTGAACGCTTTGATCCACAACTGATTGTACGTGCATCAACCGCTCGCCCCGACTAAAACTGACTTTTTTGATTTTTTTAAACCAATACCTGAGAATTATTAAGGAATAAATAATGACGGTTACCTTACACACCATTCCACTTATCGAACCCACCGCAGAGAATCTTGCCCCTTTCGCGCGTTTGGTCAGCCAACCGACAACACCGCCCACACTCGCAAGAGGTGATATTGATTGTTATCACAATATTTGCGATGCCAATGATTTCAATGAGCATCCCGTCGCCAGCTACCTGATTTGTTATCCACGCCCATTATTAATGGATCAGATAGAGCGGCATCACTTGATGGAAGAAGCTTTTATTCCCTTAAAGGGCAATAGCGTGATGGTGCTTGGTGCCCCCGGCGAGCTTGACCCGCAAAAACTGGTCGCAGTGCATATGGATGGGTCATTTGGATTGATTCTTTACCGTGATACTTGGCATTTCGCCCCTTTTGCACTGGAACACCCCGCAACTTATATGCTGTTGTCCGGTAAAGACTCAGGTCCTGATATAGAAGTAGTGGACCTCGGCCCCTACCCTATTAGTCAGCCAAAATATCAGGAGGAAAAATGAAACGGATTATTTGTTATGGCGAGAGCTTGATTGACTTTACGCATGACGGTCAGGCTTTTATTCCTCACCCTGGTGGCTCACCCTATAATGTGGCGGTCGCACTTGGCCGTTTGGGCACACCGGTTGATTACTGCACTCAATTGAGTACCGATATGTTCGGTAATATGTTATTGCAGCATTTACAATTAAACCACGTGGGGACGGCCACTATCAGCCGTAGCCCGGCACCTTCAACATTGGCTTTTGTCTTAACCCATCCGAATACAGAGCCAGAATACGCTTTTTATTCTCGTCAGGCCGCCGATGTTATTATTCAATCCGAGGATCTACCCGTGCCTATTGATGCAACATTACATCATTTTGGCTCTATTTCCTTAATGCAAGAACCCTGCGGTACAACATGGGAAAACTATTTAACACAATTGAATGGTTTTATTTCTTTTGACCCTAATATTCGCCCAAGTTTAATTCCTGATCGTCAATTTTATCTTGACCGATTTAATCGCATTACGGACCAAATACAATTACTCCGCCTCAGTTTGTCCGATCTTCAGTGGCTAGCGCCTGATGAAGCTGTTGAGCATTTCGTCAGTCGGATGTTTGCCAAAGGTATCTTGATGGTGGCCATTACCAGTGGTAGCGATGGCGCATGGGTTTACACCCAAGAGTTAAATAAATATCAGCCAGTTACTTCAGTTGAAGTGGCTGACACCATCGGTGCTGGTGATACATTTACCGCAGGATTACTATCAGTTTTGGTCGAGGGTATTGAAGGTAAAACGTTAGCAAAGCTGGATGACAATATACTATCGCGAGCACTGAAAACGGGCAGTATCGCTGCGGCACTAAATTGCTGTAATAAAGGTGCAAATCCGCCAACAGCAGATGAAGTTAATAAACTGATGTAATTATTCACCCTCTCACAGGTAAAAGATATGCCCTCCATGGGTAGGGTTGCTTTTACCTGAAAACAAAAATTATGGGGTAATATTATGAGCATAAAAAATATGTTCATCACGCCTGATGGCAAAAACCACGGGTTTACATTCTTCTTACTTACCTGTCTCTTTTTAGTATTAGGTTTCAGTACCGGGTTAATTGATATTCTTAATAAACATTTTCAAAATACCTTGCAAGTTTCTAAAGCCGAGTCAGCATTAGTACAATTTGCCAACTATGTGGGTTATTTCGTCATGGCGATCCCTGCGGGGATATTGGCTAAGCGCTATGGATATAAAGGCGGGATTTTTATTGGCCTGGCGTTAATTGCTCTGGGGGCTTTCTGGTTTATTTCTGCAGCTAGCATCGGAGAATATTGGGCCTTTTTGGTTGGGTTATTTATTCTGGCGACCGGCCTAACCTGCATTGAAACCATTGCGAACCCTTTTGCGACAGTGATGGGTTCGCCAGAGCAAGGTGCAGCACGTCTGAATTTATCGCAATCCTGTACCGGTATTGGCTTGATATTTGGGCCACTTATCGGCGGACATTTTATCTTGTCAGCAACGGGCGAAGTGAACACCAGTAACGATGCTTTATTTATTCCGTATATGGGTATTGGTTTAGCTGTCGCGATACTGGCATTGGTCTTTTTCTTTACAAAAATTCCTGATATCACCCCTGAGTCAGATATGCCTCAGGAAGGATATGCCAAAAACAGCTCCTCTTTATGGCGACGGCCGCACTTTGTATTAGCCATTGTTGCTCAGTTCTTATATGTAGCAGGGCAAACTGGCGTATTTAGCTTCTTTATCAACTATGTTGTCGACCATTCCCCGTTATTTAGCCAAACAGTTGCTGTATTTTTACCAAATAGTTGGAGCTGGCAGTCCCCTGAAGGTTGGAAGTTTACTGAACGTGGCGCCTCACAATTATTAGCTTTCGGTGGCTTCGGGCTATTTATGATTGGCCGATTCACTGGCGGGTTATTATTGAGTAAGATTTCGGCTCACAAATTGCTGTGGATCTTTGCCGCAATCGACTGTGTACTGATGGTTATTATTATGTTTGCCGAGGGCTGGCTGGCGGTGACCTCGCTGGTGCTGAGCTTCTATTTTATGTCGATCATGTTCCCAACTATCTTTGCTCTGGGTATTTTCGGCTTGGGCGAACAAACCAAAAAAGCCTCTTCTTATATTGTGATGTCGATTGTGGGTGGGGCCGTCATGCCAATGTTAATGGGCAGCATTGCTGATGCCTATTCAATGGCGATCGGCTTTGTCATGCCATTAGGATGCTTTGTTATCATTGGATTGTACGGGTTATTCTGGACAAAACTGCACGCGCAGAGCATCAGCCAGGCTAAAGTAATGGCGGCAAGTTCATTGTAATCAAAAGAAAAATTATTATTTTAATATGTTAATGCCACCAACAGGATTCATTCTTGTCTGGTGGCTTCACTAATATATAACCATTTTTTTATCAGAATAAAGCTCATTCGCAGATTATAAATAACAGAACATATCCATGCATCTAAGGTTAGTTTGTGCCAACCGTGATGGGTAGAAACTTTCACCGAGCAGAGTAAAACCGTTTTTTTCATAAAATACCGATGCATTCGGTGTCGAGGCAAGGGTTAACTTTGTGAATCCCCGACCTCTGGCTTCCTGCTTGATAGCCTCCAAAATCCGAGATGCCATACCACGCCCTTCAAATTTTGGTAATGTGAAAATTGCTTCGACGCTACCGGATGAAAGGTCTAAAAAACCTGTAGAAACAACCAATTGGCTGATTTTATCATTAATGACAAAAAATGGATTACTCGCCACAGCCTTGGGATATCCCTCGGGCATCTGATCCGGTGTCCATGCAGTTAGTGTTCTTTCATCATACACATTTCGACACCCATGTCTGATAGCCTGGTTCCTAACCCACCATAATTGCTCGGCTTCACTCGGCGATGCTAACCTGACCTCCATCCCCCCCTCCTGTTTTTAATTGGTAGAACAGTGGCCCCAAAATGATAAAAGCCCCGACTACACTCGTTAGTCAGGGCTTTTAAGGTACTACACATTTAAAATTAAACATTAATCAACTTAATAACGTATTACATATCTTGGTACTACTAATAAAGATGTACATGTTTTGCTGGAATATTTTCGTTTAGAACTAACTCTGCCCTCCAATATATTAACTGAATGGTAACATTCCCAGTTTATTACATCTAGCCATGCTTTTGATAAGACTGGCTAAATCAGTACATCACCCTCGCGATATATACTCTTTGTTACGTGGCTTTACTTTCGTCGCGATATCCTCGATCTCATACTGATGTACACAAATCGCGAACATTACTATTAACAACAAAGCCTTACATCATCGCGTGTCGTCCACAAAATGCGATTGTACAGATTTACTACGTGGCCTTAAAGCATCATCGTATGAGTCAATTATAAGAAAACTCATAGCGAATCTCACATAAAAAAATATTTCGTGACCTTTATCGCATTATTTCAAGTTTGCTACATGGACACCGGTTAAATAAAAATTTCGCTACTCATTGCACCGGTGTTGAATCTCAATTTACGTGTTCTACATCAGATGTCAATACTGTTTTTAAGCACATGTCTTTATTATCAGTATTATTGAGATTTTATGGTGATTTATTGATTTAGAGCGGTATAAAACCGCTCATAATCAAAGGATCATGTTATCAGCTATATTTACCCAAGGAGTCAATTAACGAGCACGAGCAACCAATAAAGATAGTAGTCATCAGCAGTTATCTAAAATCAGCTCAGAATTTTTCTAAATAAATGAAAATTCGTAACCTAGGCCGCCTTAAAAAAAGCAGGATCAATGTGTTGTTCTTGTAACCATGGATGCCCCTGTAAATACTGGTAAACACTCTCACCGGGTTCTATCGGGGGATATCCATAAATTTTATCAAGTTTTTCGAGGGTTAGGTGCAACATCGGATTACGACAATAGTGAGCGATTTCTTTTGAACCGTCTTTAATCTCTTTTTGTAGCTGTGCAATGATCCATAATGTTGGGCGCCACCAGTCGTATGCAAAGTCCACATGTTTTATCACCGATGCCGCGGTCTGACGATTTGAAAGCATAGAAAAAAAGTTAAGGATATTATCGAGATGGAGGCGAGTGTTCCGCTCAATATCCATCATGTCATGAGGACTTTTATCTTTAAGCTCAGGCCGTAACGTTTGATAAACTAAGAGGGCAGACTCCGGAAAATTTTTGCGTTCTATAGGGAAAAGCCTGCTGGCAATATAAACCGCGTATTGCTTATCTTTTACCGCTACCAGCAGACTTAAAAAAGCATCATCTTTCACTTTTTGGAATGACTCTGAGGTAAAAGCCAAAAATAGTTCAAAAATAGAACGCTCTACCAATTCTTTACTGGCTCGCTCAGTTTCCAATGATTGAAAATGAAAAGTAATAATGACGCCCGTAAAAGCCAAAGCAGTAAAGAGTACATTGATAGCATTGTATATAGAGGTGGTTGGCTCCATAAACGCAGAACTAGAAATATATCGTGATAGTGGATATGCCGATAACCAAACTAAAAATATGACCATAAATATAAATACTAAGAACTTATTACTACTCATTTATTTTTCCTATAAATGTGGTTATTTATCTGACTGCTGCCCTTCACCATACCTAGTACACACTCAGCTTAAATCCGATTATAAGATGATTATGTCCTCCTGCCAGTGAACTACGGAAGATAAATTTTTGGTGGAGATCACTGGAGTCCCTTGCTCTATCTGTTGCGTAATCACCTGTTCATCTTGATAAAACATATCATTAAGGCTAAGGCCATAGTGTTGCTCCAGCAGAAAAACGAGCAGTTTTACTGATAAATAACAGGCACAGACAATGTGTACTGTGGGACGTGGTTTTCTGAATAATGCAGACCGTAAATTAGCCTATGCACCCCATTCCATCGCATATCATGGTGAATGAGCGCAGATCAGTAAGCATAATGATAATAAAAATCCTAACTCCTTTATACATAACAAAAACCATAGGATGAATTGGAGCAAGCCAATAGACATAAATAAGAACATTTTCTTGATAATCTATCATTAGAGATTAAAATCTTTGAAAGAGCACTGAATATAACGAGTGCTTTAAATATCGGTAGTAACAGTTATTGTTTATCTCGTCTTGGGTAATGATATGAAGTTGAGAGAGGGGCAGTGAATTAACTCTGCGAATCCCAAGAAATAACGATTTACGGAGATAACATGACAAAATCAGCAATGATAGTTGATGACCACCCAGCCATTCGTGCCGCCATTCGAGCGTTACTGTCACAACGCAATGAATTTTCAACTATTTATGAGTTGTCTGATGGTAGCGAAGCTTTCGAAATATTAAAAAACAATACTATTGTTCTGGTTATTATCGATATTGAACTGCCAAATTTTGATGGTTTCTCATTGCTGAAAAAACTGCAGCAGCGAGGTTTTACCGGTAAATCGTTATTCTTGTCAGCTAAGAATGATCAGTCTTTTGCTGTTCGAGCATTACAGGCTGGCGCGAACGGCTTGATTAGTAAAAATAAAGATATTAGTGAAATTCTTTTTGCTGTACAGCGCATATTACGTGGCTATTCTTTCTTCCCATCTGAAACTTTAACTCAATTAGCCGGGCAACCTTTACGTCATGAGCTCATCAATCGGACTCACTTTTTGTCAGCATGGGGAATTAATGATTTTGGTTATCTAACCAATGGTCTGGTAAATAAACAGATTACTGATGAGATATGTATCAGTAACAAAACTGTCAGTACCTATAAAATGCATATCCTAACTAAATTAAGGCTAAATTCTGTCATTAGGCGACCCATACACAGACCCATAATTTGGTTTAGTTCAGTAATATCTGCTTTACCACGTAGGGTATTATCACTACATCATTGGTTTTCTTTACGCATTTTATTGTACTGTTTAGTATTACTTAGCGGGCAACTTTATGCAGCCCCAATAGCGAGTCGTCAGGGATGTGATATCGGTAAGCCGCTGACGATACACAGTATTGCGAACAGTTACAGTGAAGACTTCTTACTCCCCCCGCCCACTGACACCCGCCAAACGAACCACCGTACAGTAAAAGTGGGCGTAGTTATTGATGCCAATACCCCTTTTATTGTTAATCGCGATGATAATTCCATTGAAGGTATTGTTGCGGATTATCTGAAAATCATCAGTGATGCCAGCCAACTCTCTTTTCAGATGATTGGTTATTGTGATTATGGTTTGGTATTGAATGCATTGGAAAATGGCCAGGTTGATTTAATGGCCGGCACCCCGATGCCCGCTCAGCCAGGGCTCATTGCTTCCCATGCATTTTTCACTAACCGGCATGTGGAAGTTCGCAGTAAGAATTGGGACCCCACTAAACGCACCCATCCGGAAACCGTGGCCATCGTGAATAACGAACCCCTCTCTCCGGAGTTTTTATTTAACTATCATGCTGATAAAACTGCCGTATATCCTAACCAGTTACAAGGGTTGCTGGCGGTTGCCTATGGTAATGCCGATGTATTTGTCACCAATGCCACATCAGCCAACTATTTGATTGACCAATTACAACTGCTGACACTGCAAATTCGTAACTTTGCCCCTTATCATTCAGCCCTTACACCTTTCTGGCACTGGAAAAAAATCAAAAACTGATTAATGACATTAATCAGATTCAAGAGTTACTGCCCAGCCGTGCAACCGGTGAGATCCAACAGCGCTGGTTTGGTGGCAAACATCATTACAATATTGATGCAAAATTACTTTTGACGGAACAAGAAGTTAACTGGATTCAACATCATCCTGTGGTGACCTATGTTGCACCACAGGATCTGGCTCCATTGGTTTTTCGTGATCGCCAAACGGGTAAAATAGCCGGTTTTTCTGTCGATTTGATTGATATTATTTCACGCCAAACTGGGATTAAATTTGAGCCAATTTACGCCCAAGATACCGGTGAAGGTATGCGTAATTTTGTTGACGGAAAAATAGATATGCTACCGATTGTCGCGGTACGCAATGGCCAATACGGCAGTAACCTTTACTCCTCCCCCGTCGCCCAATCCTTGTGGGGCATATTGACGCGAGAAGATCGCAACGATATCAACAACGTAGTAGATTTAGCAGGAAAGCGAGTCGGTATACCTGCGGGTAGTACCTCCAGTGGAACCATTAGTAACCCTCTTTTGGCCCAAAAAATCACCTTTGTAGAGGCACCCGACACCATAACGTTGGTAAGTTGGTTACAACAAGGGAAAGTAGACGCGATTATCAAGATAATGATGACCGCTAACTATCTGTCAGCACAGAACTTTACTCCTAATATTAAAATAGTCGCCGTCACTGGAGAAGAGCCATTGATGATGACATTTGCCATCAGTCCGGCACTACCTGAATTAAAAACTATCATTGATAAGGTCATTGAATCTATCCCACCGGAAGAATTAGACAATCTGATCAGTGAATGGAGTACATTCAAACCCAAACCGACCTCTTTCGATGAGAATTATTTAGAAAATGAATGGTTGATACCGGCGCTGAAAATAATCTCTGGCCTACTGCTGGTTTTCGGCTTGTATCTTTGTTATCTGGTGTTCAATAAACGCCGCCAGGCCAAGTTGTTACAGGCTCGTTTGCGGCAACAAGAAACCATTATTAATGCCCTACCTTTTGCCGTTTTTATTCGCACCACAAATGATGAGTTAGCTGTTTATAACAGCCACTTTGCCAATGCCCATCAAGATAAACTGAACGACATGCTCAATCAAAATACTGAGCAAGCCCAATGGCCAATGACCAACCCACTTAATCGCGAGATAGATAAGTATTGTCGTTATGTCTTACAAGACAGACTGCCCCAAATGGTGGATTTATCTATTGAAATAAACGGTGAGTTGCGTGATATCTTCCTGTGGATTATTCCGCTGGATAATGCGGAGCGCAGCCTACTCGGTGGCTGGCTGGATATCAGTCAACGCAAAACCGTTGAACGGCAACTCGAAGCAGCCCGTGTCGAAGCCGAAAGTGCCAACCGCACCAAGAGTACTTTCCTGGCGACCATTAGCCATGAACTGCGCACGCCAATGTACGTCATTATGGGGTTGTTAGAGCTGGAACTACGCAGTGACCAGCCGGTGGATAAAAACACGCTGGCGACAGTGTCTAATTCTGCTCAATCTTTGATGCTATTGCTCGATGACATTATCGACTCCGCCAAAATAGAAGCCGGACAACTGAGTGTTCACCCTGCCGAGGTGGATTTCCGTCAGGAAATAGGGCGGATGCTATTGATTTATCAACCTATTGCTGATGAACGCCATCTTAAACTCTCTCGTTGGCTGGATGACCAAATCCCTGATTTGGTGATAGTGGATATGCTGCGTATGCGCCAGGTGATGGGTAATCTATTAGGTAATGCCCTGAAGTTTACCGAACAGGGCGGTGTGTCAGTGGATATCACGTGGGAAGCCACTGACGAAAAACAAGGCGTAATGAATATCGATATTACGGATACCGGTATTGGCATTTCTCCTGCGGCACAGGCCACATTATTCCAGCCATTCAGCCAAGCCAATGAGGGTAAATCACCGCGTTTCGGCGGTTCTGGTTTAGGGTTGTGGATCTGCCATCAATTGATTCACAAAATGGGTGGGGAAATAACATTAGAAAGTCAGCTGGGCAAAGGCACCAGTCTGTTTATTACATTACCGCTGGAAATTGCCACAGCCAGTGATTTGCCACCGGATTCAACCATTGTCGACGTAGATGCAACGCAACTGAGTCAGTTGAAAAACTTGCGTATTCTGGTAGTAGATGATTTACCCGCCAACCGTCAATTGCTTCAACAACAGTTAGTCTTTATCGGTATCGAGCAAGTCATGAGTGCCAAAAATGGCGCTGAAGCTTGGCAGATATTACAGCAGTATAGTTTTGATGCCGTCATCACCGATTACAATATGCCTTTGATGAATGGTTATGAACTGGCCGCCCATATCCGTAATAGTGCGACGATGAAAGATATGGTTATCATCGGTTGTACCGCAGATGCACGAGAAGAAAGTACCACCCTCTGCATTGAGGCCGGTATGAATGATTACATAGTGAAACCCGTGGCTATTGATACACTGCGCACCACCCTGCTTCGCCAGGAAATTATTAGCAATAATATGGATATTATTCATCATGACACCGTCATTGATGTCACCGCACAAGATAACGCATCTCAGGAAGTGGTAATTTCATCTGACAGTAAAAAACAATCCTCCTTTATGACGGCACAGAAAAAACTAAAATCACTCTCAAGAGGCAATAGCGAGGTGGAGTTGAAGTTATTGCAATCATTGCTGGAGAGTAATGTGCAAGATACTGCGGCGCTGACACAGCTGTATACCCGCCTGACTGTTGATATAGACAACACCATTTCTGCTGATATTTATAAAGAAATGGCGAGTCTGGTTCATCGAATTAAAGGCGGCGTACAACTGATTGATGCTCTGACATTGGTGGAAAGTTGTATTAAATTCGAATCTCTACTGCACGCACAGGATAAATACCCTGTGATTATACATGGCATTGACTACCTGATGTTATTGACCGTGACAAACCAATTATTAGTAGAATTAATTGCCTCATACGCTGAAATAGTGAGTTCACCACAATAGTGTGGTGACCTAATTCAAACAGGGCACTTGTTAGAGATATAACAAACAACACTAACGAAGAGAGAAAGCGGGAGATAGGCTTTGGCAGATCACAGGAGTCGAACCTGCCCGGGACCGCTGGCGGCCCCATCTGGATTTGAAGTCCAGCCGCCCCACCGGGGACGATGATCTTCCATCTGGAAGATGGGTAGTAAGCCGGTGATTATAGCGTGTTTATTATATGACGCTATTCATTCAATAGACATGGTGAATAAATCCCTCTCGCAAAGTGCGATGGTAAAATCATTATTAGCGGCTCAAAAACAGCTAATAGCTGACTTCGCCATATTTATCACGATGCTCTTTCGGGGTGATTGAATAACCTTTTTTGAAAACTGAATAGAAATATTGCAACGACGGATAACCACACATTTGTGAGATTTCATTGATGGGTAATGAAGTTGCAGACAACAAATTACGCGCCCTATCGAGTTTCTCCTCATGGATAACACCATGAATTGTCTGCCCAATATCATCTTTAAAGCGCTTTTCCAAATTTGATCGCGACATCCCTACAGCATCCAAAACTTGCTCGACCTTAATCCCTTTGCAAGCATGATGGCGGATATAATGCATCGCCTGAATCACCGCCGGATCGCGCAATGAGCGGAAATCCGTCGAGCGCCGCGCCATCACTTTGACCGGTGGCACCAAAATGCGCTGCAATGGCGGAGCTTCTTGTTGTTTCTGGCGCTGATTAAGGCGCTGATGCAGTAACTTAGCTGCCCGATAGCCCATCTGCCGTGTCCCCTGCACCACCGACGAAAGCGCCACCCGCGATAAATAGCGAGTGAGCTCTTCATTATCAATGCCAATCACACTCAATTTCTCCGGCACCGCAATATCCAGGTGCTCACATACTTGTAATAAATGCCGCGCCCGTGCATCTGTTACTGCAATAATCCCCGTCTGATGTGGCAGCGTTTGTACCCAGTCCGCCAGCCGATTTTGGGTATATTGCCAATTAGCTGGCGCGGTGGCCATTCCCTGATAAACCACCCCTTGATATTGCTCTGCCGCCACTAATTGCCGAAAAGCATATTCCCGCTCTTGCGCCCAGCGTTTATCACTGCTGGCCGGTAACCCGTAAAAAGCAAAACGGTTTAAACCCTTTTCTTTCAAATGCATAAACGCGGCTTCAACCAAGGCGGTATTATCGGTCGCAATATAATCCACTGGTGGATAATCTTCTTGTTGATGATAAGAGCCTCCAACGCCGATAATCGGTACATCAACATTTTCGAGCAATTGCTCTATCTGCCGATCATCAAAATCAGCAATAACACCGTCGCCCAACCAGTCCCGAATATTATCGATACGGCAGCGAAAATCCTCTTCGATAAAAATATCCCAATCACATTGTGATGCCTGCAAATATTCGCCGACACCTTCCACCACTTGCCGGTCGTACACTTTATTAGCGTTAAATAGCAAGGTTATCCGGTAGCGTTTCTCAAACATGGAAATGGCTCCTGAAATAGGTGGCAGATGGGCATAACAGACAGAGAGATCAATGCAGTATGGCATTGATCTCTCTGCAAAGATGGGATCAGACGCGGCGTTTTGTGGCGGAATCCATCCACACCGCCAGCAGCAAAATGGCGCCTTTGACAATGTACTGCCAGAAAGTCGGCACATCCAGCATGCTCATCCCATTGTCGAGAGAAGCCATGATAAATGCCCCCATAACCGCACCAGCAACACTGCCAATCCCGCCGGCAAGACTGGTACCACCAATGACACAAGCGGCAATCGCATCCAGTTCAGCAATATTACCGGCAGACGGTGAACCAGCTCCCAAACGGGAACTAAGAATCAAACCCGCTATCGCCACCATCAATCCATTAATGGCAAATACCGCCAGTTTGGTGCGCTCTACATTAATCCCAGACAAACGAGCCGCATCGATATTGCCGCCAATAGCATAGATCCGGCGGCCAAAAGCGGTACGAGTGGCCATAAAAATACCTGCTAGCATCAGCGCCGTGAGAATCAATACCGGCGTAGGGACCCCCCGATAATCATTCAGTAAATATATGGCACCAAGAACGATAATGGCGGTAATAGTTTGACGAGTAACATCCCCCTGCGGCGCGGCTACCGGTAAGCCCAGCCGAATACGGTGACTGCGCCGACGCCATTGCCAAACCACAAACAACATTAAACCAATGGCACCAATACCAAATCCGAAACCATTGGGCAGATAACTTTGGCCAATCTGCGACATAGCATTACTGGTCGGCGATACGGTAGTGCCGTTGGTAATCCCGATTAAAATGCCACGAAAAGCTAGCATCCCCGCCAAAGTAACAATAAATGACGGTACTTTGCGGTATGCCACCCACCAACCATTCCATGCGCCGAGTACCAACCCCAACCCAAGCGTGACCACGATAGTGAGTGGCAATGGCCAACCGAGCCACACATCAAAAATGGCCGCCGCACCGCCCAATAACCCCATCATCGAGCCAACCGATAAATCGATTTCTGCCGAAATAATGACAAAAACCATCCCCACCGCCAAAATGCCGGTGATCGCTGTTTGGCGCAGCAAATTCGAGATATTCCTGGCGCTAAGATAGGCTCCTTCGGTGGTGAAAGTGAAAAACAGCATAATAATGGCGATAGCCGCCAGCATAACAAAAACTTGAAAATTGACTGATTTGAGTCGGAATAACGGCTTTTTATCGCCATTTTCGGGGGTGTTCACTTCAGTTTGATTAGCTTGCGACATGGGTTTAACTCCTGAGTGCGGCTTCCATGACCTTTTCTTGCGTCAGATTATGGTTAATGAGATCGGCTTTGATGCGCCCTTGATGCATGACCAACACCCGATCGCTTAATCCCAAGACCTCCGGTAATTCAGAGGAAATCACAATGACCGCAATTCCCTGCTGGACCAATTGGTTGATAAGTTTATAAATCTCATATTTTGCGCCGATGTCTATACCGCGCGTCGGTTCATCGAGGATTAAAATCCGTGGGTTCAGCAGTAAGCACTTGGCCAAAATAGCTTTTTGCTGATTGCCCCCACTGAGGCGGGCAATCGCCAGCTCCGAAGAGGAGGTTTTCACCTTTAACCGGGCCAGTGATTGCACAATAGTTGATTGTTCTTTGGCGTCATCCAGCATGCTGAAAGAGCCGGTGAAATCATCGAGCGCAGCCAGTGTGATATTAGCCCCCACGCCCATAACCGGTATGATGCCGTCTTTCTTGCGATCTTCCGGCACCATGGCAATGCCGAGTTTCATCGCTTGCTGGCAATGATTGATAGTCACCGCTTTTCCATCAATAAATATTTCTCCCTGCCAGCGGCCTGGGTAAACACCAAACAAGCATTGCACTGTTTCTGTTCGGCCCGATCCTACCAGCCCGGCAATGCCCAATATCTCCCCGCGTTTCAAAGAGAAAGAGACGTCATCCACTCGGCGAATATGGCGGTTCACGGTGTGCCAGGCGCAGATATTTTCCACCCGCAGAATTTCCTCACCAATGTGGTGGGCTTCGTGTGGATAGAGCTCTTTAAGTTCGCGGCCCACCATCATGGCAATGATGTCATCTTCACTCATGGTCGCCGCAGGGCGAGTGCCGATATGGCGGCCATCGCGGATCACACAGATATGATCGGATATCGCTTTTACTTCGTTTAATTTGTGTGAGATATAAATACAAGCAATGCCGTGATTCCGTAGATCACGGATAATATCCAGCAAAATAGCCGTTTCACTTTCTGTCAAAGAAGCTGTCGGTTCATCCAATACCAGTAACCGCACTTGTTTATTCAGCGCTTTCGCAATCTCGACCAATTGTTGCTGCCCAAGCCCCAATTCCCCCACCGGCGTATTAGGGTCTACCACCAGTTTTACTTGTGCCAGCATCCGTTGACAGCGCAAATACATGGCGTCGTAATCCATAATGCCAAAACGCCCCCATTCAGAGCCAAGGAACATATTTTCCAGCACTGACATCTGCTTTACCAAGGCTAATTCCTGATGAATTATCGCAATACCTTTTTGTTCCGTTTCACGAATATTTTTAGCCTGAAGCGTTTCACCTGCAAAAATTATTTCCCCCTGATAAGAACCTGCGGGGTAAATACCACATAACACTTTCATTAGTGTGGATTTTCCAGAGCCATTCTCACCACACAACGATAATACTTGCCCGGCTTCCAGTGTCAGGCTGATATTATCTACCGCCTTAACGACGCCGAATTGCTTAGTAATATTTTTCATTTCTAGCAGGTAGGGCATAATTCCCTCCATATATCTTTTGCTCTTGAAGTTGCAGCATGGTTAGCTACAACCTCAATAATTTAAGATATATTAAGCATCGAAAAAATAATTAATAAATATCTGCTTTTTTGTGGAAACCATCGGCAATGATGGTACTGTCTATATTATTTTTATCTACTTGAATCGGTGTTAATAAATAAGCGGGAACATCTTTTATTCCGTTATTTAATTGACTATTTGCTTTCGGCTCTTCGCCTTTACCCAAAGACACGGCAATTTCTGCGGCATCATTGGCTAATTTCGTAATGGGTTTATATACGGTCATGGTTTGGGTACCCGCAACAATACGTTTTATTGCTGCTAAATCAGCATCCTGCCCCGAAATAGCCACCTTACCCGCCAGCCCTTGTGCCGCTAACGCCTGAATAGCGCCACCGGCGGTGGCATCATTAGACGCCACGACAGCATCAATTTTGTTATTGTTAGCTGTTAGAGCATTCTCCATGATTTTTAAAGCATTTTCCGGTAACCAGGCATCAACCCACTGATCACCAACAATTTTTATTTTACCGTCTTTTATCAATGGATTAAGTACAGTCATCTGCCCCAGGCGGAACAGTTTGGCATTATTATCGACCGGCGAGCCACCCATCAGGAAATAATTGCCCTGAGGAACCCGCTCAACCAGACTTTTAGCTTGTAGCTCACCCACTTTTTCATTATCAAAAGAGATATAAAAATCAATATCGGCATTATTTATCATACGGTCATAAGCTAATACCTTTATTCCCTCCCGTTTTGCTTCAGCGATCACATTACTTAATACTTGCCCGTTATAAGGAATAATAACCAGCACATCGACACCACGGTTAATCATATTTTCAATCTGTGACATTTGGGTTTCTTCATTGCCATTTGCCGATTGAACAAATACTTTAGCGCCGAGAGACTCAGCTTTGTTAACAAAAATATCGCGGTCTTTCTGCCAGCGTTCAAGACGAAGATCGTCTATCGCCATACCAATTTTAATTTCTTTACTGAATCCGGGCTGGCTAAACATTACCAGAGCGGCACATGCGGAGAGTAAAATGTTCTTAAATTTCATCTTTCAGTACCTTTCTTATTGTGCAAGCAGGGTAAGAGAAACGGTAAACATCAACTGCAATAGGGATTGTTGTCGCTTATTTGCACATCGGCAATTACAGATTTTCGTCCGCCAATTATGTTTTTTGGTTTAATGTTAATTTTATGATAACGATCATGTTTTCTTTCCTGTGAAATGCATAATTCCAGTCAGAGATGTTATCCGTATAATGAATATCAGAAAGTTTCTATAATTAATCGGGTATTTATGAGATCTACGCCACAATTAATAATTCTCTGAATTTAAGTGTGAAATAACGTAATTGTGAGAATAGCCAACAACTCCGAAGATAAAAGCTCATTAGCCCGATAATGCGGGTCAGCTTCCAAGGAGTATTGCATGCAATCTTATTTTAATGAATTAGAACAAGTGCGTTACGAAGGCAGCCAGAGCACTAACCCACTGGCATTTCATCACTACAATCCGGATGAAATTATCCTTGGTAAGCGAATGGCCGATCACCTGCGATTCGCCGCCTGCTACTGGCATACCTTCTGCTGGGGCGGGGCGGATATGTTTGGCAGCAACGCGTTTGAGCGCCCATGGCAGCAGTCGGGCGATGCTCTGACTCTGGCAAAACGCAAAGCCGATGTGGCTTTTGAATTCTTCCATAAACTGAATGTGCCTTATTACTGCTTCCACGATGTCGATGTTTCACCCGAAGGGGCATCATTAAAAGAATATCTGAATAATTTTGCCGTCATGACGGATGTATTGGCCGAGAAGCAAGAGAGTAGCGGCGTAAAATTATTATGGGGCACAGCTAACTGCTTCACCCACCCGCGCTACGGTGCAGGGGCGGCGACCAATCCAGATCCAGAAGTTTTTAGCTGGGCGGCGACCCAAGTCTTTACCGCCATGAATGCCACCCAAAAACTTGGCGGTGAGAACTATGTTTTGTGGGGCGGACGCGAAGGTTATGAAACGCTGTTAAATACCGATTTACGCCAAGAACGTGAGCAAATTGGCCGCTTTATGCAGATGGTGGTCGAACATAAACACAAAACCGGTTTCCAGGGCACATTATTAATCGAGCCAAAACCACAGGAACCGACTAAGCATCAGTATGATTATGATGTTGCTACTGTTTATGGCTTCCTCAAGCAGTTTGGGCTGGAAAAAGAGATTAAAGTTAATATTGAAGCCAACCATGCCACTTTAGCCGGGCACTCTTTCCATCATGAAATTGCCAGCGCAATTGCATTAGGTATTTTCGGCTCGGTGGATGCTAACCGTGGTGACCCACAATTAGGTTGGGATACTGACCAGTTCCCGAACAGTGTGGAAGAGAATGCGCTAGTGATGTTTGAAATCCTCAAAGCAGGGGGTTTTACTACCGGTGGATTGAATTTTGATGCCAAAGTACGCCGCCAAAGCACCGATAAATATGACCTGTTCTATGGCCATATCGGGGCGATGGACACCATGGCATTAGCATTGAAAATTGCAGCGAAAATGATTGAAGATGGTCAGTTAGATCAGCAGGTTGCGAAACGTTATGCCGGTTGGAATACCGAGTTGGGCCAGCAAATTTTGCAAGGCAAACTGTCACTGGAAGATTTGGCGTGCTATGCCGGTCAACATAATCTGAACCCACAGCATCACAGTGGGCATCAAGAGCAACTGGAAAATCTGGTTAACCGCTATATCTTTGGCTGATAACTTTTATTTATCTGATGCCTGCGCCGAATAGATGAAATTTTGTTGAAAAATAGCTGATAGGCGTTATTAGCGCAGGCAGTTTGGACCTGGCCAGCGCACAGAAACCGGAGCGTACACGCAAGTACGTGAGGATTTCGAGCACTGCTCAGGTTCAAAATGGCAAGTAAAATAGCCTATTAATATGAGGAACATATATGTACCTTGGCATCGATCTAGGCACCTCCGGCGTTAAAGCCATTCTCCTGGCCGAAAACGGGCAAGTCATTGCCAGCCAAGGTGCAGCGTTATCTGTCTCCCGCCTACATCCTTTATGGTCTGAGCAAAACCCCGCCGATTGGTGGCAAGCCGCTGATCAAGCAATGCAAACCTTAGCCGCAGACCATGATTTAAAACAAGTAAAAGCCCTCGGACTGACCGGCCAAATGCACGGTGCAACCTTGCTGGATAAACAGCATCGAGTGCTGCGCCCAGCCATTTTATGGAATGATGGCCGCAGTTTTGTCCAATGCCAGGCGCTGGAAAAAGCGGTAGCGGAATCCCGCCAAATTACCGGTAATCTTATGATGCCGGGCTTTACCGCACCGAAGCTAAAATGGCTGGCGGAGAATGAGCCAGATATATTTAAGCACATTGATAAGGTGTTGTTACCAAAAGATTATTTACGTTTTCTAATCAGTGGCGATTTTGCTAGTGATATGTCCGATGCCGCTGGAACAATGTGGCTCGATGTAGCAAAACGCGATTGGAGTGATGAAATGCTGGCGGCCTGCGGCCTAAATCGCCAGCACATGCCCGCCCTCTTAGAGGGTAGCCAGATTACCGGCCATGTCAGTGCGGATATTGCGCGCCGCTGGGGCCTCAACCCAGTTCCGGTAGTTGCTGGCGGAGGGGATAATGCCGCCGGTGCAATCGGGGTTGGCTTGTATCAAACCGGGCAGGCGATGTTGTCGCTAGGCACATCCGGCGTCTATTTTGCGGTCAGTGATGGCTTCTTGAGTAATCCGGCCAGTGCCGTGCACAGCTTTTGCCATGCTTTACCGAGTACCTGGCACCTGATGTCAGTAATGTTGAGCGCCGCATCATGTCTTGATTGGGCTTGCCAACTCACAGGAGCCGAGAGTGTCCCTGCGCTGATTGATGAAGTCGAAAATACGCCGCAAGCTGCCACGCCAGTGTGGTTTTTGCCCTATCTTTCTGGCGAACGAACTCCTCATAATAATCCGAATGCTAAAGGGGCTTTCTGGGGCTTTACCCATGAACATGGCCGGGCAGATTTAGCCCGTGCGGTATTGGAGGGAGTAGGATTTGCTTTAGCTGACGGAATGGATGCTCTGCATGCCAGCGGGTTACAACCCAAATCGGTCACCTTAATTGGTGGCGGAGCGCGAAGCCCATATTGGCGGCAAATGCTGGCAGATATTAGCGGCCAAACACTGGAGTATCGAACTGGCGGTGATGTCGGCCCTGCTTTAGGTGCCGCCCGATTAGCCCAAATTGCCCTCAATCCGGATATTCCATTAGCTGATTTATTACCTGCACTGCCACTGGAGCAAACACATTTGCCAGATGCACAGCGCCATCAGAATTATGCCGCTCGTCGTGTCACCTTTAAAAAGCTTTATCAGCAATTACTGCCATTATGTGAATAAGATAAATTGTGTAAATAAGCTAAAGTTCAGGTTATAACGCATAACAGGTTGTAGAGAGGATTATTTCTTTTCCACAGCCTGAATCTGGCAATGACCTATCGAGCAGTTAACATGGCGAATGATCATCTGGCCAAAATCATCCATATAGCCGATGCTATAATAGTCACCATTATATCCGGGAGTCTTAATGGACTCAGTGCTAAATGGCGCAATCATGACACTGTCAAAACCGGGGAAGTTACCGCGATTATCCCGATTTAAATGCCCTAGCGTGACGTAATATGGTGTAGGATTATGAATTTTAAGAGATTCTATTTTCTGGCTAAACTGTAATTTCTCCTGCCAGATAGCCTTATAATCCGCTTTAATCGCCTCTGGCCGATAAAATAGTTTTATTTTGCTTTGAATAGCTATTTGTACCGCATCAGTCATTTCACTCTTCGGCGGTATTTCCCGCACATTAAAATAGAACAAAGTTTCACGATCGGTGGCTAACTGCTTAACATCTGGTAGCGAGATAATGCGCACCAAAGTTTTCTGACCCGCATCAATCCGTTGTATCGGGGGTAATACAGACAATGGGCTATCTACTTTTTGCCCGGCTGTATTTTCCAACCAGGATTGCGCCAAATAAGGCGATGTCGCGCTTTTATTTTGCAAAACAATACTGGCTGATGTGTCGGTACTGTTGAAAATAATCCGTGTTCTATCCAGACTTATTGCCGCTTCACTCACTCCAGCACTAAACAAAAATGCTATTGCCACTAGGATGTTATTTAACTGATTATTTTTCTTTATCAACATCGCGTTATTAAGGTCTTGCATGGTTTATTCCATTCCAATGTATATCGTCTTATCGTGAATAACATTTTTCCTTAATCAGTGTTTTCGGCCAATAAACTGTTTTAATGAGTCTTTTTTCATTAACTTTTTAATCTACTTGGGGCGGAAGTAAAATCTGGTCCCTTTTATTCCCTATGATGGCCGGATTTGGCATTTCACTCAGCTCAAAACCCGCCAATAATGGAGCCATACCCCTACGGCGGAGGGCCGGAAATGACTAACAGCGCATTACTGATCATTGATGTTCAACAATCATTCGAACATAAGTCTTTTTGGCAGCAAGATGATTTACCCGCTTTCTCTGCGGCTCTGAACCAGCTGATTACAGGCTGTAAACAGCGGGGCGTTGCGCTAGTAGATGTCTTCCATGTTGCTCCTGAAGGCCCGTTTTCACTGGCTTCTGGCTATGTGAAACCCATGTCTCTGGTGTCCCATCAGGCGGATGTCACCGTGCAAAAACGGGTGCATAATGCGCTGACCGATTCCGGGCTGGATCAATGGCTGAAAGAGCGGCAAATAAATCACCTGATTATTGCGGGCATGCGCACTGAACAATGCTGTGAAACCACTGCGCGCGTGGCGTCGGATTTAGGTTATCAAGTCACTTTTGTCACGGATGCCACATTGACGTTCCCTATGACTCAACCTAATGGCATCGTCCTGAGCAGTGCTGAATTAAAATTACGCACCGAAACCGTGCTCATCGACCGGTTTGCTGCTGTTCGTACCGTCGCGGAAACATTGCATGCTCTGGATGAATCATGCAATAAATGATATCTAACCAGAGAGCCTTATGTCCCTATCGTCAAAAGGGGATATATCAACCGGTAACGGTGAATTAACAATGCGACGAAATGTCTATTTTCTCTTGCTGCCTGGCGTGTTGTCACTAGATTTAACCGGCCCGGCTGAAACGCTACGGCTGGCAGGGGCGTTTAATCTTTGTTATATCAGCCCCTTGCCACAAGTGATGTCATCCACTGAGATGATGTTGGGCCAGTTGCAGCCGCTACCAGACAGCTTACCGGAAGGCAGTTTACTGGTAGTGCCGGGTGTGAGTGATTCACGCCACTATTTTGCGACCGAGACTGCAGCAATAGCTCGCCACTGGCTACAACAGCAGACAGTCGCGATTAAACAACAAAAAACGATTCTGGTTTGTGTCTGTTCCGGGGCGTTGTTGGCAGCGCAAGCCGGGCTATTGGATGGCTATCAATGCACCACTCATCATCATGTGCTTGAACGGTTGCGCCAACAAGCTCCGGCGGCCCAAACCAAAGAAAACCGTATTTTTGTTGAAGATCGCGGGGTCTATACCAGTGCGGGGATTACCGCCGGTATTGATCTCTCTTTGCATCTGATCAGCCGCTATTGCAGCCCGCAAACCGCGCTGGAAGTCGCGCGGGAGATGGTGGTTTATTTCCGCCGCTCGGGGGATGACCCGCAACTTTCGCCGTGGTTACGTTACCGCAACCATCTCCATCCGGCGGTACACCGAGCGCAGGATGTGATGTCCGCAGCCCCCCAAGAGGAGTGGTCGCTGCTTCAGGTTGCACAGAAAGCCCATGTTAGTAGCCGTCATTTAACCCGATTATTCCGCGAACATGTTGGGATCAGTGTGCGCGAATTTCACGAGCAATTACGGGTAGCCGTGGCTGAAGTCCGCCTGCAAGAGGGGCTTAATCTGGAGAAAGCAGCACTGGCGGCGGGTTTTTCCTCCGCCCGCCAGCTTCGACGCGCGCAACAGCGCGGCAGGCCACAGTTAACTGACTAATCGCCGCCGGTCAATGCGCTGTAATCCCATGGACAGTAAGGTGCTCAGTGCCAGTGCTAGCGCGAAGACATAGAAAATATCCAGCACCGGATAGTCTGTAAAATCATAATGATGGGTGCGGATAAAATGAATAATAAGCGCATGGAAACCGTAAATCGCCAGTGAATGCCCGGCCAGCCAACTCAACCAGGCAATAGGCTGATTCAGGCAATTTTTAAACCACACCAGCAGTGATACCGCCGCAACAAAAACCAACGGGCCGCAGTACATATAGAATGTATCCGCAAAGCTGCCATTGATTCGCGTCTGTTTCTCCGTTGAGATAGCAATGAATACCACACTCATAATGAACAACAATGCCGCGCCCCAACTGATACCCCGCCCCCGAGTATCGAGCATACCAATGGCCCGCCCCAGCAGCGCATACAATAAGTAATAGAAAGTATCGCCGTAGATATAGAGATTTATCGGCAATAAATGGAAGTCGCCAACGGTGTATTGACTGGTCTGTGGGTTAGCCACCACCGCCAACAACAGAATGACCACCGCCAGATAGCGGCCTGATACCGGTTTAACATTAATCAGCGGTGAAACCAGATAAACCACGATAATGGCGTAGAAAAACCATAAATGATAAAACACCGGTTTTTGCAGGATATTGTTCAGCGCCGCCCAACCATTGATGGGGGTCAGCGTCGAAATATAAATCAGCGCAATCAAACTGTAGAACAACAAGCATAGCCCTATGCGGGTAAAATGCTTTTTCTGCGCGCTTTTTTCACCAAAAAATAGATAACCGGAGATCATAAAGAACAAAGGCACGCAAGCTCGAGAGGCCGAATTCAGCAAGTTGGCAATGTCCCAATTCACTTCTCCTACCTGCGCACCACGGGTGACGTAATAAGTCGTGGCATGGATCATGACCACCATAATGCAGGCGACGGCGCGCAAGTTATCAATCCAGCCAATCTTATTGGTCATGCATACTCTCTATCACCTGTTTTTATACTTAAAAGCGCCTAGTTATTTAGGACGCCAATAATCAGGCTGCAAACAATAACGTAAATTCGGCTGATACCCAAAGTAAATGAAACGGCATCAAGCACGAAGGGTAATTGTTGCCATAACGTTATATTGACGGCAAAATAGCCGTCCTAACATGCTCTGACTGTACATCCTGCCTGAGCAGTTCCCTTTTTTATGTTTATTATTAATAGCTTAACTTATGCAAACTTCATTTTCACCCGCGACGCGCTTAGGTCGACGGGCGCTTTTATTTCCCCTGTGTTTGGTATTATTCGAATTTGCCACCTATATCGCCAACGATATGATTCAGCCCGGTATGCTGGCGGTGGTCGCCGATTTTAATGCCAGCGTTGAGTGGGTTCCGACTTCCATGACAGCTTATCTGGCTGGCGGGATGTTCTTGCAATGGCTGCTGGGGCCATTATCGGATCGCCGTGGGCGTCGCCCGGTGATGCTGGTTGGCGTCGCATTTTTTGTGGTGACGTGCCTTGCCATATTATTGGTCACGTCTATTGAACAGTTTATCGCCATGCGCTTCCTGCAAGGGATCGGCCTGTGCTTTATCGGTGCTGTCGGCTACGCCACTATTCAGGAATCATTTGAAGAAGCGGTCTGTATTAAAATCACCGCGCTGATGGCAAATGTGGCATTAATTGCCCCGCTACTCGGCCCCCTGGCTGGTGCCGCCTTGATACATGTCGCCCCGTGGCAATCCATGTTTGTGATATTTGCGGTGCTGGGTGCGATTTCATTTGCTGGATTATGGCGGGCAATGCCAGAAACCGCCTCGCGCAAAGGGGAAAAACTGTCGGTAGGGGCGATGTGGCACGATTATAAGCAAGTGCTCGCTAACCGCCGTTTCCTGTGCGGATCGCTGGCGTTGGGCTTTGCCAGCTTGCCTCTGCTGGCATGGATTGCGCAATCGCCGGTGATTCTGATCAGCGGTGAGAAATTATCGACGGTGGAATACGGCGTGTTGCAGGTGCCCATTTTCGGCGCACTGATTATCGGTAACCTAACACTGGCGAGACTGAGCGGCAAAAAAAGTATTCCGCAGCTTATCCGCTATGGCGCAGGCCCAATGATTATTGGCCTGATGATTGCCGCTGGCTCGACCCTCTATTCATCTCATGCTTATTTGTGGATGACGGCCGGGTTAAGTCTGTATGCCTTTGGTATTGGCCTGGCGAATGCTGGCTTGGTGCGCTTGACGCTGTTTGCCAGTGACATCAGTAAAGGCACAGTGTCGGCCGCCATGGGGATGATCAGTATGATGGTCTTCACCTTGGGGATTGAATTCGCCAAAGTGGCGTATCTGTGGGGCAACAGCGGAATCTTCAATCTGTTCAACTTAATCAGTGGGTTGCTGTGGCTAGGTTTGGTGATGATTTTTATCCGTCGCCAGCCAGATTCATTGGCTACAGAGTAATATTGCCGAGGCGTGTCACTTAATATCTGTTAAACAGACTTAATGCACGCCTCGCTCAGAAGCTCAATTCACAGCAGAAAACAGCCCCCTGTCGCGCAGGAAATGGTCATTACCCCGGCGGCGGGTAAACCCACTGCGGTCAAAGAATTCAAGGATTTGAATCGCCAGTTTGCGGCCAATGCCCAATTTGTCGCGGAAATCCGCTGCACTGGCACTGCCTTGACTGGCGTCCAGCTCACGAATTAAATCAGCAAACTGCTCAATACGTTGGCTCAGATAGTAGCGGTCAGGGACAATTGCCGTGATGTAGCCCAGTTGCGCGGCTTTGCGTAATAAGCTGCGCATCTCGCCTTCATCCATGACTAACTCTGTGGCTAAATCACGCACCCACCAGGGATCGTCAGAGAAATAGGGGGCAACCTGTTGCCATCGTGCTTGTTCTTGCTCGGTAAATCCTAATCCATGTTCGGGCAGGTGCAGCCAGCCGCGAGTATTCTTTAGCGCGCCCTGTGTCAGCAAATCATCAATCAAACGAAACACTAAAGTTTCATCCAGTGTCGGCAATGCCATGCGCCGCAAACGCGCCCGACCTAACCCTAACTGATCATTATGTTGCTGATGATAAAGGCATAAAACATGCAATAAGGTTTGTTGCGCTTGTTGGGCATGAGGGCTAGACAATGCAATATCACCGGCAATAACGCAGTCAGTACCGGTTAATAATGCAGCCATATCATGGCTACTCAGCTGGCGCGCCCAACTGAACTTACCCACAGAGAGCGGCCCTTGCGCCAAATGCAGCCCCAGCACTTCACTGTCTGACTTCGCCTGCGCTAACGCGGTTAACCACGCCAAAAATGCCGGTTGCCGCTTACCGCGTTTTGGCACCGCCAGGTGGATGACCCGTGCAGCACCCAAGGTCTTTTTCGCGGCGATATCCCGTAGGATCAGCCGATCATTCTCAGCCAGCCACAGAGGGGTATCCAGCAATATCTCAGCCAATATCCATTGGGGTTTATCGCCCTCCTGCTGAGAACTGTTAAGCAGTGAAAAGCGCCCGGTAATATGGCTGGCAGCATGATGCAAATGCAGCGGTTGCCAATGCTGTATCGGTTCATCGGCATCGACAATAACCAAAACCCGATCAACGGATTCTGGTGGCTGTTGCGCTAATAGCCAGTCGCCGCGATCGATTTGTTGTTTGCTAATATCGCCAGTGATATTCAGCGCAATGCGCTGCCCCGCTTGTGCTTGCTGCGTATCTTGGTTTTGAGCGTGGATGCCCCGAACCCGCACCGGACAATCGCTGCCAGTGAGCCATAGGGTATCGCCCACCGCGACTTTACCCGCTAACGCCGTCCCTGTGACCACTAAACCGGCACCTTTCACACTGAATGCGCGGTCAATCGCCAGCCTAAAACGCCGCTGTAGCCGGCTATTATTTTCATCTTGCTGATGACATTGCGCCAGATGCTCGCGCAATTCGCTGATACCGCGATCGGCTGTCGCTGCCGTGACAAACAGAGTGACTTGCTCTGCTGGCCAGCCTTGAGCTGACAGTTCAGCCATCACTTGCTGGCGGACTTGCTCAATCCGCTCGCCAGATGCTCGGTCAGCTTTAGTCAGTGCGACCGTCAATGTCGGGTGGCCCGTCAGCCGTAAAATCGCCAGATGCTCGCGAGTTTGCGCCATTACGCCATCATCACACGCCACCACCAGCAAAGCGTGATCAATGCCGCCCACGCCAGCCAACATATTGGCAAGAAATTTCTCATGTCCGGGAACATCAATAAACCCAATGATACTGTCATCCGGTTGTGGCCAATAGGCATAGCCCAAGTCAATGGTCATTCCGCGCTGCTTTTCTTCCGGCAAGCGGTCAGCATTGACCCCAGTAATCGCCTGTAAAAGCGTAGTTTTACCGTGGTCGACATGTCCCGCAGTTGCAATAATCATGGTGCCAGCTCCCTGAGCAACGCCGTTTCATCCTCCAAACAGCGCAAATCCAACCATAAACGCCCATCAGCGACGCGGCCAATGACGGGTTTAGCCAATCCACGCCAGCGTGCTGTGAGTGCTTCCAGCGCACTTCCACTGCCCTCTTTAGGCATAAATGTTACCGCCCAACTGGGTAAACGGTCTACAGGTAATGAACCACTGCCAATCTGCGACCAACATGGCTCAGCAGCCAGTGTAAAATCCGCACCATAGCTGCCATTGAGTGCAGCCAACACCCGCTGTGCGCTCTCGGCAATATTCTGCGCCGAGCGCGTCAGTAGCCGCAGGGTCGGTAATAACTCACTCAAGCGGTCGGGCTGCTGATAGAGACGTAAAGTAGCGTCCAGCGCCGCCAATGTCATTTTATCGGCCCGCAATACCCGCTTGAGCGGATGCTGCTGCAATTGCTCAATCCACTGTTTTTTACCGAGAATGATCCCCGCCTGTGGGCCTCCAAGCAGTTTATCACCCGAGAAAGTTACCAAATCGACACCCGCCGCGATCAATTGCTGTGGCATCGGTTCAGCCGGTAAGCCGTAGCGGGTCATATCCACCAGCGAACCGCTGCCCAGATCTGTCGCGGTCGGGATAGCAAATTCATGCCCCAAAGCCGCCAATTGTTGCTCCGTCACTGAGGCCGTAAAACCCTCAATGCTGTAATTGCTGGTGTGCACTTTCATCAGCAGGCCGGTGTGTTCATTAATAGCCTGGTGGTAATCTTTCAGGTGGGTGCGGTTGGTGGTGCCGACTTCAACCAGCTCACAACCGGCCTGACGCATCACATCCGGAATGCGAAAAGCACCGCCAATTTCGACCAACTCGCCACGAGAAACCACGACTTGCTTCCCAGCCACCATGACTGTCAGCATCAAAAACACCGCAGCAGCATTATTATTGACGATGCAGGCATCTTCCGCCCCGGTCAGTTCGCAGAGCAAATCGGCCACCGCGCGATCACGATGACCGCGAACGGCATTACTCAGAGAATATTCGAGGGTAACCGCGCCACGCATGGCGTCAGTCACCGCAGCAATAGCGGATTCCGCTAAAGGCGCTCGCCCTAAATTGGTGTGTAAAACCGTGCCGGAGAGGTTAAAAACGGGTTTCAATGCGGGTTGACGTTGATTTAATCGCTGACGTAAAGCCGCTGGCCAGTCTGCGCACCAATCAGCCAATGTATGGAATTGACCAATATATTCACGGGCCTCAGCCTGCATCAAACGCAGGGTTTCAGTTAACAGAGCTGCGCCATATTCGTCAAGCAAAGGGGCCATTTCTGACGACCGCAACAAGCTGTCTATGGCGGGTAACTGGCTGTAAAGATGATGGGATTCTGCGCTCATAGTCACTCAGCGGGGGTTATTAAATGCTACGGGAACTCATATTATATATGACTCACCGGGAAGTTGACTCCCCGGGGAACTTATTCACTCGCGACCCTATTGACTCGAAAAAAGTTATTCACCTGGAAACACGAACGGATTAATACTGCTGCGGGCAAAACCTTCACCTTCCATCTTGGCATCGAGAATCAGCGAGGCTAAATCGTCGGCAACTGCTTCGACCATCGGGTCTTTTTCTTGATATAAGATTTTCAGGTAAGTGCCACAATCGCCACAACTTTCTGCTTTCACAGCAGCCAATTCGCTGTCCAGCGACCAGTAGTTCAAATCACGAGTTTGCTCGCAATTACTGCATTTAATCCGCACCACATGCCACTCGCTCTCACACAAATTGCAGTGTAAATAACGCAAACCGCTGTGGGTGCCAATGTGTACCACACTGGAGACAGGAATACTGCCGCATACCGGGCAAAATTGGCGATGTTCACCATACTCAGCCCGCGCTTTACCGGGGATTTGGCTGGCCATTTGCGTCCAATACAAGGATAGCGCCGCCCAGATAAAGGGCGCTTTTTCGCTACCTACATTGGCAAATTCGCGGTTTAACAGCGCATCGGCGTCCAACTCCAGCTCATGTACCGATGCCTTATCCAGATTATCCAGCACCGCTGCAATAGGGTCGGGCGCATCAGGGCGTAGCTCGGCAATGAGCGCTGACAATAGCTTGCGCCAGTGGTCAGTACGGGGAAAAACGCTTAAATCCAGCGGCGGTTTACCACTGGCCGCGGATTGCGCCAACTCCGCTTGCATGTCCAACACCAGCGGGTGGTCATGCAGTGCTTTTTGCTGCGCCTGTGTAATTTTAGCCGCAAAATCCAGATAGTCCGCCAGCGGATTATCCAGCGCTAGCTGCTGCAAACGCTCGGTACGCCGGGTATACAGGCTTTTTAAATTCGCGAAAAGTAACGGCGGGATATTCCCCGCCGTCGTGCCTTTTTCGCTCTGTTTTCCTAATTGATCTTTAGGGACAATGCGAATACTCATCAGGGTTTCTCTTCCTGTTTGTTCTGAAGTTGCCTTTTGGCGTTAACTTCACGATACCAACGCGGATGGTGCTTTTTAGCCCATGCTGCCGGTACCCAACCTTCCACCATCGCGGTAATCGTGCCTTTCACCCACAGGGCGGCATAGATATGCACCATAATGACAATAATCAATCCTACCGCCGCCAGCGAATGCACCAGCAGCGCCAGGCGAATCAGTGGGATCGGGAAGGAGGGCGCAAAGTAAGGTCGCCAAATCACCACGCCACTGGCCAGCAATAACACCAGGCTGATAATAGCAGCCCAGAATACGCATTTCTGACCAAAATTATAGCGCCCCGTGTCACCCACTTCCTCATTCATGGCGATTTTATGGATATTTTTAGCCCACTCCAGGTCTTCCTTGTTGATCAAGTTATGTTTCCAGTAACGGAAAAACATGATCAGGAAGGCGGCGAACATAATCACCCCCGCGAAGGGGTGAAGGATGCGCGCCAACTGCGGCGTACCAAAAATATTCATCAGCCAGTTGAATGACGGGAAGAAGAACCCCAAACCACTGATGGCGGCCAACATAAAACAAAAGGCCACTATCCAGTGGTTGATTCGCTCCGGCGCACTGTAGCGCTGGATCCGCTTTTCTTTTTTCATTTCCGCGTCTCCCCGTCGTCTGAGTGTTCAGCGGTGGTTGGCTCAGGAGCCTTGGATGCCGTATCAGAAGGGGTGGAATCCGATTTATCGTCTTCGTCCTCCTCTTCCTCAACCCGGTTCGGGCCGACGCCCACATAATGGAAGATACTGGCGGCAAAGGTCGCAGCAAAGCCGATCGCCGCCAGTGGTTTCCAGATACCTTTCCAGAAAGTGACTGTCGGGCTGATGGTCGGGTTCTCCGGCAAGCCATGATAAAGCTGAGGTTTATCAGCATGATGTAGAACATACATCACGTGAGTGCCCCCAACACCCGCTGGGTCATATAACCCGGCGTTATCAAAGCCACGCGTTTTCAACTCACTAACCCGGCCTGCGGCCACTTCTTTCATCGCCTCTTTAGTACCAAAGTGAATCGCCCCGGTCGGGCAGGTTTTCACACAAGCCGGTTCCTGACCCACACCGACACGATCGACGCACAGAGTACATTTGTACACCCGGTTGTCGTCTTTATTCATGCGCGGCACGTCAAATGGGCAACCGGCGATACAGTAGCCACAGCCGATACAGTGTTCTGATTGGAAATCGACGATGCCATTCGCATACTGAATGATAGCGCCTTCTGACGGGCAGGCTTTCAAACAGCCCGGATCCGCGCAATGCATGCAGCCATCCTTACGGATCAGCCACTCCAGCTTGCCGCTCTCTTCGTCTTCAACTTCAGAGAAGCGCATCACCGTCCATGACTTGGCGGTCAAATCAGCGGGGTTGTCATACACCCCGACGTTATGACCCACTTCATCACGGATATCGTTCCATTCCGAACACGCCACCTGACAAGCTTTACAGCCGATACAGGTGGTGACGTCGATAAGCTTGGCCACCTCTTCCTGATGATTACGTGCCTGTGGCGGCGGCGTAAGGGAGTTGGTGCCGGAGCGCCGGATAATGTCTTGAGTTTGCAGTGACATAGGTTATCTCCGTTACACCTTTTCCACGTTGACCAGGAACGCCTTGAACTCTGGCGTTTGCGTATTAGCATCACCGACAAAGGGTGTCAGGGTATTGGCAATAAAGCCTTTTTTCGCTACCCCTTCATAACCCCAGTGGATCGGGATACCAATAGTGTCAACTTCTTGCCCATGAACATTCAGCGTGCGAATACGTTTGGTCACCACCGCCTTGGCTTTGATATAGCCGCGGTTGGAACTGACTTTCACGGTATCACCCTGCTTAATGCCTTTTTTCGCCGCCAGTTTCTCGCCAATCTCGATAAACTGTTCTGGCTGCGCGATAGCATTGAGCAGCGCATGCTTAGTCCAGTAATGGAAATGCTCGGTCAGACGATAAGTGGTACCGACATACGGGAACTGCTCATGAGAACCCATGGCAGCCAAATCGTCTTTAAAGACGCGTGCGGCTGGGTTGGATATCACATTCGGATGCAGTGGGTTGGTGCCCAGCGGCGTTTCGAACGGCTCATAATGTTCCGGGAACGGCCCTTCTGCCATTTTGTCGATGGCAAACAGACGGCCCATGCCCTCTGGCTGCATGATAAATGGCCCAACATCACTGCCCGGTGCGGCGGCGCTGTAATCGGGAATATCCACGCCCCCCCATTTAGCTCCATCCCATTCCAACAGCTGGCGTTTCGGATCCCAAGGTTTACCCTGTGGGTCAGCAGACGCGCGGTTGTATAGAATGCGGCGGTTAAGCGGCCATGCCCATGCCCAGCCCAAGGTATTGCCCAAACCGGATGGGTCAGCATTATCGCGCCGTGCCATTTGGTTACCGGCTGGAGTCCAGCTACCGGCAAAAATCCAACAACCACTGGCGGTGGTGCCGTCATCGCGCAAGTGAGCAAAGGTGCTGAGCTGCTCGCCTTTTTTGACCAGCACTTTGCCATCGGCATCGGTGATATCGGCCAGCGCTTTACCATTGCTTTCCTGTGCCACTTCTTCTGGCTCTGGATTATCTGGCGTCAGGTAATCCCAAGTCATATTGAGCACCTGTTCTGGCACTGCACCCCCTTCCCGGCGGTACATATCACGTAGACGACTAAAGATACCCGCCAAAATGGCACCGTCGTTCAATGCTTCGCCCGGTGAATCCGCACCTTTCCAGTGCCATTGCAGCCAGCGGCTAGAGTTAACGATGGAACCGTTTTCTTCAGCAAAACAACTGGATGGCAAGCGGAATACCTCGGTTTGAATTTTCGATGGATCGACATCGTTAAATTCACCGTGGTTTTGCCAGAAATTCGAGGTTTCCGTATTGAGCGGGTCAATCGTGATCAGGAACTTCAGTTTCGACAGTGAGGCCACTACTTTGTTTTTATTCGGGAATGAAGCAACTGGGTTAAAGCCCTGGCAAATATAGCCATTCACTTTGCCCTGCGACATCATCTCGAAATACTGCAATACGTCGTAGCCTTTATCCCACTTCGGTAACCAATCGTAGCCCCAGCCGTTCTCTTTCTGGGCGTTGTCACCGTAGAAACTTTTCATCAGGCTGACGAAGAATTTCGGGTAATTGCTCCAGTAGTTAACTTGGCCCGGCAACAGGGTTTTCGGCGTGTTGGCCTTCAGGTAAATATCAATATCCGGCTGTTTTTCTGACGGCAAGTTCAGGTAGCCCGGCAAGCTTTGCGACAGCAAGCCCAGGTCAGTTAAGCCCTGAATATTAGAGTGACCGCGCAAGGCGTTAATCCCGCCCCCTGCCATGCCCATATTGCCGAGCAACAACTGAATCATCGCCATAGTGCGGATGTTCTGCGCACCAACTGAGTGCTGTGTCCAGCCCAGCGCATACAGGAATGTGGCGGTTTTATTGGACACACTGGTTTCGGCGAGATATTCGCAAACCTGCAAGAAATCGGCTTTTGGCGTACCGCAAATGTTGGAGACCACATCCGGCGTGTAACGGCTGACGTGTTCTTTCAGCAAGTTCCACACACAGCGCGGATCTTGCAAGGTGACGTCGCGTTTCGCAAAGCCGTTTTCATCCAACTGGTAATTCCAGCTGGTTTTATCGTATTTGCGGTTTTCGGCGTCATAACCACTGAACAAACCATCGTCGAAAGTATAGTCTTCCCGCACCAGCAAGCTGGCGTTGGTATAAGCTTCGACATATTCGCGATTAATTTTGTTGTTGGTCATCAGATACAACAACACGCCGGACAGGAACGCGATATCGCTACCGGATCGGATCGGCGTATAGAAGTCCGCCACCGAAGCAGTACGAGTAAAGCGCGGGTCTATCACCAGCAGCTTGGCATTGTTGTGGATTTTGGCTTCCATCGCCCAGCGGAACCCCACCGGATGCGCTTCTGCCGCATTACCGCCCATGACGATAATTAAGTCTGCGTTCTTGATGTCAACCCAGTGGTTGGTCATCGCACCGCGACCAAATGTTGGAGCAAGACTTGCTACCGTTGGTCCGTGTCAGACACGTGCTTGGTTGTCTACGGCAAGCATGCCGAGAGCGCGACTAAATTTCTGGGTCAAATAACCCGTTTCATTACTGGATGCCGAAGCACACAACATACCGGTACTCAGCCAACGGTTGACGGTCACACCCGCATCGTTGGTCTTAATGAAATTAGCATCCCGGTCTTCTTTCATCAGCTTGGCAATGCGGTCAAATGCATCATTCCAAGTGATTCGCTGCCATTTATCTGAACCTGGCGCGCGATATTCTGGGTATTTCAAGCGGCTTTCACTGTGAATGAAATCCACCAGCCCCGCACCTTTAGGGCACAGTGCACCACGGTTTACCGGATGATCTGGGTCCCCTTCAATGTGGAAAATACTCTCTTTGGCGTTTTTAGCACCATCGCCGAGGCTATACATCAAAAGCCCGCAACCGACGGAGCAATATGTGCAGGTATTCCGCGTTTCACGGGCGCGCAGCAACTTATAATTGCGCGTTTCCGCTAGCGCCACTGACGGCGTAAAGCCGAGTGCCGCGACCGTGGTTCCTGCCATACCGCCAGCGCAGATCTTAAAGAACTGCCTTCTGCTGACCTGCATGGGTCTCTCCTTCATTCATTGTCACATTGTATGAATTTAAAATTCAGTTCGCGCTTCCCTCAACAAAACCAGAAGCGCTAAAATCGCTAAAGCGATATCACCTTTATCGGTGTGGGATACATTCCTATTGAAATGGAATCATACCCATACCATTCTTAATGTGAATGTTACCACATTGTGATTATGGGTTATAACTTTCAGGGCCGCATAGTGAGCCAGATCAAACCTTCAGATATTGACCTTTCAACCGGAATTTGCGGCGCCCGACAGCTTAACGTGCTACAGCGCCATCAAATGGCCGAGCCGCAGTTGGATTGGTTGGCAGAGGAAGTACCGGTAGCTCTGGTGTACAACGGCATTTCTCATGTGGTGATGATGGCCACCCCCAAGGATTTAGAGGCTTTCGCGCTGGGGTTTTCGTTATCAGAGGGAATTATTAGTACGCCGCAAGAAATCTACGCCATTGATGTTAATCCTGGCTGTAATGGCATAGAAGTTAACATTGAGTTATCCAGCCGCCGTTTTGTCGGTTTAAAAGAACGCCGCCGGGCGATGGCTGGCCGCACTGGGTGTGGTGTCTGTGGTATTGAGCAACTGGACGATATTTTCCGCCCAATTACGCCCTTGCCGTTCACGCAATCTTTTGATTTTAATCATTTAGACCATGCACTTGCACAACTCAAACAGGTGCAAACCGTGGGCCAACTGACCGGCTGCACCCATGCCGCCGCCTGGATTAATCCTCAAGGGGAATTATTAGGTGGCTGCGAAGATGTGGGCCGCCATGTCGCACTGGATAAGCTGCTCGGGATTCGAGCTAAACAGCCGTGGCGGCAAGGTGCAGTGCTGGTTTCCAGCCGCGCCAGCTATGAGATGGTACAGAAAGCCGCCATGTGCGGTGCCGAAATTTTATTTGCTGTTTCAGCTGCCACAACCTTAGCGGTGGAAGTCGCTGAGCGCTGTAATCTCACCTTGGTTGGTTTCAGTAAACCCGGTCGCGCAACGGTATATACCCACCCGCAGCGGATTAACACATAAAAACCACACAATTTGTACGGCATTGATAATCATTTTCAATATCATTTAATTAACTATAATGATCCGAATGCTTACGCGGTGCTTACTTTTTTGCGCCGCCCTACACCTACGGAGACGATGATTATGAGTTACTCACTGCCATCCCTGCCTTATGCTTATGATGCTTTAGAACCCCACTTCGATAAGCAGACGATGGAAATCCATCATACCAAACACCACCAAACCTATGTTAACAATGCAAATACGGTGTTGGAGAGCTTCCCTGAGCTGGCTAAATTCAGTGTTGAAGATCTGATCAAAGATCTGGACAAAGTTCCGGCAGAAAAACGCACCTTTATGCGTAATAACGCTGGCGGCCATGCTAACCACAGCTTGTTCTGGAAAGGCCTGAAACTGGGCACCACTCTGACCGGTGACCTGAAAGCCGCGATTGAACGCGACTTCGGCAGTGTTGACAGCTTCAAAGAAAAATTTGAACAAGCTGCGGCAACGCGTTTCGGTTCAGGTTGGGCTTGGCTGGTTCTGAAAGACGATGGCAAACTGGCTGTTGTTTCTACTGCTAACCAAGACAGCCCGCTGATGGGCGAAGCGGTTTCTGGCGCGTCTGGCTTCCCGATTGTTGGCCTGGATGTGTGGGAACATGCTTACTATCTGAAATTCCAAAACCGCCGCCCAGACTACATCAAAGCATTCTGGAACGTGGTTAACTGGGACGAAGCAGCCGCTCGTTTCGCTCAAGCTAAGTAATTCTCAGCTAGCCATTCTGCGGCTTCAAGTCCGCAGAGTATAAAGCCGAAAACCATGCCAGCAAGGCCCTCTTGCTGGCATTTTTTTTGCTAAAGTTTCGCCAATTTCTGCCGATAGATTGCACAAGAGGGATACTGACATTTATGGCATGAATCTATGAATCATCAGCCCTAAATATCGCGACAAAAACGTGAGAAAAAGCACTCTTGCCAAGGCGACCTCACGCCCAGCCCTCCATCATTATTCTAATAATTAGACCTACCCCTATTCACCTACACTGATTAATTTGCATCAGAAACACCGTATAACGGAGCAGAACATGGCAGGATTTAGCAAAATTTTTGGTAATTTTGAAAACGTGAAAGTCGGTAAAAAGCTGGGATTAAGCTTTTTCCTGATGTTGTTGTTAGTTGGGATCATCGCGGGTACCACTGCCTATCATTTCTCCGTCATTGAAGAACATGCTTATAAAGTCGACTTGAGTTACAAAATTAATGATGAAGCCAACCAGGCAAAATATAATCGCGCGCTATATGAACGCACCTATGATTTGAAATATATCGAAGAAAACTCAGAACATATCAATAAGATAAAAAGTCTATTAGACCAAAGTGAAACACTTGGCTGGTCGGCAGATAACCGTAAAACGATCAGTAGTATTTCCGATGTGGTAGAAGAATATCTGCAACAACAAAGTAACTTTGTGAATGCAGTAGCCCATAAAGACGATGTGCGTAAAAGCTGGAATATCTCTGAAACTCAAAAGAATCTCAATGAGTTACAGCAAAGCTTGCTCAATGAGGGCGCAGATACCAACACCCAGATTCTACTGGCGGAAATGAACCAAAAGTTGATGACCGTGCGCTATAACGCGCGGGGTTTATTGCTGGATCGCAACCAAGATGCAGAATCTTCGTTGATAACCTCGATCAATATTGCCAACAGTGCGGCGAATGCTTTCATGCCAGTGTTATCCGCTGACCAACAAAAGTTATTAGCCCCGGTTATCTCCAGCCTCAGCGCCTATAAAGACAATGTTCTGGCCTATTTACCGGCTTATCAACAAGAGTTGGAAGTCGGTAAAGTGATGGAAGATAATGCCAATGAATTGAATAAGTTGGCGACCCACCTGTTCACCCAAGAACTGCAAGGCACCCACGACGAAATCGATAATGCACAATTGCAGTTAACTATTACTGTCATTGCCGCTTTGCTATTTGGCTTACTGATTTCATGGCGCATGACCCGCCAGATTACCGTGCCACTGCGCACCACACTGGCGATGGCTGAACGCATTGCTAACGGCGATTTAACCGCAGAGACCACATCAACTCGTACCGATGAACTGGGCCTGCTGATGAATACCGTCGCCCGGATGAATGAAAACCTGCGCGCCATGATTGATGAAATTCGTATCGGCGTCAGTCAGGTGTCTCATGCTTCCGGCGAGATTGCCGCGGGCAATACTGATTTATCCTCCCGCACGGAACAACAAGCCGCCGCCGTAGAAGAAACTGCCGCCAGTATGGAGCAATTGAATGCCACGGTTAAACAGAATGCCGATAATGCTCACCACGCTAATCAACTGGCCACCGAGGCATCACAAACTGCGCAACAAGGTGGCAAGCTGGTTAATGATGTGGTGCGCACCATGAATGATATCTCCGGCAGCTCTAAACGCATTTCTGAAATCACCTCAGTGATTAATAGCATTGCTTTCCAGACCAATATTTTGGCACTGAATGCCGCAGTTGAAGCAGCACGCGCCGGTGAGCAAGGCCGGGGCTTTGCCGTGGTCGCCAGTGAAGTGCGTAATTTGGCGCAGCGTAGTGCACAAGCGGCGAAAGAAATTGAAGGGTTGATTGGCGAGTCGGTATCTCAAGTCAATGCTGGTACCTCGCTGGTACAAAATGCGGGTCAAACTATGGAAGATATCGTCCGCTCCGTCACCCATGTGCGCGATATTATGGCAGAAATCGCCTCGGCCTCTGATGAACAAAGCCGGGGTATCACCCAAGTCAGCCAGGCTATTTCCGAAATGGACAGCACCACTCAACAAAACGCCGCATTGGTGGAAGAATCGGCCGCAGCTGCTGACTCACTGGCTGAACAAGCCATCTTACTGGAGCAAGCGGTCGCGGTATTCCGGCTGTCCGAAGCAGAAGTTGAAACTGTTCAAAGCAATACTAGCGCCTCACGTGTAGCCACACCGCGCCCGGCCCCAGACGCTAGCCGTAATGATCAGCAGGATAATTGGGAAACTTTCTGATTATTTATTTCGAGTACAGACAAGGAGAATAGTCAGTCAAAACAATATTGCCAAGGACGGCAAACTTATATGGGAGATATGCTTAGCATATATCAAGAGTCATACAAATCCGCAAAAACCGGGCAGTGGCTATGCCACACACCCGGCTTTATCGAAAGTCGCAATCAGAACGCTTTTTTGGCGTAACCAGTCACTTCTTTCAGGCCCATCTCGCGACCTAATGCTGTCATTGGGTGAACCACCACAATGCCGCGCACTGCTTTCTTCAAAGTGCCCATATCCGCTTGCTCTTTCTTGGTAATCGCTCGGCTGAATGGCAGTTGCGCCAGCTTTTGGGCTTCAGCACTCAGGTTTTTAACCCGCACTTCTTTCAAACGCTGTATTTCAGCAGCCAGTTTCTCTTTTTCTTTCATATGCTGTGCGATTAACTCCATATTACCCTGCTGTATAACAGCCGGATCTTTATGGTTCAGCGCATCCAGCATATCGCTTAGACGTTTGATTTCTGCATGTTCTTTCATAGTATTGGCCCGTACATGCCGCTGATGGGCACGATATTTCGCTAAAGTTGGAGATAAGATAGCACTGATTGTGCATCAAGATGGATAGTGTATCAGGATGTAGGCCTTTCGGCAGCAGCCTCCTGTACTGGTTGCCACTGCATTCCGGCGGGTAAACCGCTAATTTCACATGCAACCGCCCCTAACCGCTCCAGCGCCCCAGTATAGCGGCTATTGAATGGATAACAGCACGATAGGCGAAATGCATTGCGATACCGGCCACTGGGTGAATAAAGCGTCCCCGGCGTCAAGCAAATCTGCTCTTGCAGCAATTGATGAAACAGCGCGACAGTATCGACGCTATCAGGGAATTCGACCCAAAATACAAACCCACCAGCCGGCTGTGTCACTGTAGTTCCCCGCGGAAAATAGCGGGTAATCAGTTGTTGAGCTTGCTGAACCTGCTGCGCATAACGGCGGCGCAAACTGCGCAGATGGTGGTCATAGCCGCCAGACTCAAGGAACAGTGCCAGTGTTTCCGACAACAGCATCGGCTCCGCCATCGACGATACCGCTTTTAGCTTGTGCAACGCTTCTGCGAAGCGGCCCCCATCAATCCAACCAATACGGAAATCCGGTGCCAGCGTTTTGGTGAAGCTGGAACAAAACAGTATCCAGCCGTCACGATCGAATGCTTTAACTGCCGGAGATAACGTCGAGCCAAATTGAATTTCGGCATATAAACCATCTTCAATTAATGGCACTTGATGATCGTTCATCAACTGCGCCAATCGTTTTTTCGCAGTGAGGGGCATGGTATAACCCATGGGATTTTGCACCGTCGGCATAGCAATCAGTGCATTCAGCCGCCCTTCTTTCAGCAATAATTCCAACACATCCAATGAGAGCCCTTGCTGCGGGTCAGTCGGAATCTCCACGGCTTTCAAGCCAAGGCTAGCTAATAAGGGCATCAGATAGAAATAAGTCGGCGACTCCAGCCCGACACAATCGCCCGGCTTGGTGGTCACCCGGAGCGCTAATTGCAGCGCCTCCATACATCCATGGGTAATGGTGATATCTGCCGGATCCGCCAACATACCCAACGTCATCGCGCGGCGAGCTATTTGCTGGCGTAGGCGCTGGTTACCGGGGGGCAGCGCATATTGACTGATCAACTGCGGCTGACGGCGTAACAAAGAAGCCATAATGCGGCCCAGTTTGGCGCTGGGATAGAAATCGCCAGTCTGCGGGCAGGCCAACGAGATATTGGTAAAGTGCGGGTTTTGTTGTGCGGCAAAGACTGTATCAATCAAATCCAGCACTTCATCTACCGGCTTCCCCACTGTGGCGGTTGGCACCACGGCGGTTGATGGGCTACAGACATAAAAACCCGACTGCGGGCGAGCCTCAATCAGGCCACGGTCTTCCAATGTGCGATACGCGGCGACCACAGTATTGATACTCACCTGATGACTCTGCGCGTAACTCCGCACCGAAGGCAGACGGCTCCCCGCCAGAAGACTGCCATTTTTAATGGCTTGCGCCAAATTGTCTGCCACTTGTAAGTAGCGAATTTCATTCATAACAAGGGACATGGTGACAGTTCTCCACAGGATCGATGGGTACAGTTTGGATACACTTAAACTGTACCCATAACAATAGATAACTTCTGCTTCTGACGCCATCACGGATTGATGTTTATGCTAAATCTCTTGGTCATACGCTTTTTGAAAAATAAGAAAATCGGGGTTTATATTATGTTAGACAGCGCTTTCATCAGTTACGTCACCGTCATGTCGATCACGCCCGGCCCGAACAATCTGTTGTTGGCAGCATCCGGCGTTAATTTTGGCTTGCGCCGCACTTTCCCGATGATGCTGGGGATTACCTTTGGTTGTGCGCTGCAATGCGCGTTAATGACCACACTGCTGGCCTTTATCCTCAGTTGGGTGGGCGTGGTTCGCTTGCCATTGGTGACATTGGGCGGCGGTTATTTACTGTGGTTATCCTGGAAGATTTTTAATTCCGGCACCCCCAATGCGCGCGACAGCGAGCAGCCAATGGGGTTTATTCAGGGGGCATTATTTCAAGCAATTAATCCAAAAGCTTGGTTGATGGCAATGAATGTCGCCATCTTATTCACTCCACGTGAAGGCGCAACACTGAGCCATACTTTGCTGATTGTCGGTGGTTTCGCTCTATTAAATCTGCCTTGTGTGGCGGTTTGGGCGGTGATGGGTGATCAATTGCGTCATGCGCTGCGCGTCAATTGGAAGTTGCGGCTATTTAATGGTGTGATGGGCGGCTTAATGGCAATCACCGCACTCTGGCTATTGGCAGATGAGTGGTTAACCGCACTAGCATAATTAGGCGTGGCCGAGTGGTGAGAGCTTAGAAACTTGTTTTTGACTGATACGGGAGAGTAATTCAGTAATCGATAGCACCATGGTGGAGCGCACCATTTGCTGATAACGCTGGCGTTGCATGGCAATCAGCGAAGCATCTGCTTCATCCGGGCGTAAGAATGTCGGAACTGGTGGCAATTCAGCCACACAATGCAATTCACCAAATGGCCCGAGGATTTCGTCATCGGTAAAGCGATACTCGGTGCCATCATGGTTTAGCTCTTCACGCAGCGCCATTAATAGCTCGGCATCTTCATACTCATGCCGGGTTATGACGCCCAAAGCATAAACCAACTTCAATCGTACTGATAGCTCACCCAACGGCCCATCCCCGACCAGCAATGGCTCCACGGCATATTTCACCGCATAGTCATCTTTACGAAAAACCTGCACCACGAGAATGTTTAATGCTTCTGCCAATAAGTCGACAGCAGCCATCAAGAAACTCCGAACGGTCTTCCCCGCGTTCAGATGTTCAAGTACCCGATTCTCAAATGCCTGTGTTTTTTCAATCATTGTTTGTCACTGGGGTTGCAGATTATCAGGCTATCAAAGGATAAATACCGCGTAATCCGACACGGTATTTATCCCCGTCATACTTCAAGCCGCATGTGCGTTGGCTACATTCAATCACCCGAATCACTAACAACAGTAAGCTCATCGGGATCCTCTGCTTGCCGCCTTCCTGCAACTTGAACTATTTAGGGTATATCCCCTAACGAAACGGAATTAGTGCGCCAGCTTGTCCTGCATGGCGTTATACACACTCACCGCCTGTTCCACAACCTCGCTATCAGCTGGCAGACCGGAAATTTGAGCAAGAGTGGCTTTTGGCCCTAATTTAGCCAGTAATTCAACCAGTTCCTGCGCTTGCGGATCTTGCTCACTGCGATAACTCATTGCGGCAGCAATGCCGGTCACCAGGTTATTATGTGGCAATTGATATTCCAACGTCCCCAACAGCGGCTTGATCAATCGGTCACCGGCACTCAATTTACGCAATGGCTGACGGCCAACGCGCTCAACATCGTCATGCAGGTAAGGGTTTTCGAAACGGGAGAGAATCTTATCGATATAAGCCGCATGTTTCTGCGGATCAAAAGCATAGCGCTTGATCAGCACTGCGCCGCTCTCTTCCATCGCGCCCTTTACTGTCTGGCGAACGGCGGGATCAAGAATGGCATCACGAATGGTTTGGTGCCCGGCAAGCTGGCCCAAATAGGCGGTAATGGCATGCCCGGTGTTCAGCGTGAAGAGTTTGCGCTCCACGAAGGCCATCAGGTTGTCAGTCAGTTCCATACCGGCGATTTGCGGTGGCTGCCCTTTAAACTGGGTACCATCAACAATCCACTCGCTGAATGTTTCTACGGTCACGGCCAGAATATCAGTGCTGCCCGCTTCTGATGGCGGCACGATGCGGTCTACCGCAGAATCAACAAAACCAACATGTTGCTCCACCCACGCCTGCTCACTTTCTGGCAAGGCAGCAAAAACATGTTGTTTTAACTGGCTGGTGCCGCGCACCATATTCTCACAGGCAATAATATTCAGTGGGCGGGTATTACCTTGTTGATGACGGGTCACCAAACCTTGTGCCACGGTGCCGGCGATGCGAGCTAAAATTTGTGGGCCAACCGCGGTGGTGACAATATCAGCATCAGCAATCAGTGCCACCACTTCCGGGCTACCACTGTTCACTGCGCTAACATTTTTCACTTCTTCAACACGGGCTTGCTCACCCACCACATTAACCTGATAACTCTTACGCTTATTCAGTTCATCCAACAACGGCTGGTTCACATCGGCGAAAGTGAGTTGTGCACCGGCATCAGCAAGAAGTTTACCAATGAAGCCCCGGCCAATGTTACCTGCGCCAAAATGTAATGCTTTCATATTCGTTACCTTTAACTGTGTGGCTGTGAAAGGGCCGCGTACTCCCCACGGCCCTATACTCGTCATACTTCAAGCTGCATGTGCGTTGGCTGCTATCTCCAACCCGAATCATTGACTCGAGTCAACTCATCGGGATTAATGAGGCTCACCCTGCGGGCTAGCATAAATGCTGTTCAAATCGGTTCCTGACCAATTTGTTATTCGCTTGCCGCCTTCCTGCAACTCGAATTATGTAAAGTATGTTCAGTTACAACTGGGTGACTTTTCCACCCAGTGACTTTTTACCGCCAAGCTATTTTTTACCGCCTAATAAGTCCAACACTTCTTGTACGTCAGTCGTTTTACTTAAGCGCTCAATGACAGAGTCATCATCCAGCGCGTTGGTCAGGCTGGTAATCACATGAATATGCTCATTGTTACGGGCGGCAATACCAATCACCAAGCGCGCCACTTCGTCTTCTTCTTCGCCAAAACGTACACCCTCAGGGTATTGGCAGAACACCACACCGGTCTTCAGTACGCGGTCTTTAGCTTCAATGGTGCCGTGTGGTACGGCGATAGATTCGCCCAGATAAGTGGAGCTCAGTTTTTCACGTTCCAACATCGCTTCAACATATTCTGGCTCGACATAACCGCCTTTTACCAACTGCTCACCGGCGAAGCGAATAGCTTGCTCTTTATCTGTAGCATGTTGATTGAGAAAAATATTTCCCGCACTCAGTTTGAACAGGTTGGCTTCTGATGGCTCAAAGCTATCATCCAGCGTTTCAATCACTTTTTGTGTGGTCGCCGTCGCGTTACTCACTTCGACTAAACGTGCCGTCAGGTTGGTATACAGCTGGCTGTCGAGGAAGTTAGTCAGCGAGATATGCTGTGCTTGCGGTGCATGACGCATTGCTCGCTCAGTCAAATCACGGTGCGTGATAACTAAATCAACATCTTCCGGCAAGTTATTGATGGCGCAGTTCGTGACCGAGATGTGCTTCAGGCCCGCATCTTGCACTTTCTTACGCAACACACCGGCACCCATCGCACTGGAACCCATACCGGCATCACAGGCAACAATGATTTTCCGCACAGTGCTCAAGTCACCCGCAGCCGCTGCTGCATTGGCTGCTTGTGCGCCTTTAGATTGCGCTTTCATGTCTTGCATACGGCGAGTTGCATCTTCCAGGCTGTCTTCTTCTTCGTCTTTGGCTTTAGACGTTTTCAGCAAGATAGCTGACACCACGAAGGACACCGCAAACGCAGCAGCAACCGCCGCAATGTTGGCAAAATAAGCCCCTTTTGGTGTCATTGCCAATACTGCCAGGATAGAACCCGGAGACGCTGGAGATACCAGGCCGCCATTCAACAGAGTCAGCGTAAACACGCCAGTCATACCGCCCAGAATCACCGCCAGCAATAAACGTGGGTTCATCAAAACGTATGGGAAATAGATTTCGTGGATACCACCGAAGAAGTGGATGATAGCCGCGCCGCCAGCAGATTGCTTGGCGTTACCTTTGCCGAAGAACATATAAGCCATTAACACACCCAAACCAGGGCCTGGGTTAGCTTCAATCAGGAAGAAGATAGACTTACCGGTTTCAGTCGCCTGCTGGATACCCAGCGGTGAGAAGATACCGTGGTTGATAGCGTTATTCAGGAACAGGATTTTGGCCGGTTCAACAAAGATTGACGTCAGTGGCAGCAGGTTATTCTGCACCATGATGTGCACGCCAGCAGCCAGTGCTTTAGACAACACTTCTACCAAGGGGCCAATCGCCATAAAGGCTAGAATAGCCAGCAGCATCCCGATAATACCGGCTGAGAAGTTGTTAACCAGCATCTCAAAGCCGCTTTTGATTTTACCTTCAACCCAGCGGTCAAAGTGTTTGATTGCCCAGCCACCCAATGGCCCTGCAATCATTGCACCGAGGAACATTGGCATATCAGCACCAACGATAACCCCCATGGTGGTGATAGCACCCACCACACCACCGCGGTCACCACCGACCAAACGGCCACCGGTAAAACCGATCAGCAGTGGTAACAGGTAGGTGATCATCGGGCCAACCAGTTTGGCTAGCGTTTCATTCGGCAGCCAGCCCGTTGGGATAAACAGTGCGGTGATAATACCCCAGGCGATAAATGCGCCGATGTTGGGCATAACCATGTTACTGAGGAATCGGCCAAAATTTTGAACTCTGACCTTTGCATCTGGTGAAAACATAAAACACCCCTATTGGTACGCGCTAACAATAAGAGCGCGATATAATTGTTTTGTTGAGGCAGTTCTGCAAAACCCGCCGGTGTTATTGAATACAAACCCGCTGTATGCAAAACAAACTTTAGCATGCTCCTTTACTCACGCGTAGCTCACCCCTGGCATGTGACGAATATCACACTAAAACCCCCACTACAGGGGTGGATTTGTTGATTGATGTCACACTATTTGGGTGTAAGAAAGCCACAACGGAGAATTTTTAAGCTTCAAGCGGCCAATATAGTGATTCATATCACACTTTCGTGGCGACCCTTTGTTTTGAAAATGTGATGTTAATCACAAGTTATTTTTGTTCGTAGAGGAAGGATGAGACATTCACCCTGCTAATAACCTCTCAGACTCAACTCTCGGTAGAAATGTGTAATAAAATAACAGGGGGAAGGGGGCACATTATTGGAGCGGGTTTCAGGTAAAATTTATTCAGAGATGAGGTTCAGTTGTTAGAGCTGGCTGAGTCACTGTTTCGGTTGATATTAGTTCATCATTGCTCACGGCCGGAGCGGGTTTCGGTTGATATTCGATTTGTTTTCATTGCTGGCTTTGCCGCCTCAACCGAGCAGGAGGGCAAGCCGGCCCTCCTGCACCTGCGGCTTGCGCGAAATATTGCCCTATGGGTAAACCGTCTACGTCTTTCGGGCTGACGAGCCAGCGCGCTTTTCGCGGCCGTCCATGGCCGCTCACTCGGCCCTCCATCCTTGTCGGCAATATTTCTGATTGCGCTCAAGGTCAAAAGAGAAAATCAAAACCATAGTCTTTAGGTTTTGAAGTTTAAAAGCACATTTGAGCCGCCGAGTGAAGAATGTAGCAAGGGAAATCCGGCATGGACGCCGGATTTAGGCGTCACGCGGAAGGACCCGCGTAAAGCCGTCCCGCCAGCGTAATGATGAATCGAGGGCACCCACGCAGTGGGCAGGCGATTCGTGCGCAAGCGCGGGATTGCACAAGGGGCCACGCTTATGGCCCCTTTGCCGGTTGGTTCATCGCAGGTTAAGTAAACTCAGTTGCTTTAACAACCGAACCGATCACCAAATCAAATCAACCAAAACCATCACTGAATAACACTCATGACACTCTTCTGCGCCGCCATCATCGCCGGGTACTTAGCGACCAAATTAGCCATCATCGCGTTGTATTGTGCTGCTTGCTGCGCAGTCTGGAATTGAACACCGCCATTATTGAAGGTCACTTGCGTCCCCTGCTGTTGCAGGAAATCACCGACCTGCGCCAGATCCTGCACAAAGGCAGAAACAACTGGAACCGCCGGAATGAGCACATTGGTAGGTTGAGTCACAATGTTATCAAAAGCTTTATTGAAAACGACCTTCAAGTCATCTGGCTGCTTCAACGCGGCTACAGCGGCATCTGCCTGTGTTTTGGCGGTACGAATCTGCTGTACCAGCAGATTCAGCGCACCCGCTGACTGCTGCAATGCATCACGCTTATTAAGATAGTCCTGCGCCATACGAATCTCATTGATTTGCGCAATAGCGGGGCTCAAGCTAGCATCCACAGATTTACTGAGTTGCTGTGAAAAAGTCACTAAAATCGCGTAATCGCTGACATAAGGGCCAAACTTCTGTTTTTGATCTTCACTCAGTGTTGGCAGTTTCATCCCACTGCGCATCACGGTGTTTTGCAGATAATCAATAAAAGCCTTACGTTGTTCTGGCTCTTTATCCCCGCAGGCGGTCAATTGGAACACCACCAGCAACGCCAGTACTGGCGCTAACCAACGTGAATATCGGGTTGTATTCAGTGCAAAAGTCATGTGAAACTACTCCTGTAGTAAGTACTTATTTTCACAAAATTCTATTCTTATCGCCCAACTCCAGCGTTAAGAATAGCTAAGGGGAGCGCAATACGCTCCCCTATTGCCGATCGAGTACAGGATTATTGCAACAGCGAAATATCAGCAACCTGTAAGAACAGTTCGCGTAACTTGCTCAGCAATGTCAGACGGTTAACCCGCACTGCATCATTTTCGTCCATCACCATTACACTATCAAAGAACTCATCGACTGTTTCCCGCAGAGCGGCCAGCTCGACCAGTGCTTCCTGATATTGACCCGCAGCAAATACCGGCTCCAGCTTATCGCGCAATACCACCAAATGCGTGGCCAGCTTCAGTTCCGCCGGTTCTTTTAGCACGGAAGCATGAACGTGATCATTCAGGGTATCTGTGGATTTCGCCAGAATATTCGACACACGTTTGTTCGCCGCAGCCAATGCCGCAGCCGCGTCTAGTGTGCGGAAATAAGTCACCGCTTTCACCCGAGCATCAAAATCAGCTGGTTTGGTTGGGCGGCGAGCCAATACTGCCTGAATGGTATCAACGCTATGACCTTCATCCTGATACCAGGCGCGGAAGCGGCCCAGCATGAACTCAATCACTTCATCGACCACTTTGGTGTTGGTTAGCTTGCTACCATACAGGCGCACGGCCTCTTCAGTCAGCGTTTGCAGATCCAGCGGCAAATTCTTCTCGACGATAATACGCAATACACCCAACGCCGCGCGGCGCAGAGCAAATGGGTCTTTATCGCCTTTAGGATGTTGACCGATACCGAAAATCCCGGCCAGCGTGTCCATTTTATCGGCAATAGCCAATGCACAAGCAACCGGATTTGACGGCAAATCATCGCCCGCAAAACGTGGCTGATATTGTTCATTCAGTGCAACCGCAACGTCTTCAGCTTCACCATCGTGACGGGCATAATGCATCCCCATCACACCTTGGGTGTCAGTGAATTCGAACACCATATTGGTCATCAGGTCACACTTGGACAATAAACCAGCGCGAGTAGCATGGTTAACATCTGCACCAATTTGTGCTGCAACCCAACCGGCCAGCGCTTGAATACGATCAGTTTTATCGCGCAGGGTGCCCAATTGCTGTTGGAACAGCACGGTTTCCAGACGCGGTAAATTGTCTTCCAAGCGTTTTTTACGGTCAGTATTAAAGAAGAACTCAGCATCCGCCAGACGTGGGCGCACCACTTTCTCGTTACCCGAAATAATCTGTTGCGGATCTTTCGATTCAATATTGGCAACAAAGATGAAGTTTGGCAGCAAGTTACCGGCAGTGTCGTAAACTGGGAAATATTTCTGGTCACCCTTCATGGTGTACACCAGTGCTTCCGCAGGAACCGCCAGGAATTTCTCTTCAAACTTGGCAGTCAATACCACCGGCCATTCCACCAGTGACGCGACTTCTTCCAGCAAGCTTTCACTCAGATCAGCAACACCGCCAATCTTCTGTGCCGCCAATTCTGCATCACGCTTAATGATAGCTTTGCGCAATTCATAATCAGCGATAACTTTACCGCGCTCCAGCAAGACTTGCGGGTATTGATCAGCATTATCGAGCGCAAACTCGGATTCACCCATAAAGCGGTGACCACGAATAATTCGGTCTGAATCGATACCCAACACGGTGCCAGGAATCACTTCAGAACCTAACAGCAGGGTCACGGTATGAACCGGGCGAACGAATTGGGTTTCTTTATCACCCCAACGCATCAATTTAGGAATAGGCAATTTGCTCAGCGCAGTACTCACCATCCCCGCCAGCAATAATTGTGCTGATTGCCCTTTTACATGGGCGCGATACAGCAGCCATTCACCTTTATCAGTGATCAGACGCTCTGCTTGATCGACCGTAATACCACAACCGCGCGCCCAACCTTCTGCCGCTTTGCTTGGTTTACCTTCAGCATCAAACGCTTGCGCAATTGCCGGGCCGCGTTTTTCGACTTCACGATCAGCCTGAGAAGCACTTAAATTAATGACTTTTAACGCTAAACGGCGCGGTGCGGCATACCAAATAACCTCGCCATGAGGCAAGTTGGCGCTATCGAGTTCAGCCGTAAAATTGGCAGCAAAAGATTCGGCCAGAGAACGAAGAGCCTTCGGCGGCAGCTCTTCCGTGCCGATTTCCACCAGGAAAGTCTGTTGAGTCATGACAGCCTCTTAGTTCTGATTCTTTTTGCACATAGGGAAGCCCAATGCTTCGCGGGAGGCATAATAAGCCTCGGCAACAGCTTTGGTCAGCGTACGAATGCGCAGAATATAGCGCTGACGCTCAGTCACCGAGATGGCTTTACGGGCGTCGAGCAAGTTAAACGTGTGGCCCGCTTTCAAAATGCGCTCATAAGCCGGCAGCGGTAGCGGGACTTCCAGCGCCAACAATGACTGAGCTTCTTTCTCATACTGCTCAAAGCAGGAGAACAGGAAGTCCACATCGGCGTATTCAAAGTTATAGGTGGATTGCTCCACTTCATTTTGATGGTAAATATCACCGTAAGTGGTTTTGCCCAGTGGGCCGTCACACCAAATCAGGTCATAAACACTGTCGACGCCCTGAATGTACATAGCGAGACGTTCCAGACCATAAGTAATTTCGCCGGTGACCGGTTTACACTCCAAACCCCCCACTTGCTGGAAGTAAGTGAACTGAGTCACTTCCATGCCGTTCAGCCACACTTCCCAGCCCAGGCCCCAAGCACCCAGCGTTGGGTTCTCCCAGTTGTCCTCGACAAAGCGAATGTCGTGGATCAGCGGGTCGAGGCCCAGCTCCTTCAATGAACCTAAATAGAGTTCCTGAATGTTGTCTGGTGAAGGTTTTATAATCACCTGGAACTGGTAATAGTGTTGCAGGCGGTTCGGGTTCTCACCGTAGCGACCATCGGTCGGACGGCGTGAAGGTTGTACATAAGCGGCAGCGATTGGCTCTGGGCCAAGTGCGCGCAGGCAGGTCATTGGGTGGGAGGTACCCGCGCCGACTTCCATGTCCAGTGGTTGAACAATGGTGCAGCCTTGGCGCGCCCAATAGTCCTGTAACGTCAGGATCAGGCCCTGAAAGGTCTTGGTATCAAACTTTTGCATGTTGGATTCGCACGCGATACAAGTGGATTAAAATGGAATGGGCCAGTATACCCGTTGACCGTAAGATATACAGCCAGAATCCGGAAAGATGCAACAATCAAAGCGGATTTATCGATAAAACGGGTCTTTAATGGGATTCCAACGGATAATTCTGCGCGATACCCGCCACGGTAAAGAATCTGTCGATAGGTTGCTAATCAGCCCATGAACCGCGATCATCTCCACGGAGACTGAGACAAACAATAAAAGGAAGACGAGTTATGAGCCTACAACGCTGCGGCTGGGTAACGACTGATCCGCTCTATCTGGCTTATCATGATACTGAATGGGGAATTCCACGCACTGATAGCCAGGCATTATTCGAAATGCTGTGCCTTGAAGGCCAACAAGCCGGGCTTTCGTGGATAACCGTGTTGAAAAAACGCGAACACTATCGCAAATGCTTCCATAACTTTGATCCCGTGCGTGTGGCAAAAATGGGGCCGGACGATGTAGAAAAACTGGTGCTGGACAGCGGTATTATCCGCCACCGCGGTAAAATTCAGGCCATTATCACCAATGCGCAGGCCTATCTGGCAATGGAAGCTAACGGCGAAGATTTTTCGCGTTTTATTTGGAGTTTCGTCGACGGTAAACCCCAAATTAACCACTGGTGGTGTTTGGCTGAATGCCCGGCAATGACGCCAATTTCTGATGCGATGTCAAAAGCACTCAAGAAACGAGGTTTTAAGTTTATCGGCTCCACCATTTGCTATGCCTTTATGCAGGCCAGTGGTCTGGTGAACGATCATCTGGCGAGCTGTTTTTGCCACCCGGATAACGTAGTAGAATGATAAGAGCTTACCAACCGGACGATCTTGATGCCGTCATGCAATTGTGGTTGAGCAGCACGATTGCGGCGCATCCTTTTATTGCCGAACAATACTGGCACGAGAGCGCCTCGTTGGTGCGAGATACCTATCTTCCGGCGGCACGGACTTGGGTATATTTACCACAGGAAGTCCCATCGGACCCCGCTGACGGGGAAAACACTATAGTCGGGTTTATTAGTATCCTTGAAGAACAACTGGTAGGCGCATTGTTTGTTGACCAATCCTATTATGGTAAAGGGGTGGGGAAAATACTGATGGATAGCATCCAGCAACACTATAAAGCGCTAACTTTGGAGGTTTATCAAAAAAATCATCGGGCTTATCACTTTTATCGTAAGCAAGGTTTTATTGTCACCGAGCGGGCCTACAATGCAGAAACTAAAAGCGTTATTTTAACTATGCAGTGGCAGCGCTATTAGTAAATAAATCATCAAATATTCTAGCATCCTTTAATTAAATTAAATATTCATCACTCGCACTTGATACATTTAATATAACGCTCTTAATAAAAAGTATCGCCCCTATAAAAGAATAAAAAACAAATAAAGAGATAATTGAAGAGCTTATTCATTTTCTACTCTCTATAGTAGCCTTTGAACTTATCGTTTTAAAACCACCTTAATAATATAGCACAATAATGACACGGAGTTATTATGCATAAAAACCGTAATTTGTTATTTTTCCTATGTATATCACTATCTCCATTAGTTCATTCTGAATTGGAGATACCTTTTGATTATGCTACTTCACCAGTAAAAAATAATACTGAATGTTCACATTATTACCATAACTTAATCGATGAGGAATTCTGTCCCTACCAACTGAATCATAGTGTTCCAAATATTAACCAGAACAAATTAGAAATGACCGCAGAAAAAAGAAGTTTATTAATCTGTGAAGAAAATTGCACAATATCGAGTAAAATGGTTATTCCTTTGAATGATCTATTTTCCACAATAGCTATTCAAGACAACCAAAATAAAGTGGCATTATTTAATTTTGAATTAAATCGTTATTCCACATTCAATTTAAATCTGGAAGATAACGTCGACATTACTATTGATGAAGATGAAATGTATATTCTTGCCTCTGATATAAATAGTCAGCAAATTAATTATAAACTTCAGCCAGATAGCACGGCCATTGCCTTCATTTTCGAGGTTTCAAATGAAGGATTAGCAATAAATTATCTGGAAAGTCATTCTGCTCACCAGGGCACCTTATCACCCACTCTTATTTTTAACGCCGAGCGGAAAAATAATCTCGCGGTTTTCCCCGACCTGGCTATTTATAACAATATTCTCAACGGCCCCTTAGTGATGAATCGCCATCTGTTGGTCACAATGAGTGATGACCACCGAACCAAACGGGAAGTCGCAGGTATTATGGGCTGTCTGTTATCCGGCCCTTTGGCCCTTTACAATATAGTCGTACATGGGCGTTGTAATCAGGTGGAGTCGGCCTGGGCCAGTATTAAGTCATTTTTTTCTGGTCAAGATAAAGCGAAAATGCAGCTAATCGCAGGTTCAGCAACAGCCTTAAAACCGCTCCCAGCAAAAACAGAAAAGCAGTCTGATACACTGAGATTAACCCATATCGACCTCCCTTCATTGCACCAACAGAGCTTAACTCTGCCCGCTGTAGCAAAAGCTTGTCATATTCCGCTGGAAAATTTAGTGAGCAGCCGCTTTCCGCGCCAGTTAGATGGGCCAGCCTGTGGCTCCTGGCTATCGCGGCTACTGGCCGATTTTACCTTACTGTTTGGGAGTAGTTTGCGTGATTGGTCGATAGAGCGCTTACGTCAGGTATTAGATAGCGCTATTGATGCAGACAGCACTGGGTATGCCGGGATTGATACCGGAACAGAACTACGGCTGATGCAGGGAATAAGAAGGGGCGTGAGAGAACTCGGGCGAACTGAGGCTATCAATCAAATCACTCGCTCATTTCATTATGCAGAAAGGGAACTTGCCCACTATTACTTACAGACAAATGGTGAAGATACCACGCCCTCGGCAGCTCAAAACCTCCCTTTAGGGCACTATGTGCTGTCCCTGGATACCTATGTCCCCATGACAGAGCCCGTGCCGGTGCGTATTCGCAGAAATGGTGAATGGGAAACATCAGATTCATTGGCTTTTCAAATAGAAATTATCTCAGGAGAACATCAAGAAGAAGAGAGGGAGCTACGCGCAGCTTCCCTGGAGGTTATCAATGAATGGTACGAAAAATATCACACCCTAACCTATGGCACGATGTTAACGAAAGATAAGGAAACCCATCAAGAGACCAGAATTCCAGTGACCGCCGCAGATAGAATTATTTACTCTGCACGTATTACGAGCAATTCATTGAAAACTCACTTAGAAGAAAACACACCGGGATATTTATTTGTCATCGTGAAAGTTAATGGACAAATTATTCATATGCTGGAAGCGGAAAAATATCACATAAATAATGAACCGCTGGAAGGACATTATTATTTGGCAAACTCATTGACTTTACCAACATTCATTATAAAAGCAGATGCCGAAGGCAGTATCCGCGGGGCGGGCACTGCGGCAGTTCACGGGTTAGCCCATTATCTTAAAAGCAAAGGGGTCAAATTTATCCATTCAGATGTGCTTTCTCACCCCTCTGCCAGAGTGAAACAAAAGCTGGGCTTTGAGCATGATGAACTTTAAATTTTATTATTTAATATACGTTATGGAGTCAATATGAATAAATCATTATTTCTCTATTTACTCGCCATACTTTATTCAGAGAGTGCTAAGTCAAAAAATATCGTCCCGGAAGAATCGACAGGAGAACCATTATATTTCAAGGAAATAATATCAGCGCCAACATGTTTCTATGCTGAAGATAATTTCCAGGGTGAGTCTTTTTGTCTGACAGCACCGGGAGCTATCGACCTTTATAATAGGAAAGATAGTCATCTCAATGACAGAATATCTTCCATTAAGATCCCAGCGGAGACACAGGTTACTATTTATAAAAATGATCATTTTAATTCACCTCATTACAATCTAACCGAATCAGTTGACTTAGCGTGGCTAAAAAAAATGGGCATGGCAGGCCAGATTAGCGCTATTAAAATTCGCGACTCCCCTGGTTTTTGCATACAAGATTGCGTGGTGATTAAAGAAAATAAAATCGAATTAAATAGCACATTAGGAAAATACGATTCAGAATTTGGTGAAATAAATAAACTTATATTAATGAATTTCGACATTAATAATGAGAGCAATTTTGGCGTGGGATTTTTTGACTATCCACAGATCATCGTGGTTGGGAAAGATCTGTTTTTCTACGCCACAGAAAAAAGTAAACTTATTAATATGAGAATAAGTGATAACGCCGACAATTTATCTTTATTGTTTAAATTCAATGACCAAAAATTGGAATTTCAATACCTTGAAGCTGAAGGAACCGCCCCCCTCAATACTCCATTCTGGATTAACACTCAATATTCCTCTGGAAACTTAGCTGATTTACACATCATTAATGGTATTCCCGATAATGACCGGGGAAACATACCCGAGGATATCCAGCCATTAATACTGAATAAAACTATAATGGCGATAAATAAGCATTCTCATCGCGATAAACGCGGAGCTTTAGGGATCGCCGGCTGTGTGGGTATTCCCTTGCTGGCAATTTATAATTTGGTGGTTCAGGGCCGCTGTAATCAACTTGATAAACTGGTAGGAGCGAATGAGTTTTCTCACCACGATGGGGAGGGGAAAACACAGGTCGTGGCCGGTTCAGCAAAGCCCCTTGCTGCGGTACAAACCACCAGCATTTCATTAGATAAACCGACGCCATCAATGTTGGTCTTAGCCCATCTCGATACTCACCTACATAATCAGGCGGTGACTTTACCGGCAGTGGCAAAAACCTGTAAAACCTCGGTGGAGGCAATTATCGCCGCCCGCTATCCTCGTCAAACAGGAATGCGCTGTGGGTCCCGGCTGTCTATTCTACTGGCTGATTTTACATTGCTTTTTGGCGAAAACTTATTGGATTGGACAACCGAGCATTTAACCCAAGTTTTACAAAGTATTAGTGAGCATGGTACCACTGGCTATGCGGGATCTGACCAAGTAACAGAGTCCAGATTGGTTGAAAGAGTACAGGAAGCTATATCTGATTTGGGGCTTAGCCCATTGACCACTCTATTGGAGGAGGCCTTCGATTATGCATTATTAAATTATGCCCGCTATTTTATGCACAATGAAAATCAAGAGACTTTTGCCTCTCCTCAAACAGCGCAAAGTCTACCACTGGGTGATTATATTTTACCCTTAGAAAACTATATTCATCCCGTGCACCCGCCTACACCACTGATTATGGATAATGGCGAATGGGTTAGACCCGAAGACTTATATTTTGAAATAGCGGTCATTCCCGGTGGCGACCAACATGTCGCGACAAATTTAACCGAGGAAATAGCCGAGGTTATTAATGACTGGCGTCAATTTTATAATCAGGTTCAATATCAAGCAGATAATAACGGGACACCATTAACGAGCCGCGATAGAACAATCTATGCCGCCAGGATAACCAGTAAAATGCTGTATCTTATGTTAACGGATAATTCTAGTGACTATCAATTTGTCGTGGTTAAACTCAAGGGAAAGATTGTTAGCCTATTAGCCTCATTAAATGATGCTAATGGTGAAGAAAGCTATATTAATTTCTCGGTCACTCACCCACAGTATGTATTAAACCCTCATCAAAATGGCAGCGTTCGGGGGGCTGGCACCGCAGCTGTCAGAGAATTAGCGCGCTATCTGAAAGAAAAGGGGAAAAAAACCCTCAGTTCCAATGTTATTTCACAACCCTCAGCCATGGTTAAAAATAAACTGGGTTTCATATATAAAGGTGAACTCTAAATCTGCCCTGTGTCGGGATTCATGCTGGCACAGGGTTATTTCATCCTTATTCGACTGCAACACGATATACACAACGGCGTGAGCCCGAAAGTATGTGCTCAGTTCGCTCGACCGGTGCTTGTAATACTTCCCGAAAAACATCTAATTCCGCTCGACAGAATCCCTGACAGGTCGTTGCCGCAGCACAAATAGGGCAATGGTTTTCAATCAGTAATATCGAACCGTCGGCCTGAGTTTGGCACTCCGCCATATACCCTTCCTGAGAGCGGATCGCCACCAGCCGCTCCACCCGTTCATCAATACTATTGGCCCCTTTCATCGCCTGGCAATACAGTTCGCGCGTTTCCTGCTCACGGGTATCTATCAGTAAATTAAGCGCTTCTTGACCTAATTTTGTGCGCACCATTCGTAATAATTGCACCGTTAACTCGCCGTGAGTATCCGGAAAACGGGCATTTCCTGCATCGGTGAGCTGCCAAAGTTGGATAGGCCGCCCCACACCTTTGGCCTGTGCGACGGCTACAACCAGCCCATCTTTAGCCAATTTTACAAATTGTTGCCGTGCTGCTTCCCCCGTAGTGCCGAGGATCTTGCCCGCATCGGTAGCTTGCAAGGGGCCGCGAGTCTTCAGCAACATCAACAGACGCTCAGCAACAGACTGTGGTTGGCTGGTAGAATGGTCGATACTCATATCTTCCCCCGCTATCATGGGTGTGTTTTCTATTTTTAACGAATGATAGCCAGTATAACATTTTACAAGCTTATACTTGACTTATTATCGATGACTGGCCTAAGTTATTCCAAGAATTATCTTGTTTAATTTTATCGTAACCACAACACCAACTCAACAACCAGATTTCTGGCAGGATGGAAAACGTGATAATGAATGATGCAAGCCGTTGGAGTGATTTGTTCTCCGGCAAGAACGCGGCTTTTGCCATAGCCCTGTCAGGCGGCGTAGTGTTACACGCCATCAATATTTATATCGCCACCACGATTTTACCGTCGGTGGTGCTCGAAATTAATGGTCTGAATTTATATGCCTGGAACACCACCCTGTTTGTCACCGCGTCAATCCTCGGTTCCGCACTTTCTGCCCGTTTACTCAGTGGTTACGGCGCACGTAGCGCGTATTTGTTTGCCTCACTGACCTTTATGCTGGGCAGTGCCTTATGTGCCATGGCACCCAACATGCCGCTGATGCTGGTTGGCCGAACCGTGCAGGGGCTGGGCGGTGGGTTTCTGTTCGCACTCTCTTACGCCATGATTAATCTAGTATTTCCACAATCATTGTGGCCCAGAGCAATGGCGCTCATTTCAGGAATGTGGGGGGTGGCAACACTGATTGGCCCCGCTATTGGTGGGATATTCGCGGAGATGAACGCCTGGCGATTTGCCTTCTGGACGTTGCTACCCGTGACACTGATTTATGCCATTTTTACCTGGCGCATTCTGCCTAAGGGGCGATCCAGCACCGCCGTCACCTCAGCATTACCGATAACCCAGTTGGTGCTATTAACCGCAATTGTCCTGACAATTTCCGCCAGCAGTATTGCCAGTAGCGGTCTGACGAATCTGCTGGGCATCGTGTTGGCGGTCTTACTGTTGGTGCTGTTATTGCGCATAGAATCCCGCGCCACCTCACGTTTACTGCCAAAAGGCGCATTACGCTTAAATTCCCCCTTGGCGGCGCTCTATATCACCATCTCGTTACTGGCGATCGGCATTACCTGCGAGATTTTTGTCCCTTACTTCTTACAAACCTTGCATGGTCAATCACCGCTAATTTCTGGCTATATCGCGGCCACGATGGCGGCGGGCTGGACAATTTCTGAGGTAATGAGTGCTGGCTGGAAGAAATCAGGTATTCGTTGGGCGATTATCAGCGGCCCAATCATTGTACTGGTAGGGATCATTGCGCTCGCCATTCTGATGCCGATAAGCTCATTAGGGGGGTGGCCGCAGATGAGGCCTATCGCCATTGCGCTGACATTAGTGGGTTTCGGTATTGGTTTTGGCTGGCCGCATCTGCTGACTCGCATTCTGCAAGTAGCTGCTGAAGAAGATAAAGATATCGCCGGGGCCTCGATTACCACGGTACAGATGTTTGCCACCGCAGTGGGGGCGGCAATAGCCGGAATGGTGGCCAACCTTTCTGGTCTCAACTTCCCCGGCGGGGTCGCGGGCGCTGAAAACACCGCTCACTGGCTATTTACTCTGTATGCCATTGCCCCAGCACTGGCGATTATCACCGCGCTACGTTGCGCCGCCATTCGCTCGCCGACGCTTTCAGTTAACAGCGCCGCCAGCCACGAAGCATAACAAATGATTGAAGCCAACCTGCTCAAACAGGTTGGTTTTTTCATTAGTCGTAACATTATAAGGGTGATTAGCGCTTGATCCCGCACCGGCCTTTGCTGTTATTCTGGCTTTAAATCTTAATCCTATTTACCCAAAGTCATTGAGGTTGCAGGTAGGCGGTAAGTGAGCAAATCCCGATGAGCTTATTTATGTAAGGTCAACTACAAATAAGTGATACGGGTGAAGCCCACCCCCTGCGGCTTCAAGTACGAAGGGTAAATCATTGGAGCTTGCGATGAAGCCGTCTATTGTGCTGTACAAAAGTATTCCCGCTGATCTGCATCAGCGTTTAGAGCAACATTTTACCGTAAACAGTTTTGAGGGTTTATCTTCAGATAATCAGCCAGAGCTATTGGCTGCACTGCAACAGGCGGAAGGGCTTATCGGTTCTGGCGGTAAAATCGACCAGGCTTTCTTGCAATTAGCACCACGGCTGCGCGCTGCTTCAACCATTTCCGTCGGTTATGATAATTTTGCTGTAGATGCACTGAGCCAGCGCGGGATCGTATTAATGCACACGCCGACAGTGCTGACCGAAACAGTGGCTGACACCATGATGACCCTGGTGCTTTCCACCGCTCGTCGGGTGGTCGAGCTGGCGGAGCGCGTGAAAGCCGGTGAGTGGCAAGATAGCATTGGTGATGACTGGTTTGGCGTCGATGTTCATCATAAAACTATGGGTATTCTCGGCATGGGCCGGATTGGCATGGCGCTAGCCCAGCGGGCGCATTTTGGTTTCAGCATGCCGGTGCTGTACACCAGCCGCCGCCCACATGAAGAAGCTGAAAAGCGCTTTGGTGCTCGCCGCTGCTCACTCGATACATTGCTGGCTGAAGTCGATTTCCTCTGCATTACTTTGCCGATGACCGAGCAGACTTATCATATGATTGGTCGTGAACAGCTGGCTAAAATGAAATCCAGCGCCATCTTGATCAATGCAGGCCGTGGGCCAGTAGTGGATGAACAAGCACTGATTGCCGCCCTACAAGAGGGCACGATTCATGGTGCTGGGCTGGATGTGTTTGAACAAGAACCTCTACCGGCGGATTCACCATTACTCAAATTACCTAATGTGGTGGCTGTGCCGCATATTGGTTCCGCCACCCACGAAACTCGCTACAACATGGCCGCCTGCGCTGTGGATAACCTGATTGCTGCGCTGACTGGCACCGTCACAGAAAACTGCGTCAACCCGCAGGTTTTACAGAAAGCTTAAACACCCCCACTGGCCTGCTAGCAGGCCATTTATCACCCTCCTCTGACTTTGGGTGGTTCTCGATAAGTATGAAATATACGGAGTATTTGAATTTCCCCACTTTTGACTCGATAAGGCAGTAAATAAGGGAAGTTATGCAAAACTAATTCCCGTGTGCCCATTACTCTTCCTACGCGCCCCATTGAAGGTTGAGTGGTTAATAATGAAGTTAATTTATGGATTTCATTGACAAAATTTTGCGCCGCGATAGGGTTTCGCTCATATAACCACTGATACTCGTGTTGTAAGTTTGCAGCAGCTTTCCTTAGCCATTTCACATTCATTATTTATCCTTATCCTGAATGGCCACACCCATTTTTTTAAAAAGTGTACTCATCTCATTTTCAGAGAAAAAATCTTGCTGATCCGCTTCGATAATAGCTTGTTTTATTTCTGTAATTTGCCATGCCTCACGATCCAGAAAATCCTGAATTGCCTGTCCGGCCAAATAAGACTTGGTACGCCCGGTAGCTTCTGCCAGTAACGACAATTGGTTAGCAAGCTCATCAGGTATTCTGACTGACATAACGCTCATTTTTCTCTCCGCACTGAAAATTACAATGTATACATTGTAGTTTAGGCTAAAAAACCGTCAACTAAAAGTGTCAAAAACTTATCCTCCGCTGCCCTCCTCCCTATAAAAATACCCTAGGGATGAGGCTATTTCTTCGCCGTCTGGCACTCTGATATTCATAAAACTTTATACGTTTCTCAGACTCAAGGAAAACGCGTTATGAAATATCTTACGTTCCCTTTGCTACTGGTTTTGTCACCAGCAGTGATGGCGAACTGGTCACTCCCCCATTTCCCGGCGTTTACTGAACAAGATAGTGGCGTTTTCCTGAGTAGTAGCGCTTTGACAAAAGGGGAGTATCTTCTTAAATTTCACCAAGATAAACAGTGTTGGCAGCCGACCGGCCCAGTAAAATTAAATCAGACATTTTCGCTGCAACCTTGCCAGAATCAGGCCGATATCCAGTGGAAGCTGTTCCGCGATGGCCAATATCAGGTGCGGATTGATACCCGCAGCGGCACCCCCACCCTCACTTTGAGCATCAAAGAACCGGTGGCGGAAACCGTCAAAGTTGTGACACACAGTTGCCAGCGCTGGGACGGCAAACCGGTGACGATTGACGTCAGTAAAACCTTCGCGGAAGGTGAAATGGTGCGGGATTTCTACTCCGGCCAAACCACGAAAGTTTCCCTCGGTAAAATCACTCTGCAACCCACTCCTGAGAGCGGGGGTTTACTGTTATTAGAATCAGCCCAAACCCAGCAAGCTGCGCCATTTAGTTGGCAAAATGCCACGGTTTATTTTGCCCTGACGGATCGCTTTAAAAACGGCAACCCCGACAATGACCACAGCTATGGTCGCCATGGTGATGGTATGGAGGAAATAGGCACTTTCCACGGCGGAGATTTGGCCGGTCTTACCGAAAAACTTGATTACCTGCAACAACTTGGCGTCAATGCATTGTGGATAACCTCCCCGCTGGAGCAAATTCATGGCTGGGTTGGCGGCGGTACCAAGGGTGATTTCCCACATTATGCCTATCATGGTTATTACGGCCTGGATTGGTCACGTTTGGATGCCAATATGGGCACCGAACAAGATTTGCATAAACTGGTTGAGCAAGCCCATAAGCGCGGCATTCGCATTCTATTTGATGTGGTGATGAATCATGTGGGATATGCCACTCTGGCGGATATGCAGAGCTACCAGTTCGGTGCGCTGTATCTGCATGGCGACCAGATAGAAAAAACACTGGGTAAAAATTGGACTGACTGGACCCCGGGCAAAGGGCAAAACTGGCATAGTTTTAATGATTATATCAATTTCAGTGATAAAGCCGCCTGGGACAACTGGTGGGGTAATAAGTGGATCCGTACGGATATTGGCGATTATGACTCCCCCGGTTATGACGACCTGACCATGTCGCTGGCTTTCCTGCCGGACATCAAAACAGAATCCACACAACCCAGTGGTTTACCGGTGTTTTACCGCCATAAACCGGATACTGCCGCACGGGAAATTGCCGGTGCCACACCGCGTGATTACCTTACTTATTGGTTAAGCCAATGGGTTCGCGATTATGGTATTGACGGTTTTCGTGTTGATACCGCCAAACATGTCGAGAAGCCCGCCTGGCAACAACTTAAGCAGCAAAGCGCAGCCGCTCTGGCCGAGTGGAAAGCGGCTCACCCCGATCAAGCGCTGGACGACTTGCCATTCTGGATGACGGGAGAAGCTTGGGGCCACGGGGTGATGAAAAGTGATTATTACCAAAATGGCTTCGATGCCATGATTAATTTTGATTTTCAGGATCAAGCTAAACAGGCGCTGACGTGCTTCTCATCCATTGACGGCACTTATCAGCAAATGGCGGATAAACTGCAAGATTTCAATGTATTGAGCTACATTTCATCCCATGATACTCGGCTCTTTTTTAAAGATGACGCGCAACAGTCATTGGTGAAACAACAACGCGCGGGCGATCTGCTACTGCTGGCTCCAGGGGCGGTGCAAATTTTCTATGGTGATGAAAGCGGGCGAGAATTCGGCCCAACCGGCTCTGACCCCTTGCAGGGAACTCGCTCGGATATGAACTGGGATGAGCTGACGGGTGAAAAAGGCGCGCTGTTGGCGCACTGGCAAAAAGTCAGTCAGTTCCGCGCTCGCCATCCGGCCATCGGTGCTGGCGTGCAGCAATCTCAACAAACCGCTGATTACTATGCTTTTAGCCGCCAACATCAAGGTGATAAAGTCTTAGTGGTTTGGGTGGGAGACAAAAAAGAGTGATTTAGTATATTATTTTGCAATAACACTTCCTGCCGATATTTTCACGCGGCAGGAAGAAACCTTTCCGCATTGCGTCCGTTTTTATCTGCGAGTATGGTAGTTGTTCACTTACGGATAACAATAAATTTTCATTTATGAAGTTTTCACTTTTCGGCGACAAATTCACCCGCTACGCGGGCATTACCAGATTGATGGACGACCTCAACGACGGCCTGAGAACCCCAGGTTCTATCATGCTTGGCGGAGGTAATCCGGCACATATTCCTGAGATGGATGCTTACTTTCAACAACTTTGTCAGGACATGCTGGAAAGCGGGAAACTGACCGAGGCGTTGTGCAATTACGATGGGCCACAAGGTAAAGATTTACTGCTGAAAGCATTGGCAACAATGCTGCAAGATGAGCTGGGTTGGCAAATTGAGCCACAGAATATTGCACTGACAAATGGTAGTCAAAGCGCGTTTTTCTACTTATTTAATCTCTTCGCTGGCCGCTATGCCGATGGCACCCGTCGGCGGGTATTATTCCCACTGGCACCCGAGTATCTCGGATATGCAGACGCGGGGCTCGACGAAGATTTATTCGTCTCCGCCAAGCCCAATATTGAGCTACTGCCCGAAGGACAATTCAAATATCACGTCGATTTTGAGCATCTCAATATTACCGATGATATTGGCCTGATATGCGTCTCGCGGCCCACTAACCCGACCGGGAATGTGATTACTGACGATGAGTTAATCGGCCTTGATTCTATTGCTCAGCAACGCGGTATTCCGTTATTGATTGATAACGCTTATGGCGTGCCATTCCCCGGCATTATCTTTACCGATGCGACTCCACTGTGGAACCCGAATATCATTCTATGCATGAGCTTGTCGAAGCTGGGTCTGCCAGGTTCGCGCTGCGGGATTGTGATTGCCGATGAGAAAGTCATTGCGGCGCTGACCAACATGAATGGCATTATCAGCTTATCACCGGGCAGCATGGGGCCAGCTATTGCCGCCGAAATGATTGCGCGTGGGGATTTGCTACGTTTATCCAAAGAGGTCATCCAGCCATTCTACTTTGAGCGGGTACAGCAAACTATTGCTATCCTGCGCAAATACTTACCGCCGGAGCGCTGCTTGATCCACAAACCGGAAGGGGCGATATTCCTCTGGTTGTGGTTTAAAGATTTGCCGATCAGCACCGAGCTGCTATATCAACGCTTGAAAAAGCGCGGGGTGTTGATGGTGCCGGGCCACTACTTCTTCCCCGGTCTGGAATATGACTGGCCACATACCCATCAGTGCATGCGGATGAATTATGTCCCAGCACCGGAAGATATCGAAAAAGGTGTAGCGATTTTAGCCGAAGAGGTTGAGCTGGCGTTTCAGGAAGCGAAGTGATTATTAAGCAGAAAATTACATATCTTGCTATTCCTTTGGAAAATATCACCTTAGTTTCTATACGGTGAAGATAGGCAGAAGAGTAAAGCGTCCGCGCCACGGATGGCGCGGCTCGAGCCCCCAGGGAAGGGTTTACGGCGTCTTTACGATCTGCCTGTTCTCACTGTATTAACACCATATACGCATGAGAATCGTTCATCCATTACAGTGTCCAGAACAGCACGGCAAGTATCTGCGGCGACATAATGCGTAAGAACATCGCCAGCGGGTAAACTGTTGCATAAGACAGTGCTGCTGCACCACTGGTCGGATGCAGGCCATTGGCAAAGGCCAGCGCCGGTGGATCAGTCATTGAACCGGCTAACATGCCGCACAATGTCAGGTAGTTCATCTTAGCCAACATACGCGCTAAAATCCCCACCGTCAGTAATGGTATCCCGGTAATCATCGCACCGTAGCCAATCCACGCCAGTCCGTCACCATTCACCAGAGTGTTGATAAAATCACCGCCAGACTTCAGCCCGACCACTGATAAAAACAACACAATTCCTAGCTCACGCAGGGCCAGGTTGGCACTCGGCGGCATAAACCAATACAGCTTTCCGATGCTGCCAATACGCCCCAGAATAAGCGCGACCACCAGCGGGCCACCCGCTAAACCCAGACGCAAAGCGGCAGGGAACCCCGGAATAAACAGTGGAATTGACCCTAACAACACCCCTAGCCCCACGCCGATAAACACCGGAAGCATCTGAACTTGTTGTAGTTTCTGTTGTGCGTTACCGACGACAGCAGATACCGCCTCAATAGATTCTGGGCGGCCAACCAGATTAAGAATGTCACCGAATTGTAAGCTGGCGCTATTACTGGCAACCAGTTCAATCCCGGCACGGTTTAAACGGGTAATGGCCACGTCATACTTTTGCTTCAGATTAAGGTCGCGGATTTTCTTACCCAGCACCGCCTCATTGGTCACCACCACCCGGGCAGTTTGCAATACCGTACCGGCGGTCGATAAGGTGACATCCACCTCTTCCCCGACCACCAGCCGTACTTTCTCCAAAGCTTCGCGCTGCCCGACCAAATGCAGATAATCGCCCAGCTCAATCACTGTGGCTGGCAACGGCACCATCAGTAAATCACCGCGTTTCAAGCGGGAACAGACCACTTCATCACTGTTGAGCAGTGGCACATCTTGTACGGATAGCCCATGCAGATTGGGGTTACGCACCGCCACATTCATGGTTTGTAGCAACTCGCGGTTCTGCCCGTGACTGCTATCAAACTCTTTTGCTTCGCGATCGACATTGATTTTAAAGAATAAACGAATCAGCCACATCACCAGCAAAATACCGCAAATGCCGAATGGATAGGCCATGGCATAACCCATCCCCATTTGGCTGACCAATTGCGGTGGCGAGCCTAAATCAGTGAGGATTTGCTGTGCCGCCCCAAGTGCCGGGGTGTTAGTGACCGCACCTGAAAATATGCCCAAAATGATAGGCAGCGGCACGGCAAATAATTTATGGATAATCGCGGTCACTAACCCACCGACAATCACCATCAAGATAGCAAAGCAATTAAGCCGCAACCCCGAGACCCGCAATGAGGAGAAGAACCCTGGCCCAACCTGAATACCAATGGTGTAAACAAACAGAATAAGACCAAATTCCTGAATGAAGTGCAGCATGTCCCCATTGAGAACTAATTGATAAGTTTGTGCAAAATGGCCCACGATAATGCCGCCAAATAACACCCCGCCGATACCTAACCCCACACCATAGATTTTCCAATTACCGATCCATAACCCCAATACGGCGACCAGCGCCAACATACTGACGGTAAGGGCGATAGCACTCATAAATCACTTCCTTGCCTAAGTTTAAAAACTGGTCGGCCATGTGGAATATCATTTGGGTCATACATGGCCTTAAATTCTTACTGTTAGTGTGGATTTTGTCAGAAGGGGAGGAAAGTGAATGTGGGATACACCACAAAATGCACCGGAGAGCGAGGAAACTCTCCGGTGAAAAAACAAACACGGAAAAGCTTAATACTAAAAGGACAAAACAAGGAGAGGGTAATCTTTACCGATACCCCGGAGTGGGGTACCGGTCATCATTATTACTGCTGTTCAGATTGCTCAGTTGCAGCCGGATTATCTAATACCTGGCGCTCTTGTGGAGCGGCGCTGCCAATACTAATACGCTGTGGTTGCAGCGCTTCTGGCACTTGGCGCAACAGATCAATGTGCAGCAAACCGTTTTCGAATTGAGCATTATCAACATTCAAATGCTCTGCCAGCGTAAAGGTCAATGAGAACTCTTTATGAACCAAGCCTTGATGCAGGTATTCAACCTGTTTTTCAGCCGGTGCTGGCTTACCGCGAACAGTCAAACGCGGGCCTTCCACTTCAATATCCAGTTCGCTCTGTTTAAAACCGGCTAATGCCAGTGAGATGCGATAATGGTTATCGTCAGTTTTCTCAATATTGTATGGCGGGAACCCCTGAGAATCCTGACCGCCCTGCATTGAGTTAGCTAATTTATCAAAACCAATCCACTGACGAAGTAAAGGTGACAAATCATAATTACGCATAAATATAACTCCTTCTGAGAAGCGAGATAAGATAATAAACAGTCACAAATTAGCGATATAAAAAACCATAACGCAGAATACTGGCGTTATATGATCCTCGCTATCAATCCGTGACCGGTCAGCCCCCGATTACGGCGGGCAAAACTCCGTTAAATAATGAAACTAACTTACACCGTTAAGCAAATTACTTAATTTCAATACGGCGTGGTTTTAAACTTTCCGGCACCAGACGCTCAAGGTCGATATACAACAAACCATTCACTAAATTGGCACCTTTAATTTTAATGTGCTCCGCCAACTGGAATTTACGCTCGAAGTTACGTTCAGCGATACCTTGATACAAATAGGTGCGCTGCGCCGGTTCACTAGCATGAGAACCACGGACAATCAACAGGTTATCCTGTGTGACAATCTCCAATTCTTGCTCAGCAAAGCCAGCTACCGCGATCGCGATGCGGTAGTTATTTTCGTCGACTAACTCGACGTTATAAGGAGGATAACCGCCATTATTTTGGTTCTGGCCAGATTCTAAAAGATTGAACAACCGGTCGAAACCGATAGCTGAACGATACAGTGGTGCAAGCTCGGAATTACGCATAAAAACTGCCTCCTAAATATATTAGCAAGGGTGTCATCATATTTTGTATTAAGCCTTCCACTGTGGACAGGCTTATGGCCCGAATACCCTATCGGCGTATTCTCTCTGACCTGATAATAAAGTGGGCCCGGTATTTTTCTTTTCAAGAGCAAAACAAAAAAAATTTTTGCGGGAAAAATCCCAATAAGATGTTTATTAGTCTAATTATTCGATAAATGCGCTGTTATAACTTACACTTAGGTCGACTTAAGCCACAAGATTGAATCTTTGACCATAGGAACTGTCTGTAAGGTAGTGTAAAAATCATGTCAATACCTGACACTGTTTGTTGGTTTATCGCGGTAACTTGTTACTCCCGGTAGAATGAGAGCTGAATAAAATAATGAAAAATACAGTTATCCCTTTTGTTACCGGCTGTTCGCTGCTGTTGTCCAGTGGTTGTTCCAGTATTATGACGCACACCAGCAGCAGCCAGGGCTATTACTCCGGCACGTCTGCCAATGTGGCGATGCTCAAAGATGATAATACCGGTTGGGCGCTGCGCCCCTTGTTGGCGGTGGATCTGCCTTTCTCTGCGGTGATGGACACCCTGCTCTTACCATATGATTATTTGCGTTCTGATAGCGAAGACAAAATGGCTAATTCCCCGCGTGAGCGCATTCGTCAGTCAGAAGCACAGAATCCGCCAACCGTTCCTCCTGCTGCCACCCCACTACCATGATCTAGCCAACATCCACTGTAAATAGTTGCGCCAATCCATCTATTTCCCGCATAAAAGCCACTTTGGCACCATCGGGCGAAAACACCACGGCGTCCGCCAGTGGTGCAATAGCACTCCGAGTCGTCAATCGCTGTAACCGGCCGGTGGTACTATCACACTGCATCACACTGTTATCACACACAAATGCCAGGCTGTGCCCTTGTGGATGCCAACTAAACGCCGACTGAATCCCCTGCTCCGTGAAGGTCAGTTGCCGTGGTTCGCCACCATTCGGTGAAACCAACCACAACTGCACCACACCCTGGTCATCTTTCATTAAACAAGCAATGGCACTGCCGTCAGGTGAAGTGCGCAGCCAATGCCGTGGACTGGTCGCCAACCCAGGAAAACGCTTGTCGGCCGTGAAGGTTATCCGCCGCTGGCTGACACCTGCTGGTGGCGCGGGCAAGGTAGTTGGCGTTCCCTCAAGTGGCGCAGTTCCGGCACGGGCGTAATCTCGGTCATGCTCCGGTAAATCAGCCATAAAGACTTCCGGGATTTTTTCACCCTGCGCCGAAAGTGTGTCACCAATAAATGCCAATGCCCAACGCTGGCGAGTGCCGTCAGCTTTCAGATAGCCCTGAGTGCCCACCCAACTCTCTTCATAAGCCCGGTTTATTTGGTCACTTCCCGCCAGGGGCTTAGGGGTCGTTCGAGTCACTAACACACAGAAATGGCTACCATCATATTCACGCGGATGTTGCTTGGGCGGATTAACCCCCTGCAAAGGTAGGGCAACTCCGACATTGCGGCAATCCAATACGGGGTCTAGCTCATGCAACACATGGTCATTATAAGTAAAACTCAGTCGGCTGCCGTCAGGGCTGAAAACATGCACATGGCTGCCTCCGCGCAATGCGCCGGGAGTAAAGGGTGCAGTGATGTCCATCGCATCCAGCGTTACCGCCAATTCTCTGTCTGGCTCAGTGACAATCACCCCGCGACGGTGATGGAAATCATAATGCCAGTGACTATCTGGGTGCTCCGGGCCGTGGATAAATACATAGCGAGCGGGTTTATCAGGGCTCACCGTCACCACACCAACATGCGCGCCCTGCTGAGCACGATAAATGACCTCAATATCGCCGGTTATACAATTTACCCGCTCAATGGTTAAACCACTAAACGTACTGCCATTAGGCCGCACATCATAGGCCAGCCATTGGCTATCCGGCGTCCAAACATTGATATTGGTAAGCTGATGACCTCTGGGATCAAAGGTGAGTTGCTGTTCCTGTAAGGCCATGCGGGCTCCGGACGCGATTACGCTGATAATGATTCATTACACTGAATTATATCACCCTCATTTCTTATTACTGTAAAAGCCAGTCAACAATAAACTGTCGCGTTTTAGAATAAAAAGTCTAATATAGATTTTTTATTCTAAACAAAAGTTCCCTATGCTTAGCCGATACCAGCCCATTGCCGATGCGATAGCCACACTTTTTTCTCCTTATGCGGAAGTTGCCCTCCACGACTTAGCCAGTCAAACGCTGGTTTATATCGCGAACAACTATTCACAGCGGGAATTGGGGGAAGACTCCAACCTCAGCGACCTGCAATTTGATCAACACTCGCAGGTGATTGGCCCTTACCAAAAGCGCAACTGGGATGGTCGCCAACTGCGCTCTATCAGCACTGTGCTGCGGGATGACAATGGGCAACCTGTCGGGCTACTGTGCATCAATCTGGATATTACTGTCTTTGAAAGCGCCAAAGCAGCGCTGGATATATTCCTGTCAGGCCATCAATTGCAACCACAACCTGATGTGCTGTTCCAAGATGACTGGCAGGAGCGCATCAATACCTACACCCACCACTGGCTGCAACAACAAAAACTCACACTGGCGACATTAAACAATGTTAACCGCCGAAAATTGATTGAGGCGCTTTATCAGCAGGGGGCATTTAACGGCAAAAATGCCGCTGGCTATGTCGCAAAGATCCTTAACATCGCTCGCGCTACTGTTTATAACCAACTGAAAAATATAAAAAATACAAAAATTTAAAGGAATTAATATGAACACATTATTTGATGCTATTAAAGAAGCCCATCAGGTATTACGCCCACAAGTGAGAGTGACGCCGCTGGAATATAGCCCATTGCTGTCCCAGCACAGTGGTTGCGAAATCTATCTCAAATGTGAGCATCTACAACATACTGGTTCCTTTAAATTTCGCGGAGCCAGTAACAAACTGCGTTTATTAACTGACGAACAGCGCCAGCAGGGGGTGATCACCGCTTCGACCGGTAATCACGGGCAAGCCATGGCATTGGCAGCAAAACTGGCGGGGGTTAAGGCCACTATTTATGCACCGGAGCAGGCGGCGGCAATCAAATTAGAGGCTATTCGCGCACTGGGCGGAGAGATTGAACTGATTCCAGGAGATGCATTAAAGGCTGAACAAGCGGCGGATAGCGCGGCGGCGCAGCAGGGCAAAATCTATATCTCGCCTTATAACGATAAGCAAGTTATCGCCGGACAAGGGACTTGCGGCATGGAAATGGTTGAACAGCAGCCGAATCTTGATGCTGTCTTTGTGGCCGTCGGTGGCGGTGGGCTGATTTCCGGCATTGCAACTGTGCTAAAGAAACTCTCTGATAAAACTCACATTATTGGCTGTTGGCCCGCCAATGCCACCAGTATGTATACCAGTCTGGAAAATGGTCAAATTCAGGAAGTGGCGGAGCAAGAAACACTGTCTGATGGCACTGCTGGCGGGGTTGAACCGGGGGCGATAACCTTCGCCCTTTGCCAGCAATTAATTGACCAAAAAGTGCTGGTGAGTGAGCAAGAAATCAAAGATGCGATGCGTTTGATTGCCCGCACTGACCGCTGGATGATTGAAGGCGCTGCCGGTGTCGCACTCGCGGCCGCACTGAAATTAGCGCCGCTTTGGCAAGGCAAAAAAATTGCGGTGGTCTTGTGTGGGAAGAATATCGTGCTGGAAAAATACTTGGGAGCGGTCAGCGAATGATTATTCTGAATAAACAGCAGATTCTCGACAAGTTCGATGCTGATGCCATCACGTTACTGCTTAAACAAGGTTTTATTGCTTTTAGCCAGAAACAGGTGCAAATGCCTCCGGTACAGCATTTGCTGTTTGAACAGGCCAATGGCGATTGCTGTATTAAAAGTGGCTATTTGCAGGGCGATAGCCAATTTGTCGTGAAAGTTTCGGGGGGCTTTTATGATAATCCCGCTCAAGGTTTAGCCAGTAATCAAGGGCTGATGATGGCGTTTTCTGCCCAAACCGGCGAGCCGCAAGCTCTATTACTGGATGAGGGTTGGTTGACCGCGCTGCGCACAGCATTGGCTGGGCGAATTGTTGCTGAGCTATGCACCCCAAAACATATCAGTGCAGTGGGTATCATCGGCACCGGCATGCAAGCACGGCTGCACCTGATGTACCTGAAAAGTGTCATTCCATGCCGTCAGCTATGGGTTTGGGGCCGCAGTGAAACAGCATTAGAGGAATATCGCCAATATGCTCAGGCGGAGGGTTTTGAGGTCAATGTCACCTTGGATGCCGCGGTGCTAGGCCGTCATTGCCAGTTTATTGTGACCACCACACCCAGTCGAGAGGCTATTTTACAGGCGGCGGATATTCAACCGGGAACTCACATTACGGCAGTCGGTGCTGATGGCGCGGGTAAGCACGAACTGACCCCTGAGTTGGTCGCAAAAGCCGATAAAATATTGGTGGATTCACGGGATCAATGCACTGAATTTGGTGAAATCTCATCAGCATTTCAACAACAACTTTTGACCAATCACACCTTGACTGAAATCGGTATAGCTTTAGCGCAGAATACCTCTTTCCGCGATAATGAGCAGCAAATCACCTTGGCAGATTTAACCGGGCTAGGCATTCAAGATGTGCAAATAGTAAAAGGAATTCTAGAATAGACCGACAGTTATTATTTAGGGCCGAAAGAGAATTTATCGGCCCATATTTACCTTTTAATTATAGAGAGTATCTAACTCTGCAAAATCAGCCCTAAAACTATCTATTATCAGGGCGCTGCCGAGGCCAGAAATACTTCACTCTAAATTCATGAACATTAGATGTTAATAATGAATAATCAAGATGAACTCCATTTATATCAATGGCTTGTGTAGTTAGCTGCAACGCAGGTTCACGAAGACTAATGTTAAGTAAATTTGCCACTTCTTTATCAGGAATAACCGGCATAAAGGTTTCATAGCATCCAGCAATTGTCATTCCACAATTCATTTCTATATAAGCAAACTTTGAATTAACCATATCCCGCAAAGATAAATCAGGGAATAATGCCACGGACATCCAGGTATCTTCTAATTGCACCGGTTTATCCTCAATAAACCGTAATCGCCTAATATAATAAACCTGATCACCTAGATTTATTCTTAATTGAGCAGAAATATCTGCATTTGATTTTATTACCATAAATTTAAGCACTTTACTGGTGCAATTTTTCCCCGCCTGCTGCGCATTCTCTGAGAAACTTTTTAATGCACTAATATTAGGTTGAATGTTTTTATTTCTTATATAAGTACCCGAACCATGCCGCTTCTCAAGCAGTCCTTCATCAACAAGAACGGTCATTGCTTTACGCAAAGTATTACGCGAAATATTCAGCGTAAGTGCTAATTTCTGCTCAGATGGAAAAATATCACCGACCTTATATTCGAGTGAATTAATGCGATCTCTAAGACATTTAACAACTTCAGCATAAACCACTTATGCACCTCTTTTATTATTGTTTGTTTTTGTTTTTTTCATTAAATAACAGTGAGTTGGTTATTTAATCTAACATGTGACTGACAAGGTAGTTCTTTTTTGAGGGAATAACTGAACACATTGTAATATAAAATAAAGTGATCAAGTTAACGGTTTTGAGAATAGCATCAACGTAATTTAGCCTCCACTCTTGTGGTACCCAAATGACTCAGCAAAAGGTATGAAATAATGGAGCATAAAAAATTAAAGTCTTTTCCCAATAATTTCCTGTGGGGTTCAGCATCCGCAGCCTATCAGGTCGAGGGGGCTTGGGATCTGGACGGTAAAGGTGCTTCAGTTTGGGATAAGTTTGTTCGTATTCCAGGTAAAACTTTTGAGAATACCACCGGTGATGTTGCCGTAGACCATTATCATCGTTACAAAGAAGATGTTGCCCTGATGGCAGAGCAAGGCCTTTCAGCTTATCGTTTTTCGATTGCCTGGAGCCGTATTTTTCCTGAAGGTAGTGGAGCTATCAACCAAGCCGGCCTGCAATTTTATGACGATTTAATTAATGAGCTCATCAAGCACAATATCGAGCCGGTAGTCACACTTTATCATTGGGATATCCCTCAGGCACTGCAAGATGCCTATGGTGGCTGGGAATCGAGAAAAGTCGTTGAAGACTTTGCTCATTATGCCGTGACCGTCTTTAAGCATTACGGTAACCGCGTGAAGTACTGGGTCACACTGAATGAACAAAATGTCTTTATTGGGCATGGCTATAAAACAGCACTGCATCCACCGGGTGTATCTGATGAAAAACGGATGTATCAAGCTAACCACCACGCCAATTTAGCCAATGCTGCGGCAATTGCCGCCTTTAGAGCGCTTGGTATGGTGGGGAAAATCGGGCCAAGCTTTGCTTACGGGCCTAATTACTCCGTGAATGCCGATCCTAAAAATGTGCTCGCGGCTGAAAATGCGGAAGAATTCGGTGCGCATTTCTGGATGGATGTCTATGCCCGTGGTGAATATCCTCCATTAGTGTGGAATTGGTTAGAAGCGCAAGGTTTAGCCCCAGAGACGCAACCAGAAGATACTGAGCTGCTTAAACAAGGTAAACCGGATTTTATGGGGGTGAATTATTATCGCACCATGACAAATGCTTTTAATCCGATAGACGGTGTTGGTATACAAGCAATGAATACCAACGGGAAAAAAGACAGTGCAAAATATTCTGGTGAGCCGGGTGTTTATAAGCACGTATGCAATGAATTCTTGGAAAAAACTAACTGGGACTGGGATATCGACCCAATTGGTTTACGCATTGGTCTGCGCCGTATTGCCAGCCGTTATCAGCTGCCAGTGATGATTACTGAAAATGGTTTGGGCGAATATGACACATTAACCGAAGCGGGTGAAATTAATGATGATCACCGTATTGCCTATTTGCGCGACCATGCATTAGCGGTGCAACAAGCCATCACTGACGGTGTTGATGTCATTGGATATTGTACCTGGAGCTTTACTGATCTTCTGAGTTGGTTAAACGGTTATCAAAAACGCTATGGATTTGTTTACGTTGATCGTGATGAACAAAATGAAAAATCACTAACGCGTTATAAAAAGAAAAGTTTTTATTGGTATAAAGATGTTATTGCCAGTAACGGTGATATTTTATCCCAAGGTTAATCCGCTATATTATTAATCGCGGTTTCTCAGCTCATCATTATTTTAGAGAATAATTATGAAAAAAATATTACTTGTATGTGCTGCTGGAATGTCAACCAGCATGCTCGTTAAAAGAATGCAAGATCATGCCAAATCTATAGGTTTAGAAGTTGATATTGAAGCACTATCAATTTCCGATGCTAAAGATAAAGTGGGTAGTATTGATATCGTTATGCTTGGGCCACAGGTACGCTATCAAAAGGCAGAGGTGGAAGAGGTTGTTAATGGCCGAATTCCTGTCTTAGTTATCGATATGAAAGACTATGGTTCAATGAATGGTAAAGCTGTATTAGAAACAGCATTGGCTGCTATTCAGTAATCAATTAATTAAAACATCTATTAAATAATTGTGCGCAGGTAATTTTACCTGCGCCTCTAACCTATGCCCTAAATTATTGGAGTTATTATCACTTCAAAATACCAGGGTGTATTTTTAATAAGGCATAATAATGAGTTTTATGGCATCCTTCGAGAGAGGAATGGAGAAAATTCTCGTTCCTATCGCAATAAAATTAAATTCGCAAAGGCATATTGCTGCTATTCGCGATGCTTTTATTTTATCTTTCCCACTCGTCATGGCGAGTTCGTTTATTATATTAATTAACTTTGCCATTCTTTCACCCGATGGCTTCATCGCCAAAATGCTTTTCCTGGGGAAAATTTTCCCTAATATCGCCAGCGCCCAAGCCGTATTTTCACCGGTGATGCAGGGGTCGGTGAATATAATGGCAATACTGATTGTCTTTTTGGTGGCGAGAAACCTTGCCATTAGTTTTAAACAAGATGATCTGTTATGTGGCCTAACCGCTATTGGGGCTTTCTTTATTGTCTATACCCCTTATGAAATGATTGGCGGTCAGGCGTATATCACTATGAAGTTTATGGGTGCCCAAGGGCTCTTCGTCGCCATTATTGTCGCGCTGATAACCGGGGAAATTTTCTGTCGATTGGCACGCTCACCCCGAGCAACGATTACCATGCCAGCACAGGTACCACCGGCGGTTGCTCGATCATTTAAAGTATTAATTCCTGTTTTTGCCGTGATGATTTTCTTCTCGGTACTGAGTTACCTGATTTCCATGATATCTCCGCTTGGGCTAAATGACCTGATTTACTCTCTCATTCAGGCCCCCCTCAAGCATATGGGGACTAATATCTTTGCTGTGGTGATTATTGGTGTCGTCAGTAACTTCCTATGGATACTCGGCATTCATGGCCCTAATACTGTGGCTGCTATCCGCGAAGCTATTTTCTCAGAAGCCAATTTGGAAAACCTATCTTACGCAGCAACCCATGGCACCACATGGGGCGCACCTTACCCAACAACTTGGGGAAGTATTTACGACACCTTTGCCAACTACGGTGGCTCAGGCATGACACTTGGCTTAATCCTTGCCATTTTCATTGCCTCTCGCCGTCCAGAGTATCGGGATATTGCTAAGTTATCGATTGTCCCCGGTTTATTTAACATTAACGAGCCTATTATTTTCGGGTTACCTATTGTCCTAAACCCAGTATTGATTATTCCATTTATTATGGTACCTGCAGTTAATTCATTAATTGGCTATTTCTTTGTATCAATGAATATTATTCCACCGGTAGCTTATGCTCTCCCTTGGACAACACCAGGGCCACTAATACCCTTCTTGGGCACAGGAGGAAATTGGCTGGCGCTCGGTGTCGGTATTTTATGTCTGGCTGTTTCTACACTGATTTATTTGCCATTTGTGATGGTATCCAACAAAGTCCAGATGAAAAACGCAGAGAATGCATAGTCGCGTAAAATATCAGGAGAGAGAGCAATGAAAATAGCTGCATTCGATATTGGCGGTACGTCGCTAAAAATGGGTATTGTCTCATCTGATGGCAATATCCTGGTGCAAGGTAAAGCCGCAATACAGGAGAGCAATGGCGACCAGATACTACAGGAAATGCTGCGCTGGCTTGACCTTCAACACGGTTACGAAGGTATCGCCATCAGCGCCCCTGGGCACGTCAACCCGTTCACCGGATTGATTTCTATGGGTGGGGCTATTCGCCGATTTGATAACTTTAACCTAAAAATCTGGCTGGAACAGCGCTGTGGCTTACCTGTAAGTATCGAAAATGATGCAAATTGCGCATTACTGGCAGAGAAATGGCAAGGTAAAGCGCAGCAGCTAGATGATTTTCTCTGCCTGACGATTGGCACAGGTATTGGCGGCGGTATCTTCGCTAATGGCAATCTGGTGCGTGGTGGGCATTTCCGAGCAGGTGAATTTGGCTATATGTTCAGTTCACAACCTGGAGCGGAGCGCCCCGGCAGCTATACCATGAATGAAGTATCCACGTTGTTGGTATTACGCAGACGTTATGCCGAGAGGGTAAATCGCCCGGTTGAATCAGTGACGGGAGAGGAGATATTCCGTGGTTATGACAACGGCTGCCTCATTTCCCGACGCCTGGTAGATGCTTTTTATAATGATATTTGTGCTGGAATATATAATCTTGTTCATCTTTTCGATCCGACACATATTTTTATTGGTGGAGGTATTACGGAAAGAGAAACATTCCTGGATGAATTGAAAGCTCAACTTAATTGGTTTGATATCAAAGATACGGTTATTGATATTACTACACACAAGAATAATTCAGGATTATTAGGTGCAGTGCGTCATTTTCATCAAACCCACCAAGCCCAATAATATTTATTAACACTAAAACTATTAGAGGATGGCGATTAAATAAAAAATAACTCAATAAAAATAATATATAAAACCCAAATTTAAATAAATTTCTAAGGTTGTGATAACACAACCTTAGAACACTGTGTCTGGAGAATGACATGCCCCGCTATTATTCAAGAAATAAGATTGTCCTTGGTATTATTGCTGCCTGTTTATCTTATTCTACTATGGCTGCACCATTATCTGTTGAACAACGCCTTGCATTATTAGAAAAAAAACTCAGTGAAAACGAACAAGAATTACAAAAAACACGTTCAGAATTACAACAATATAAAACTAATAACACAGCAGAAGTATCGGCAAAACCGGTAAATAAGAATGATCGCGTGCTGGTTCAGCAACAAATACCAGCAACCGCAGGTGCCGTTAACGGACAACCTGAAGTCCAGAATGCGGCCCTAACATTAGATGAAATCAGTCGATATATTAAAGATGACTTTGGCTTCAACTATACAGGTTATTTCCGCTCCGGTTGGGCAACCACCCCACGCGGGGGGCCAAAGTCTTGGGCCATTGGTTCTTTAGGTCGTTTTGGGAACGAACATAGCGGCTGGTTTGACTTAACACTCAGCCAAAGGGTTTACAACAAAGACGGTAAAACAGCGAAAGCCGTTGTCACAATGGATGGTAATGTTGGCCAGCGCAACAATGACAGTTGGTTTAATGATGGCGGCGATGACTTATTAAAATTCTCGGATATGTACCTGACAACCACCGGATTTATTCCCGGAGTGCCGGAAGCTAACTTATGGGTTGGCCGACATGCATTGCAACAATATGAGTTGCAAATGCTTGATTGGAAAGCACATAAAGAAAACAGCGCCAGCGGTGTTGGCGTAGAGAATCTACCGGTTGGCACAGGAAAGTTGGATATCGCGCTTAACCGCCAGGACCTTCGAAATTGTGCGCGTAACACCAACGGTTCGGCGAATTGCAACCTTACCGATGATGTGAATACCAACTCGCTTGATTTTAATTATCATGATATTCCGCTGTGGGATAAAGCCACTCTGACTTTCCGTGGTCGTTATAATCTGGCGAATAAAACCAGTGATAACAAACAGAATGAAAGAGACCATGACTTCTTTGATGTGAAAGATGCCTGGTTAGCAACCACCGTATTACGCCAAAACTTTGATCGGGGCGCATTTAACGAATTTGCCTTCCAGATTGCCAACAACTCCATCGCCGCCGGCTTTATGAATGTATCCGACGCCAATCCAGACTTTGGTCGTGGAAAATATTACTACGGTGATCAAGATGGTGGTACGGCATTCCGTTTGATCTCACAAGGAGAAGCTTATCTGTTGCCAAACGTGATCATGGCAAATACCTTGGTTTATAGCCAAGGTAATAATTTGTATGACTACAACACCTTGTCAGGGACTGACTTCCACAGTATTCGCGCAGTCGTACGTCCATCCTATATTTGGAGCGAATATAATCAAACCGGTGTTGAATTAGCCTATTTTGATCAAGTCAATAAAGCACAAAATAACGACTATCATGAGTCAGGTTATAAAACTACGCTGTTCCATACCTTTAAAGTAGGAACCAGCTTGTTGAATTCTCGCCCAGAAATTCGTTTTTACAGCACTTACTTAAAAGTACTGGATAGTCAAATTGATAACTGGACATTCAATGATGAGAAGAAAGACCAATTATCCTTTGGTGTTCAAGCAGAAGTATGGTGGTAAATAAACCTAAAGTACGATTAATGTAATAATAGCGGGAGCCAGAAAATGGCTCCTGCTTTCTAAGTTATTAAAATAATATTAAGTCACAACAGGAGTAGATATGGATTTGGAAATGACAGTAATGGAACTGATTATTCATGCCGGGGAATCACGTTCAAATTCAATGGAAGCACTGCGCGCAGCTCGCCAAGGGGAATGGGAAAAAGCCGATGAATTGCTGGTTGCAGCAACCAACGCGGCACGCGAAGCACACCATATTCAGACTCAGCTGATTGGCGCTGATGAAGGTTGCGGTAAAATTCCCGTCAATTTAATTATGGTTCATGCGCAAGACCACCTAATGAATGCCATGCTGTGTCAGGAACTTGCGGTAGAGATCATTAAATTACGCCGTGAAGTCGCCGACTTGAAAAATACCCATTAACTGTACTCGACCACATGATGAAGGGCCTATATTGAGTCTATCCTGACTGATAATAAGCGGGGAAATGTACTGAATGGGTCGGAACGGCTATCGGTACAACCGCCCCGCTATCTCTAAACTAGAAAATGATGGCCACTATAGAGAAAATCAAAGTACATATTTCTCAATGGCTAGCGCGACACCATCTTCAATATTGCTGCCCGTCACAAACTGCGCTATCTCTTTCAGTTCGGGAATAGCATTTCCCATTGCAACACCCACACCGGCGTAATTCACCATGGCAATATCATTACCTTGATCGCCCAGTGCCATCACATTTTCCTGCGCAATGCCTAAATGGTCAGCCAACATCTTCACCCCCGTTCCCTTATCGACTCGTTTACTCAAAATCTCCAGGTAAAAAGGCGCACTTTTCATAATAGTGAAACGCTCAAAAGCTTCAGCGGGCATCATCTCCAATGCACGGTCCAGTTTTTCTGGCTCATCAATCATCATCACTTTCGGGAAGCGCAAAGTGGGGTCCATTTCTTCTACCGCCCGGTATTTCAATGGAATACCGGTAATGAACACTTCATGTAGGGTATATTTGCTGATGTCTTTGTTGGGGGTATATAAAGTATCAAAATCAAAAGCCTGAAAACTGACCCCCATTTCTCGTGACAAAGCTTCGAAATAGAGATAATCCTCAAAATTGAGAGTTTCCTGCAAAATACACTCTCCCGTGGCCGCTTTTTGTACTAATGCGCCGTTATTACTGATGCAGTAATCGCTACTGTTTTCCATATTCAGTTCGCGTAAATAACGTCGGATCCCGATATAAGGCCGCCCCGTCGCCAGTACTACACAGACCCCTTTTGCTCGAGCGGCATCAATAGCCTGCTTTACCCTTAGAGTGATTTCATGCTGTGTATTCAACAACGTACCGTCCATATCGATAGCAATTAATTCAATAGCCATAGACCCTCACATTTATTTGGCGAATACTCCATGCTAACGCGATTCAGCGCTGAAATGCTAGTAAGTCCGTGTCTTGGTACGGCACAAACACCAATAAGGTAAAACTCGCAAGATTACGTTCTTCAAGGCAAAAAAAAGCCCAGAAGCAGTTTCCTGTTCTGGACTTTTCTATCTGACCTATAAATTACTGAGTCAATAACTTCTCTGATTAGATATCGATATTCGCTGCACGCAACGCATTCTCTTCGATAAAGGCACGGCGAGGTTCAACCGCATCTCCCATCAGAGTGGTGAACAGTTGGTCTGCGGCAATGGCATCTTTCACCATCACCCGCAGCATACGGCGGCTGGTTGGGTCCATGGTGGTTTCCCACAATTGTTCTGGGTTCATTTCACCCAGACCTTTATAACGCTGGATTGCCAAACCACGACGAGACTCTTTCACTAACCAGTCCAGAGCCTCTTCGAAACTTGAAACTGGCACACGGCGCTCACCACGTTCAACAAAGGCACCGTCATCAATTAAGCCACGCAATTTGTCGCCTAACAGGCAAATCTTGCGGTATTCACCACCGTGGATGAAATCGAAGTCCAGATCGTAATCAGTATCAACACCGTGGGTACGAATCCGCAATACCGGCTCAAATAGCTGGCGTTCACGGTTTTCGCGCACTACTGAACTGTAGCTACTGCCATGCTGTTCTTTCTCGTTCAGCATAACCACCAGCGAATCAATCCATTGCGTAACAACCTCTTTATCGGTCAAATCCTCTTCTTGCAAGGTTGGTTGATAAATCAGGTTATTCAGCAAAGCACGCGGATAACGGCGCTCCATACGGGCGATAGTTTTCTGGACGCTGTAGTGCTCGGCAACCAGTTTCTCCAGATGTTCGCCTACCAGTGGTGGCGCATCAGCATTGATATGCAAGGCCGCACCATCCAGTGCCAGAGTCATCTGATACTGCTCCATCGCATCATCATCTTTGATGTATTGCTCTTGCTTACCTTTTTTCACTTTATACAGTGGCGGCTGAGCGATAAACACATGACCACGCTCAATAATTTCCGGCATCTGACGATAGAAGAAGGTCAACAATAACGTACGGATGTGAGAACCATCCACATCGGCATCGGTCATGATAATGATATTGTGATAGCGCAATTTGTCCGGATTATATTCATCCCGGCCAATGCCACAACCTAGCGCGGTAATCAGCGTTGCCACTTCTTGTGAAGAGAGCATTTTGTCAAAGCGCGCTTTCTCAACGTTCAGGATTTTACCTTTCAGCGGCAAAATGGCCTGATTTTTACGGTTACGACCCTGTTTAGCTGAGCCGCCCGCGGAGTCCCCTTCCACTAAGTAGAGTTCGGACAATGCAGGGTCGCGTTCCTGACAGTCAGCCAGTTTGCCTGGCAAACCAGCCAAGTCCAGCGCCCCTTTACGGCGCGTCATTTCACGGGCTTTACGTGCCGCTTCACGAGCACGGGCAGCATCAATAATCTTGCCCACGACAATTTTGGCGTCGGTTGGGTTTTCCAGCAAATACTCAACCAGCTTCTCGTTCATTAGCGTTTCGACCGCCGTTTTCACCTCAGAGGAGACCAGTTTATCTTTGGTCTGTGAGGAGAATTTAGGGTCTGGTACTTTGACGGAAACCACGGCAATCAAGCCTTCACGGGCATCATCACCGGTGGCACTGATTTTCGCTTTTTTACTGTAGCCTTCTTTACCCATGTAGCTGTTCAGGGTACGGGTCATCGCCGTACGGAACCCCACTAAGTGAGTCCCCCCATCGCGCTGTGGAATATTGTTGGTGAAGCAGTAAATATTTTCCTGGAAACCGTCGTTCCACTGTAATGCCACTTCCACACCGATATCGTCTTTCACGGTGGAGAAATAGAACACTTTCGGGTGGATTGGGTTTTTATTTTTGCTCAGGTACTCAACAAACGCCCGAATCCCACCTTCATAATGAAAATGGTCTTCTCTATCGTTACGTTTGTCTTTCAGTTTGATTGAAACCCCGGAGTTCAGGAATGACAACTCGCGCAGACGTTTAGCCAAGATTTCATACTGGAATTCGGTGTTATTGGTGAAAGTCTGGAAACTCGGCCAGAAACGCACGGTTGTCCCGGTCTGATCGGTTTCACCCACCACTTTCAGTGGTGCCTGCGGCACACCCATTTTGTAAGTCTGCTCGTGAACTTTACCTTCACGGCGAATCACCAGTTCCAGTTTTTCAGACAAGGCGTTAACAACGGATACACCCACGCCGTGCAAACCGCCGGAAACTTTATACGAGTTATCGTCAAATTTACCGCCAGCATGCAACACGGTCATGATGACCTCAGCTGCCGACACCCCTTCCTCGTCATGCATACCGGTTGGGATACCACGGCCATCATCCTGTACGGAAACCGAGTTATCCGAATGGATAGTGACAATAATTTCTTTACAGTGGCCAGCGAGGGCTTCGTCGATAGCGTTGTCCACAACCTCGAATACCATGTGGTGCAGACCGGTACCGTCATCAGTATCACCGATATACATGCCCGGACGCTTACGAACCGCATCCAGCCCTTTTAATACCTTGATACTTGAGGAGTCATAAGTATTCGACATCAACGTTTCTCGCTCATTTTTAATCCTGTGGTTGAACCTCTATTTTGCCATGTTCCACGCGGAACATCTTGCCCTTTTCACCTACCATGTCGGCCACTTGCTCAGCACTCACTGCGCTGACAAAAACCTGTGCCTGAGTAGCTTTTAAACGCTCGGCCAATAAACGACGACGGCCGGTGTCTAGTTCGGAAGCAAAATCGTCAAGCAGATACAGGCAACGCCGCCCGCTCTGTCGGGTGAGAAACTCACCCTGCGCTAACCGCAGTGCGCACATCAGCAATTTTAGCTGACCACGCGATAGCAAATCTTCTACCGGCGTACCATCGGCCCGAATGCGAAAATCCGCTTTATGTGGCCCGACGGCGGTATAGGTTAGCGCTCTGTCACGCTCAAACTGGCGTTCCAACAACTCACCATAGTCACTCTCTTTATCCCAGCCACGCTGGAAAGAGAAACTCAGGGCGAACTCTGGCAGGAACAGCGCGCATGTGGCTGAAATATCTGCCGCAATGGCGTCACTGTATGCCGCCCGCCACTCACTAATACGCTCAGCCAGCGGGATAATTTCCTGATCCCAGGCCCGGATTTGCGCATAGCGACTCACCTGGCGCAGCGCGGCGTTGCGCTGCTTAAGTAATCTTTTCAGATTGCTCCAGGCCATAAAAAAACCGGGTTCATTATGAAAGCAACCCCAGTCTAAAAAGGCACGCCGAAATTTTGGCCCGCCATTCAATAATGTAAACCCCTCAGGGGTAATCAGTTGCATTGGCAGCAATTGCGCCAATTCAGCCACTTTATGACCATCAGTGCCATCAATGCGCACTTTGGTATCACCTTGTCGGCTTTTGCTCAACCCCACGGACGATTCACGCTCATTAGCATCAACCCGACCATGTAATATAAACCCGGCACATTCGTGACGAATCACTCGTCCCGCCTGTAAACTACGAAAAGCGCGGCCATGACCTAAGGTATAAATCGCCTCCAACACGCTGGTTTTACCGCTGCCATTGGGGCCGACTAAAAAATTAAACCCCGACGCCAGTGCCAAGTCTGCCGATTCGATATTGCGAAAATCTTTTATCAGTAAACGCGTCAGAGCCATGCTGCTACTTTCATTATCGAACCATAACCATCAAGGGCGTTATCGGCGTGGGCCATTTGCGTGCAGCCAGTGCACAGTACCCGGAGCGTACACTTGGCTTTATAAAACCGAGTACGTGAGGAGCACCAGCACTGCCCAAGCGAAAAGGAGCAAGTAAAATAGCCCGCTATAGATCACAGACGCATTGGCATAACAACATAAGCCGCAGCCTGACTGGCACCGTCTTCAATCTGCACACTGGAGACCGAGTCGGTCAGTAACAGACTGACATCTTCGCACTTGAGTGCATTCAGCACATCAAGCACATAGCTGACGTTGAAACCGATCTCCATTTCTGCCCCATCGTAGCTAACATCGAGGATCTCTTCCGCTTCTTCCTGTTCAGGGTTATTCGCGGTGATTTTAAGCTGATTTTGACTAACATAAAGCCGCACACCACGAAACTTCTCGTTGGACAAAATCGCCGCACGAGCAAAGGCTTGTTTCAGCAAATCACAACTTGCTTTCAGTGTTTTGTCCGGATTTTTCGGCAATACGCGGCGATAATCAGGGAAGCGGCCATCAACCAGCTTGGAGGTAAAAATGAAATCACCCACATGCGCACGAATATTGTTACTGCCAATTTGCAAGCGCAGTGGTGTGTCACCACCATCCAGTAACCTGACCAACTCCATCACGCCTTTACGCGGCACAATAACCGAATGTGACGGTAATGTCTGGCCAATAGGCATAGCACAAACCGCCAACCGATGACCATCGGTTGCGACAGTGCGCAACTCTTCGCCTTCAGTCTCAAACAACATACCGTTCAAGTAATAGCGCACGTCCTGATGAGCCATCGAGAACTGAGTGGACTCAATCAAACGCTTCAACGTTGCCTGCGGTAAAGTGAATTCAACTTCACTTTGCCAGTCATCCAGATTCGGGAAGTCTGCCGCTGGCAAGGTCGACAGTGAGAAGCGGCTACGACCAGAACGCACCAAGAGGCGGTCACCATCGAGTGCGACAGTAATCTGGGCGCCTTCCGGCAAACCACGCCAGATATCAAAAAACTTCCGTGCCGGCACAGTGGTTGCACCCTGCTCATGAGGCTGAGACAGCGCCACGCGCGCCACCATCTCCATTTCAAGATCGGTACCGGTCAGCAACAAAGAGCCTTCGGTGACTTGCAGCAACAAGTTACCCAAAATAGGTAACGTAGGGCGTCCACCCAGCGGGCTACTGACCTGTTGCAGCGGTTTTAGCAGATGCTCACGTTCAATGATAAATTTCATAGCGCTAGGAGGATAATGTTCTGATTAAGTTAGAGAAATCTTCTTTGATGTCGTGACTTTCTTCACGCAATTGTTCAATTTTGCGGCAAGCATGCAACACCGTGGTATGGTCGCGGCCACCAAACGCATCGCCGATTTCAGGCAGGCTGTGGTTGGTTAACTCTTTCGCCAACGCCATTGCCATTTGGCGCGGGCGGGCTACCGAACGGGAACGCCGTTTAGAGAGTAGGTCAGCGACCTTAATTTTATAATATTCTGCGACGGTTTTTTGAATATTATCGATAGTGACCAGCTTTTCCTGCAATGCCAGTAAATCGCGCAGAGCTTCACGAACAAAATCAATAGTGATTGCCCGACCAGTAAAATTGGCATTGGCGATCACACGATTCAATGCCCCTTCCAGCTCACGCACATTGGAACGCAGACGCTTGGCAATAAAGAACGCAACCTCACCGGGTAAGCGAATATTATTTTCATCCGCTTTTTTCATCAAAATCGCGACCCGGGTTTCCAGCTCCGGCGGCTCAATCGCCACCGTTAGGCCCCAGCCAAAACGCGATTTCAAACGATCTTCTACCCCATTAATCTCTTTTGGATAGCGATCTGATGTCAAAATGATCTGCTGATTACCTTCCAGCAAAGCATTAAAGGTGTGGAAAAACTCTTCTTGGGAACGCTCTTTATTGGCAAAGAACTGAATATCATCGATTAATAACGCATCAACCGAACGATAATAGCGCTTAAACTCTTCTATTGCGTTGTTCTGCAAGGCTTTTACCATGTCTTGCACAAAACGCTCTGAGTGCATATAAACCACTTTGGCGTTAGCTTTACGGGCGATAATGCCATTCCCTACAGCATGTAATAGGTGAGTTTTACCCAAACCTGTGCCGCCATAGAGGAATAATGGATTATACGCGCCACCCGGATTATCCGCGACCTGACGTGCCGCTGCGCGGGCCAGTTGGTTAGATTTACCTTCAACGAAGTTATCAAATGTGTGTTTAGGGTTCACATTCGAACGATAAGAATGTTCAGGTTGAGCAGGCGAACTGTCCCAACTCGGGCGTACAGGTGCGCTGCGGGTAACCGGAGCAACAGGCGCGCTAACGCTGGCTGTAACTGGATGACTGTGTACTGCTCTGACCGCGGGTTTACTCCCAACTTCAAAACGCAGTAAAGGAACCTCACCGCCACAGAAATCATTAAGCAAGCCATTGATATTGTTTAAGTACTTATCACGGACCCAGTCCAGTACAAAACGATTAGGTGCGTAAAGCGCCAGAGTATTGTCACTCAGTTCCGCCTGTAGGGGGCGTATCCACATACTAAATTCTGTGGCAGGTAACTCATCCTGCAATCGGGCAAGACACTGCTGCCAAAGCGAAAGTGACACGGCGGACTCCACTCGAACAAGATCAATAAAAGAAAGAAATCAGGATTTTTTGTAACTCATCGTTTTTGACACACGCCAATATGGCCTGTAGCAAGCCAAAGTGACATGCGAACCGTTTTTCGGTTGTTTTACGACTCACACCCCCCCACGATCCCGGAGTAGTGATCTCAGAGTAGCGGATGTGATCGGAAAGGCGGATCATAGCGCAAAAGCAGCAATAGATCCTCCCCTTCCTCACAGATTAGATCCTTTTTATCCACAGGCCACAACTTCTATCGGCAGTGTAACCTAGCACATCACTTTTCCTGCCGTCATCGTGCACGATCCCGGAGTATTTCGGAATATACTGGAATTACTTTCCCCTTATCCCAACCTTGATCCTCATTAATCTACAAAGGATCTCACCGCGATCCTTGCGCTTTATCAGGGAGTCCGTATAATCCTCAGCCCTACGTGTGATGCCTGTTCTCTTAATGGTCTCGGCCAAAAAGAAACCAGCGGTGAACACGGACAGGCTCTTGGTAAACTCCCATACAGAAAACTTCTGTGCGGGCGTGCGCAATGTCAATTGACTCAGGACTGTACAATTATTACAATCCCGCTTCTTTATATGTTGCGATTGAGGCGTCGGTGTCTTCACTCCGAGCAGCCAAACGCGTTTACTGAATCAGTAATTATTTTAAGTTTAGGTAGAAATCGCTATGAAACGCACTTTCCAACCGTCCGTATTGAAGCGCAACCGTAGCCACGGTTTCCGTGCTCGTATGGCCACCAAAAATGGTCGTCAAGTTCTGGCTCGCCGTCGTGCGAAAAGCCGTACTCGTCTGACTGTTTCTAAGTAATAAAAGCTAACCATATCAATGGTTAAGCTAGCATTTCCTAGGGAGTTACGTTTGTTAACTCCCAGTCATTTTACGTTCGTCTTCCAGCAGCCACAACGGGCTGGCACGCCGCAAATCACCATCCTCGGCCGCCTGAACGAGCTGGGGCATCCCCGCATCGGTCTTACCGTCGCCAAAAAACATGTCAAACGTGCTCATGAACGTAATCGGATCAAGCGCTTAACCCGCGAAAGCTTCCGGTTACATCAGCATACGTTACCGTCTATGGATTTTGTCGTTTTGGTGAAAAAGGGTGTGGCTGACCTCGATAACCGTGCGTTGACAGAAGCTTTGGAAAAATTATGGCGTCGCCACTGTCGCCAGGCTCCCGCATCCTGATCGGGCTAATCAGGGGCTATCAGCTCGTGATAAGTCCGTTGCTGGGGCCGCGTTGTCGTTTCCATCCGACATGTTCTCATTACGGAATTGAGGCATTGCGCCGGTTTGGGATGATAAAAGGCAGTTGGTTAACACTGAAACGCGTATTAAAATGCCACCCTTTGAACCCAGGTGGCGATGATCCCGTGCCGCCGAAACCCGACGATAACAGAGAACACTAACGATGGATTCGCAACGCAATCTTCTACTCATCGCTCTGCTGTTCGTGTCTTTCATGATCTGGCAAGCCTGGCAAGTGGACAACAATCCACAACCAGCCGCTCAGACCACGCAACAGACTGCGAATACTGCTACCGGTGATAAAGCAAGCCAGGCCGTGCCAGGCAGTGGTCAGGGCCAACTGATTACTGTAAAAACTGATGTGCTGTCTCTGACCATTAATACCCGTGGCGGTGACATCGAGCAGGCTAACCTGCTGGCTTACCCGGATGCTCTGGGTTCAGATAAAACTTTCGAATTACTGGAAACCACCCCAGCGTTCATTTATCAGGCGCAAAGTGGCCTGACAGGTAAAAGCGGCCCGGATAATCCAGCTAACGGTGAACGCCCGCTATTCGAAGTGCCTCAAACCAGCTTTGTATTAGCTGATGGCCAGGACGAACTGCGTATTCCATTGACCTTCACCGGCAAAGATGGCTCCGTCTTTACCAAGACGTTTGTGCTGAAACGTAATGATTACGCCATTGGCGTGGATTATCACGTGAAAAACGCCTCTGCTGCCCCGCTGGAGCTGACGCTGTTTGGCCAATTAAAGCAAAGTATCAACTTGCCTAAACACCGTGATACCGGCAGCAATAACTTCGCGCTGCATACTTATCGTGGTGCGGCTTACTCTTCTGATGAAACTAAATATAAAAAATACAGTTTTAGTGATATCGAAGATAAGAGCCTGGATATCACGACCAAAGGCGGTTGGGTTGCTATGTTGCAGCAGTATTTTGCAACAGCGTGGATTCCAGCGGCTAACGAAACCAACACTTTCTACTCCGCTGACTTAGGTAACGGTCTGGCTGCCATCGGCTTTAAAGGTGCGCCTGTCGTGATTCAGCCGGGTGAGCAGAAACAACTGGGTGCCACCTTGTGGGTTGGCCCGGAAATTCAGGACAAAATGGCGGCTATCGCGCCACATCTGGACCTGACTGTTGACTATGGTTGGTTATGGTTTATTTCTCAGCCACTGTTCAAACTGTTGAAATTCATCCACAGCTTTGTCGGTAACTGGGGCTTCTCCATCATCGTTATTACCTTTATCGTGCGCGGTATCATGTACCCGCTGACTAAAGCGCAATATACCTCGATGGCGAAAATGCGTTTGCTACAGCCTAAACTGGCTGCTATGCGTGAGCGTATCGGCGACGATAAGCAACGTATGAGTCAGGAAATGATGGCGTTGTACAAAGCTGAGAAAGTTAACCCACTGGGTGGCTGCTTACCGCTGGTCATTCAGATGCCAATCTTCCTGGCGTTGTACTACATGTTGATGAGTTCCGTTGAGTTGCGCCATGCGCCGTTCATCTTGTGGATTCATGACTTGTCAGCACAAGACCCGTACTACATTCTGCCAATTCTGATGGGTATCACCATGTACTTCATTCAGAAGATGTCACCGACTACCGTGACTGACCCGATGCAGCAGAAGATCATGACCTTCATGCCGGTTATCTTCACTGTGTTCTTCCTGTGGTTCCCAGCGGGTCTGGTACTGTACTATATTGTCAGTAACCTGGTGACCATCCTGCAGCAACAGTTGATTTATCGTGGTCTGGAAAAACGTGGTTTACACAGCCGCGATAAGAAGAAACAGTCTTAATATGATAAATCCCCCAGTCACTGACATACGTTAGTGATTGGGAGAGCAGCTCACCACAGCTGCGACTGCAATTAAGAAAGGTATATAAGGCGGTCATAGCTATATGACCGCCTTATTCTTTTAAAGAGAGAGATAACCATGAGCACCACTGATACTATCGTGGCACAAGCAACGCCTCCTGGCCGTGGTGGCGTGGGTATTTTACGTGTTTCTGGTCGTGCTGCCGCAGCGGTCGCGGAGGCAGTTTTGGGTAAATTACCTAAACCACGCTATGCCGATTATCTGCCATTTAAGGATGCAGATGGCAGTACGTTGGATCAAGGTATCGCTCTTTACTTCCCCGGCCCGAATTCTTTCACTGGCGAGGACGTGCTGGAACTACAAGGTCACGGTGGGCCGGTTATACTGGATTTACTGTTAAAACGTATTCTGGCCCTGCCCGGACTGCGCATTGCCCGTCCGGGTGAATTCTCTGAACGGGCGTTCCTGAACGATAAGCTAGATTTAGCTCAAGCAGAAGCCATTGCCGACCTGATCGACGCCAGTTCAGAACAAGCTGCACGTTCGGCGGTAAACTCATTACAGGGCGCATTTTCAGTGCGAATCCACAAATTGGTGGAAGCACTCACTCACTTGCGAATCTATGTCGAAGCTGCCATCGACTTTCCTGATGAGGAAATTGATTTCCTCTCTGATGGCAAAATTGAAGGCCAGTTAAATGGCGTAATGGCAGATCTGGAACAAGTACGCACTGAAGCCCGGCAAGGCAGTTTATTACGTGAAGGGATGAAAGTGGTCATTGCTGGCCGCCCGAATGCTGGCAAATCCAGTTTACTCAATGCGTTAGCAGGACGAGAAGCAGCGATTGTGACCGATATTGCGGGCACTACCCGTGATGTATTGCGGGAACATATTCATATCGATGGGATGCCGTTGCATATCATTGATACTGCAGGCCTACGTGAAGCCAATGACGAAGTTGAACGTATTGGTATCGAACGTGCCTGGCATGAGATAGAACAGGCTGACCGCGTGCTATTTATGGTTGATGGCACCACCACGGAGGCCACTGAACCGGCGGCGATCTGGCCAGAGTTTATGGCGCGGTTACCTGCTACGCTCCCCATCACTGTGGTGCGCAATAAAGCTGATATTACCGGTGAGACCTTGGGTTTAACCGAAGTAAATGGTCACTCACTTATTCGCTTATCCGCACGTACCGGTGAAGGTATTGACCTGCTGCGCAATCATCTCAAGCAAAGTATGGGCTTTACCAGCAACACCGAAGGCGGCTTCCTCGCACGCCGTCGCCATTTGCAAGCACTGGAAACGGCCGCACAACATCTGGTGCAGGGTCATGAACAGTTAGTAAGCGCTTACGCCGGTGAACTACTGGCGGAGGAACTGCGTTTAGCGCAACAGTCATTGAGTGAAATTACCGGCGAATTTAGCTCAGATGACTTACTGGGGCGAATTTTCTCCAGTTTTTGTATCGGAAAATGAGTGTGATGCCATAGAGCTGGAGCAGATTATCGCTAATTTTGATAATCTGGCTCTATGAGTCTGAATCGACGGTAGCTCGAACACTTAACTTTATTCATAAACTGAGGTATCCATGATTATAAAACCACGTGTACGCGGCTTTATCTGTGTGACTGCACATCCGACAGGCTGCGAAGCCAACGTCAAAAAGCAAATCGACTATGTCACAGCAGAAGGTACAATCGCTAACGGCCCAAAACGAGTATTAGTGATTGGTGCGTCAACTGGATACGGGCTGGCAGCCCGCATTACAGCAGCATTTGGTTGTGGTGCCGATACACTGGGCGTTTTCTTTGAGCGTCCGGGCGAAGAAGGCAAGCCGGGAACCTCGGGTTGGTACAACAGCGCCGCGTTCCACAAATTCGCTGAGCAAAAAGGCTTGTACGCGAAGAGCATCAATGGCGATGCTTTTTCCGATGAGATTAAGCGCCTGACGATTGAAACCATCAAACAAGACTTGGGTCAAGTTGATCAGGTTATCTACAGTTTGGCTTCGCCACGTCGTACTCACCCGAAGACCGGCCAAGTGTTTAACTCCACACTGAAACCTATCGGGCATGAAGTTAAATTCCGCAGCCTTGATACTGATAAAGAAGTTATCAAAGAGGCCGTGTTGCAACCGGCCACTCAAGAAGAAATCGACAACACAGTCGCCGTCATGGGTGGTGAAGACTGGCAGATGTGGATTGATGCACTGCTGGAAGCGGGCGTGTTGGCTGAAGGCGCACAAACAACCGCTTTCACCTATCTGGGTGAAAAAATCACTCATGATATCTATTGGAATGGCTCTATTGGCGCGGCCAAGAAGGACTTGGACCAAAAAGTTCTGGCGATCCGCGATAGCCTATCTGCCCACGGCGGCGGTGATGCCCGTGTTTCTGTGCTGAAAGCAGTGGTGACTCAGGCCAGCTCTGCGATCCCAATGATGCCACTGTATTTGTCATTGTTATTCAAAGTGATGAAAGAAAAAGGCACTCATGAGGGCTGTATCGAGCAGGTTTATGCGCTGTATAAAGACAGCTTGTGTGGCAACGCGCCGCACCTGGACCAAGATGGCCGCCTACGTGCTGATTACAAAGAATTGGCTCCTGAAGTACAAAGCCAGGTTAAGCAGTTGTGGGACCAGGTGACCAACGACAATATTTATCAGTTGACCGACTTCACCGGCTATAAAACCGAGTTCTTAAATCTGTTCGGTTTTGCTGTTGATGGTGTGGACTATGAAGCTGATGTTAATCCTGCGGTGAAGATCCCTAATCTGATTCAGGGCTAAACCTCCGGTTTATATCAGACAACCCGCTGTGCGCCGTACAGCGGGTTGCTTATCCACTCATTAACACTTCTTCTCATTATATTCTCTTGATATAGCCATATCATTATCCTATATATCGATAATAGATAAGTTAAGTCTATATTCTTCGTTTACGGATAACCTAATAGCCTGCAACCTTGTGAATAAATTCCTCTTTAGAGTCTGAATTAATATTTATTCCACAGGGAAATAATGATGAGAATACGTTCGCTGGCAATATCCTTATTTGGTTTAATTATTTTAACCTCACTGAATGCCCATAGTGAGGAGAAGAAAGTCATTAAGTTAGGATTTAACCCTGGCCCTTATAAAGAGCAATTTGAGAAAGGCGTGGCACCTTATCTAATAAGTAAAGGTTACAAGATTGAATATAAAGATTTCAATGATGGAATCCAGGTCAATAATGCAGTCAGCACTGGAGAAATTGATGGCAATATCATGCAACACCCGGTTTATCTGCAAGCCATAAATGACCGATTACGCATTGATAACACAGGTATTGTACAAGTCCCCACGCCCCCGATGGGCCTCTATTCTAATAAGCACAATAAAGAAGACAAGCCCAAAGATGGCGCATGGATTTCAGTCCCGAATCAGCCCTCCAATGAATACCGAGCCGCGCTCTTACTGCAATCTATTGGCTGGATAAAGCTGAAAGAAAAAATTGATCCAGCCACTTTCTCGCAAAAAGATATTGCAGAAAATCCGTATCATTTGGTGATCAAAGAAATGGATAATGCGCAGCAAGTCAGGGCATTACCCGATGTAGACTATGGCGCAATCCAAGGTAACTTTGCTGTGTCTAATGGGATAAAACTCACTTCAGCGCTGCAACTTGAAAAACCCACCTCTCAGTTTGTTAACGTGGTGACCGTTGCCGGTAAAAATAAAGACGCCGAGTTTGCCAAGGATATTATTGCAGGATATCACTCCCCTGAATTTAAAAAATATATTCTGGATAACGAAAAATACACGGGTTATATGCTACCTGATTATCTAAACTAATGGATTAACAGATGATTGAACTTCAGCATATTTCCAAGACCTTTGAACGTAAAGGTATCAAACTACAGGCTCTTAATGATGTCAATTTAACCGTCGAGGACGGTGATATATTTGGCATCATCGGCTACAGTGGCGCGGGGAAAAGTACCCTATTACGCATGGTCAATTCACTGGAAAGCCCGAGCGCCGGCAATGTGATTATTGATGGTAAAAACCTGCATGACTTTAGTCAGGAACAGCTTCGTTTATTGAAAAAAAATATTGGCATGATATTCCAGAATTTTAATTTATTGGAATCAAAGACTGTTTTTAAAAACGTCGCCATGCCACTTATTTTATTGGGGAAAAACAAAAAATTCATTCAAGAACGTGTTGCGGAGCTGCTGGACTTCGTCGGGTTGGGGGATAAAAGTCACAATTTTCCGAACGAGTTATCCGGAGGACAAAAACAGCGAGTGGGCATTGCTCGGGCGCTGGCAACTAATCCCTCTATTCTGCTGTGTGATGAGGCTACATCGTCACTCGACCCGCAAACCACCGCTCAGATTTTGTTATTACTGAAGAAAATTAATCAACAATACAATATTACGGTGTTGCTGATTACCCATGAAATGTCAGTCATTCAAAAGATCTGTAATAAGGTAGCGGTCATGGAAAACGGTCAAGTCATTGAACAAGGTTCAGTATTGACGGTTTTTGGTCATCCAACCCACCCCACGACAATTAACTTTGTTCGCACCGTCATCAAAGACAGCTTGCCCGAGAGTGTGAAAAAATTATTGGATAACAGCCATGCAGGTCGCCAATTTCGCCTGGCGTTTATCGGGGCAATAGCGACACAGCCGGTGATCAACCAACTCATCAAGCAATATGATATTGGCATCAATATTCTGTTTGCCAACATGTCAGAGATACAGGACACCACGCTAGGTCATATGGTGCTGTTATTAACCGGCGAGAATCACATCATTGATAGCGCCGTTAATTATCTGGCGGGAACAGGAATTGATATACAGGAAATAAATTGATGATCGAAACCGCAATTACATTAGACCAATTTATCCAGGCGCTACACGATACTCTGGTTATGGTCAGTATTTCATTGGTGATCGGTTCTCTTATTGGTATTCCTTTGGGGGTTTTACTGGTAGTGACTCGGCCGGGTGGGTTAATTAAGAATAGGGTTTTTTATAATATTCTTAACCCCATTATCAATATCATCCGATCATTGCCGTTTATTATTCTGATGGTCGCGATTATCCCGCTCACCCGCCTCATTGTGAACACTACCATAGGAACGCCAGGGGCGATTGTACCGCTGATTATTTTTATCGCGCCGTATATTGGCCGCTTGGTGGAAAACTCCCTGCTGGACGTTAATCCCGGAATTCTGGAAGCAGCAAAATCAATGGGGGCAACACCGCTACAAGCCATTTGGTATTTTTTACTGCCTGAAGCACTGTCGTCATTAATATTGGCGCTGACCACCGCCACCATTGGTTTGATTGGTGCCACTGCCATGGCGGGTACAGTCGGTGGTGGCGGAATTGGTGATTTAGCTATTACTTATGGCTACCAGCGCTTTGATACTTTTGTCACTGTCACTACCGCGATTGTATTAATTATCACCGTGCAGTTAATTCAATCGCTGGGTAATTTATTTGCCAGTAAAATTCGCCGTGAATAAATAAAAACCCCTTTCGGCTAGCAAAAGGGGTTCAGACGGCGAACAAGTTCAAATGAAGGGGAAACGTGCCGTTGGGATCGCTCTTAGTTTCAAATACAAGTGCGTAAGCCACCGAAGCGCCCCTAGGTACGATCACCCCTTCACACACTCACTCGTTTTTCAAAAAGTCACAGTCGCGAATTAAACCTTAAAGCCGCTAATCACACTCTCCAACTGCACGGTTTGATCCTGCATAGCTTGCGCCGCTGCCGCCACTTGCTCCACCAGCGCCGCATTTTGCTGCGTTGAGTTATCTAACTGATTAATCGCCAGATTAACCTGCTCGATACCCAGACTTTGCTCTTGGCTGGATGACATAATCTCATTCATTAATGACGCCACATTGGACACTCCGCTCATCAGATCATCCATCGTGGTGCCCGCATCAGCCACCAAGCGAGTACCAATCGTGATATCAGACACCGAGTCTTCAATCAGCTTTTTAATTTCTCGGGCAGAAGTTGCCGAGCGCTGTGCCAGATTACGCACTTCAGAGGCCACTACAGCAAAACCACGCCCCTGCTCACCGGCTCTCGCGGCCTCGACTGCCGCATTCAGTGCCAGAATATTAGTTTGGAAAGCAATGCTGTCAATTACACTAATAATATCGACAATTTTCTTCGATGAATGGTTGATTGACCCCATGGTGTCCACCACTTTCTTCACTACAGTGCTACCTTTCACTGCCACAGAGGAAGCATCCATCGCCAGTTTGTTGGCATGGCTGGCGTTATCCGCATTTTGTTTCACGGTACTGGTCAACTCATCCATTGAAGCCGCAGTTTCTTCAATTGAACTGGCTTGATCTTCAGTACGAGCTGATAAATCCAGATTGCCGCTGGCAATTTGACGCGATGCCGAAGCAATGGCCAAGCTGCTTTCGCCGACTTGTCGCATCATTTGCTGCAAATAGTCGATAAAATCGTTGAAACTCTGGTTAATAGCATTGAACTCCGGGCTACTACTTTGTGGTAAACGCTGGGTTAAATCAGCACCACCCGCAGATAAAGCCATGATGTTTTGTTTCAATGCCGCCAGCCGTTTCATAAAGACGCGGATAGAAAACACCAAGAACAACAGCAATAACAACATGATAGGAATCTGCACTAACCCCAGATGCAACAAAATGCTGTGACTCTGTTTGACCAACAAGCTGGTGGGCAGATCAGTGACCAAATACCACGGGCTATTGGCGATGGGGCGGATAAACAGAGTGTGAGAGGTGCCATCGACGTCAAATTCATTTTCCAGTAATTTCTGGTCTTTCATTTGCGGCAATAATCGCTGAGTTTCTGCCGCCATTGGCGAACTGCTGGCGAAGTCTGATAGATTTTTTAATTCTGCTTTGCCATCAGCCAGGGCGCTGCTCCCCACAATCTTGCCATCAGCTTCGACAATCAGAATGGTGCCATTGACCTTCTGTTCCATATCTTTAACCAGGCGGTTAAAGAAGCCTAAAGTGACGTCAATGGTAGAAACACCATAGATCTCGTCGCCTTTATAAATCGCCATTGCGCAGTTAGTTCTTGGCTGCGGACTGGCATCATCCTGATAGGCTTTAGCCCAGGCACAGAAGCCTTTCGGGGCATTTAAACCCTCTTTATACCAAGGTTGCTCAAAATAATTTTGCGACTCTGGCGAGTTCCAATGGGTGTTTACCGTTAACTTATTTTCCCCATTACGGGCAAAGAAAGTGCTGAATTTAATCACTCCTTGCTCACGTTTATGGGGTAATGGCCAAATCCCACCACCAAAGACATTACTGTCACCGTATTGATCCACTAACCCCGGCAATAATTGGTCAATGGTATTACTGTCCATGATGGCAACCGCCTGCGTAATACTGCGGGCTTGTGCCTCCACTTTATTCATTTGCGCCGTTATTGCCGTCGCGATTTGGTCGACACTGTTGCCAACAATGGTGCTTTCAGATTGTTTGAGTTGTGGTGTGACAAAAAGCTGAATAACCACCACCGTGATTATTAGCAAAAAAATGAAAAACGCACTAACGAGTAAGGTAAATCGGGCTTGAGTGGTTTTTAGCATTATCGTGTCGCTCAATGTAAGAGAGCTGGATAGCTCCTGATCTATTAACGGCACTTTATGCATAGACTTGATAACAGCAGCGGACGATTTCTCCGTTCCTCTCCTCCGATCACAATTTCAATGTAACAAATCCGCAGATGACACCCATTTAAGTTAAATTTTAAGGAGTAGCACGTTACTCAAGTTTGTCCTACTCTGGTGAGAGATCAGTGTTACACATTAACTAAACGGGAGTCAGTCATGTCACAGCAACCCCTTAAAATTGTTACCCTTTTGGGTAGCCTGCGTAATGGTTCCTACAATGCCATGGTGGCACGTGCGCTGCCTAAATTAGCACCAGCCGGTGTGAGTATCGAAGCACTGCCTACTATTCGCGACATTCCACTTTATGACGCCGATGTACAACAGGAAGATGGGTTCCCGACCACGATTGAGGCCATTGCTGAGCAGATTCGTCAGGCCGATGGGGTGATTATCGTGACACCGGAATATAACTATTCCGTCCCCGGAGGGTTGAAGAACGCCATCGACTGGCTATCCCGTTTACCTAACCAACCGCTGGCTAACAAACCAGTGGCAATTCAGACCAGCTCCATGGGGCCGATTGGTGGCGCGCGTTGCCAGTATCATTTGCGCCAAATTTTGGTATTCCTTGATGCGATGGTAATGAATAAGCCCGAATTTATGGGCGGGGTGATTCAAAGCAAAGTCGATGAACAAACCAAAGAGCTGACCGATCAGGTAACACTGGATTTTCTGGCCAAACAGCTTGCTGCATTTGCCACTTACATTGAGCGTGTTCGGGTGAAATAACCCTCTATGGTTACAAAACCCCCATAGCCTGCGGTCTTGGGGGTTTCCTCCGTATCACGCCCCATGTTATCAATAGCCACTTTATCTTTGCGGATGCTACTCACCCATGGCCGTTAAAATCACTGTCTGGTTCCTCCTGACCCTGATATCCACTCTCTGGCTAGGCTGGTACGGGTTGAATACGCAGCAAACCGAGCGAGAAACGGAGTTTCGCACCATTCACCGCGAACTAAGCCAACAATTGGCCCAGCAGCAAGCCATTTTATTTTTGGCTCTGGAACCGGCTCAATTGGTGCAATTACAACGCCATTTTCCACAGTTAGTCGCAATCAATCAAACACCGGCAGACCCATCTCGACCCGGCCAACTTACCTTGCATATTCAGGAGGGAGATTACCGGTTGGCTAACTCATACAACGGCAGTGGTTTGCAGGTTAATGCCCAGAAATTACTGCAAATAGTGGGCTTACCGCCTCATTTTGATAGCTTAATATTGCGCTATCAGCAGCATCAACTCGCGATTTTGGGCCATTCAGCACCTGAAAGTTTCTGGCAGTGGCAAAAACCGGTGGGAGAAGGGGCACAATCTTTCACTTTAATAGGCCATGCCACCCCGGTTTGGCGTGATTTACCTTGGTTGACCGCCCTACTGCTTTCGCTGATGACAGCCGCTGCCTTATACAGTTGGCACCGCTGGCAGCAATTGGCTCAGCACCGTTTACATGCTGATCAACGCGCCAAATTTGCTGACCAGGCCAGACTCAATGCTATGGGAGAAATTGCAACCGGCATCGCCCATGAATTAAACCAGCCGCTCACCGCGACATTGACCTATAACCAAACCGCACTACGGCTATTACCGCCGCAGGATGAGAACGTCGCTCCGTTGCTGGTGGCTTCTGTCGAGCAAATCAAGCGTATTGCTGCTTTGCTGGATCGGCTGCGAACCTTACTCAGCCGCGGGCAGATAAATTTACAACCGGTCGTGGTGGCTGATATCTGGCGGCGGGTTAATGTGTTGTTGCACCAGGAAATAACCGCGGCGAATGTCAAAATCATCAATATTATTCCCGTCAATCTGCCCACACTCCAAAGTGACCCTTTATGGCTGGAACAGGTTTTTCATAATTTGCTCAGTAATGCGGTTCAAGCTATCCAACAGACACCGGCCCCGACAGTCATTTTCACCATAAATATCACACTTAAACAATGGGTTATTAAGATTGAAGATAATGGCCCAGGGCTTAATCATCAGCAATTAGACAACTTGTTCAGCCCCTTCTATACCACCCGAGAGAGTGGGCTGGGATTAGGGCTTACCCTGTGTGAAACATTGGTACAACGTATGGGTGGCGACATAAAAGCGAGAAACAATGAACATGGCGGTGCTTGCTTTATCCTGACTTTTCCTCTGATGACCGGGAGTACACATGACAAAACACATTTATCTGATTGATGATGATGAGGGTGTTCGTGCTGCGTTGTCCGCGTTACTCTCGACCATGGGTTGGGAGATTAAGGCGTTCAGTAACGGCCAGATATTTCTCGATAATTTGACGGTTACCCAGCCGAGTTGTGTGTTGCTGGACATCCGCATGCCGGGTAAAAGTGGTATGGCGATATTAGAAGCCATCCAAGAGAGTGATAGCTCCCTCCCGGTCATCATTATGACGGGGCATGGCAATGTTGAGTTATGCCGCCGGGCCTTTAAAGGCGGGGCTCTAGAATTTTTGACTAAACCGATTGATGCCGATGTATTGATTGAAACCATCAGCATGGCGCTGGATCAACATGAACAGGCGTTGGTGGTTTATAAGCGGCAGGCAAGCTATCAACAGTTATTCAACCAACTCTCTGCTCGTGAACGGGAAGTCGCCACCCTGATTATTCAAGGGGAAACCAGCAAGCAGATCGCCCATATCTTGTCTATTTCTCCGCGAACCGTCGAGGCCCACCGCGCCAATATTTTTGCCAAGTTAGAGGTCAACTCGCTGGCCTCACTGATTCATCACTATCACTTATCCGCCCAATAATCCCCAAAGCAATTGGCGTTACAGGTAGGCAGCCAGTGAACTCATCCCGATGAGCTTACATAAGTAAGTGATTCGGGTGCGCGAACGCAGCTAACACCCCTGCGGCGTCAAGTGCGCCAATAATCCCCAAAGCAATTGGCGTTACAGGTAGGCAGCCAGTGAACTCATCCCGATGAGCCTACATAAGTAAGTGATTCGGGTGCGCTAACGCAGCTAACACCCCTGCGGCGTCAAGTGCGCCAATAATCCCCAAGGCAATTGGCGTTGCAGGTAGGCAGCCTGTGAACTCATCCCGATGAGCTTACATAAGTAAGTGATTCGGGTGCGCGAACGCAGCTAACACCCCTGCGGCGTCAAGTCCGCCAATAATCCCCAAGGCAATTGGCGTTGCAGGTAGGCAGCCTGTGAACTCATCCCGATGAGCTTACATAAGTAAGTGATTCGGGTGCGCGAACGCAGCTAACACCCCTGCGGCGTCAAGTGTGCAGGGGATAGGTAGAAGTACCTAGTAAAACGGGTAATAGGACGAATGTTTTTTCACCACTTTCCGCCGTAGGATAGCATCACTGTGAGGAATTCACTTCGCTAACAATAAGGATTTTATATGATCAAGCCTATTGCCCTGACCTCCGCCTTATTCATCGGCCTGATAACTCAAGCCTCTGCTGCGGGCCTGAATACTGAACACAATATCTCTTTGGCACTGGCTACCGATTTGGCCAGCCGCACTCTCGCCGTTTGCCAGGCTGATGGCTATAACGTCGCGGTTACCGTTGTGGATCGCGCTGGTATCATCAAAACTGTGCTGCGTGCTGATAATGCTGGCCCACACACGGTAAAAGCCAGTGAACAAAAAGCCTTTACCGCGCTGTCGACCAAAACCCCAAGTGGGCAAGTGATGGAAAACAGTCAGAAAACACCTGCGGCTAATAATCTGAAAGATATTCCTGGTTTCTTGCTATTAGGTGGCGGTGTGCCAGTGAAGGCTGGAGATGAAGTCGTCGGTGCGGTCGGTGTTGCTGGTGCGCCCGGCGGACATTTGGATGCGCAATGTGCGACCAAAGCACTGGAGCAAATCAGCGATCAGTTGAAGTAATACGACATTCAATAAAATGGCCTACTCTCAGTAGTGAGAGTGGGCCATTTCAACATAAAGCAATTAGTGATCAACAAACGCAATTTTCAGCACAAACAGTAGCGCAACCACTACCACGCATGGGCTGATCTCACCCCAGCGACCGGTACCCAATTTCATCAGGCAATAAGAAATAAAGCCCAGCGCGATCCCTTCAGTAATGGAGAAGCTAAACGGCATCATCACTGCGGTGACAAAGGCGGGAACCGCTTCGGTCAAGTCATCCCATTTCACACGGGCCAAGCTGGATGTCATCAGCACGCCAACATAAATCAGTGCGCCCGCCGCTGCATAGGCAGGTACCATCCCAGCCAGTGGAGAAATAAATATCACCAACAGGAAGAGGATCCCGACCACTACGGCGGTTAAGCCGGTACGGCCACCGACAGAAACACCGGAGGAGCTTTCAATATAAGCCGTCACTGACGACGTACCAATAAACGCACCGGCAACAGAACTGATACTGTCCACATACAGCGCTTGTTTCATGCGCGGAAACTTCCCTTTATGGTCAGTTAAACCCGCTTTATCCGTCACACCAATCAATGTACCGGATGAATCAAACAGGTTAACCAACATAAAGGAGAATATGATCCCCGCCATACTAATATTCAGCGCACCGGCTAAATCGACCTGCCCAACCACGGAGGTCACACTGGGCGGCATGGAGAAAATGCCCGAATAATGCACATCACCCAACGCCCAGCCGATTAATGTCGTCACGACAATCGACACCAGCACCGCAGCATGAATATTGCGTGATGCCAGAACCGCAATGATAAAGAAGCCCAATGCCCCCAACAGCACACTGTGAGAGGTCAGATTCCCGACCGCAACTAATGTGTCCGGATTGGCGACCACGATACCGGCATTTTTCAGCCCCATCATGGCAATAAATAGGCCGATACCGCTGGTAATCCCCACCCGCAAACTCAGTGGAATGTTAGCTATCATCCAGTAACGGATGCGGAAAATAGTGAGCAAAAGGAAACCGATTGCGCCCCAGAAAATAGCACCCATGCCAACTTGCCATGAAATACCCATCGCGCCAACCACCACAAAAGCGAAGAAAGCATTAAGCCCCATCGCCGGTGCCAGAGCGACCGGTAAGTTTGCCAATAGCCCCATAAAGATACTGCCGAAAGCAGCAATCAGACAGGTGGTGACAAAGACGGCCTGCACATCCATGCCCGCAACCCCTAAAATCTGTGGGTTAACGAACACGATATAGACCATGGTCAGGAAAGTGGTTATACCCGCAATAAGCTCAGTACGCGCGGTGGTGCCATGTTGCTTTAGTTTAAAAACACGTTCGAGCAGCCCCTGCTCAGTATCAAGGTTTGGTTTACTCATTCGAGAAGTTCCACAGAAGGGAGTGACAGTTGGGGATATCCTATAACAAAAAACAGTTGTTTAGAGCGAGATCACACTCTATTTGGCTATTTTTTATCTACCCTGTTGCGCAACAAGTGACTTAATATTAACCACTTATTATTCAACTTATTGAATTTTATTCAGTTGATATGAGTAATATTGCTAGCAGGGTAATTATGTATCGCATTCTGGGGCAGGATAGTTAAAGTGGGATAAAGAGGGTTGGTATGATTAAAGGGAGAAATAAGTGAGTAATATTGAATGCATCATGTTCGATTGCGACGGAACCTTGGTCGACAGTGAAGTGCTGTGTTGCCGGGCCTATGTCGTGATGTTTGCCCATTATGATATTCACCTGTCACTGGAAGAGGTGATTAAGCGTTTTAAGGGCGTGAAGCTCAATGAAATTGTCGCGCTGGTGAGTAAAGAAAACGGCCTGGATGAGCCAATAGAAAAGCTAGAGAAACTTTATCGCGATGAAGTTGCTCGCTTATTTGATGCCGAATTACAACCTATCGCTGGTGCAAAAACATTGTTAGAACAAATAGCACTACCGGTTTGCGTGGTGTCCAATGGGCCGGTGAGCAAAATGCAGCACTCTCTGGGCTTGACTGGCTTACTGCCTTTCTTTGCAGAAAGACTCTATAGCGGCTACGACATCCAATGTTGGAAGCCCGATCCCGCATTGATTTATCATGCAGCAGAAGAGATGAAGGTCGCGGCCGAGCGCTGTATTTTGATTGAAGACTCAGCCGCCGGCACCCATGCCGGAATAGCGGCCGGGATACCGGTGTATTATTACTGTGCCGATCCGCACAATCAGCCGATTCACCACCCATTAGTCACCATGTTTGATGATATGCGGCAACTACCCGACTTATGGCGCGCCAGAGGCTGGCAGATTACCCAATCTTAACTTGCTGGTAATACAGGTTTATTTCGCCACCAGCGCCATGAACGTTTAATGGCGCTTTGCTTATTAATGGCATGTTGGGGACTGAAGCGGCGGTTAAGGCCGTTTGCCAGTAAGTCCAGTGCCAAACATAAAACGAAATAGACCAATGCCACAAACAGAAATACTTCCATCGGGTAAACCATGCTGCGGTTATTAACCTGAGTGGCCAAAAACGTCAGTTCATTGACCCCGACGATATACGCCAACGAAGTATCCTTAATCAAAGAAATCCATTGATTAATAAATGATGGCACCATCATGCGCAAGGCCTGCGGCAACACTACAAACCACAAAACTTGCCAACGATTGAAGCCCAATGACAAGCCCGCCTGCCACTGCCCCGCCCCAATCGCCATAATCCCTGCTTTCACCGCATGAGCCAGATAAGCCGAGGCAATCAGCGCCAGCGCACACACCACGGTGGTGATTTCCGGTATATCCACACCAAAGACAATGGGTAGTAGAAAATAGGTCCAAAAAATCAACATAATCACGGGAATAGCGCGAAAAAAACCTAAAAATGCGGCTAATATTCCGGCCCAAACACCACTGGACATCGCCAGCACCACACCCAGTACCGTGCCTAAAATAGCCGAAGCCACGCCAGCTAACAGGCTGATCAGCAAGGTTAATGCTGCCCCGCCTAACGGGCCATCAGGAAATGTGCCCCACAACAGATAAGTCCAGTTATCGGCAATAATTGTAAAATCCATCTCAGTGCCCCTTAACGGCGGTTCGCTGCTGACGCCACATACCCCAGGCCTCAATCAACGCAATAATCGCGATATACAACACCGTTGCCACACCAAAAGCCTGGAATGTCCGCAATGTTTCCGTTTCAACCTGGCGGGAGGCATAAGAAAGCTCGGCCACACCAATAGCCATCGCTAATGACGAGTTTTTAATAATATTCATATATTGGCCAAGTAACGGCGGCATGGCGATTTTTAACGCCTGCGGCAATACAACATGGCGCATAGACTGCCAACCTGTCAGCCCCAATGCGTGGGCAGCATATTTTTGCCCCTTGGCAACCCCGCTGATCCCTGAGCGCAACTCTTCCGCAATAAATGCCGTGGAATAGAAGGTCAAGCCGATGAAACCGGCCAAAAACTCAAAAGAAGGCCAGCCGAGAGTAAGCCCGAAAACGGTGATTTCATGGGGAGTATTAAGCCACGGTATCCAGGATGCGGGCAGAAATTGACTGGCAGCAAAATACCAAAAGAACAACTGGATAAGCAGCGGCGTATTACGAAATAGCGTGCTGTAACCAATCGCAAACCATTGCAACCCTTTGAGTTCGCTGTCTCTGGCCGCCGCCAGTAAAAAACCCAATAGTGTAGAGGCCACCACTGTGCAGGCAGAAATCCACAACGTCAGCAGAAAACCATGCCACAGCCAGCCAAGATATTGCGGGGCCAGCAGCCAGTCAGTGAGGTGATGTAGATTCATATTTCCTTAAACCCGTATCTGCATGAAAGCAAATAGCCCTGCATCACAACAATGCAGGGCTTTTGGTGTTCTCAATTGACTATTGAATCATGCTTTAGGCTGTTGATCCAATGGTGCAAATTTGAAATCGCCACGTGGTTGAGCTGCTTTAGTTTCTGGCCCGAACCAGCGGTCATAAATTTTCGCTGCTTCGCCATCTTTTTCCAGTTTAACCAGTGTCTCGTTCACTTGAGCAGTTAAGCGATCTTCCCCTTTAGGAATACCAACGCCTTGATATTCTTTAGTAATACTGAATGGCGAGATTTCAAAATCTGCTTTTTGTGCCGCAGGCAGGTTACCCAACAGCCCGACTAATTTCGCATCATCCTGAGTGATAGCTTGGACATTACCATTGCGCAAAGCCGTAAATGCTACCGGAGTATCATCATAGGAAATGACTTTCGCCGTTGGATAACGATCACGTAAGGTTATTTCCTGTACCGTGCCTTTATCCGCGCCGATACGCAACCCAGCGATGTCTTCTGGCGTTTTCAGCACACCTTTATGAGCAATAAACTTCTGACCCGTCGCAAAGTACGGCAAGCTGAAATTCACTTCCTTGGCCCGGTCATCCGTAATAGTGAAGTTGGCAGCAATCAGATCCACTTTTTTAGATGTCAGTAACGGAATACGGTTAGCAGGGTTAGTGGCTCGCAGTTCGACTTTTACACCTAAATCTTTCGCGATTGCATTCGCCACATCGACATCATATCCCACCAGCTTTTTAGTCTGTGGGTCGATATAACCAAATGGTGGGTTGCTATCGAAAACAGCAATCCGCACCACACCAGCCTGTTTAATATCATCCAGTTTATCTGCGTGAGCAGCGCCAGAAAGTGTGGCCAGACCGGCTAACAGCGTGAGTGCCATAACGCTTTTTTTGGTGGTTAGAGATTGCTTCATTGAAAGCTCCTAAGATGATTGAGATGTTGCGATACACGTAAGCTATCAAGTCAACGTTAGGTCAGGAAATAATATAAAACGATATATTTATAACTAAATCATCTCAGGGGATAAGTTTGCTTATATTGAAAGAAAAAGTGAAATCATGGGCGGGGAAAATGGGTGATTATGGCCGTGAATTCCCGGCCAAATCGTATTTCTAGCGCGTATGAGTAACCATCAGTTCAGTAGCGTTATCTACTGCTTTATACTATTCCGTTGGAATTTCGTCTGCTTTTACCTTTTCGTGATGACTCGTAGCAGTGGGTTTAACTTTAGTCTTTGCCAGACCCGCAGACTCTTCGGCAATCTCTGACTGACCAATGAAAACACCGCCTTTTTTGATGGAGAAATTACTACCTTTTACAATGCCGTTTAACCGACCATTCTCCAAAACTTCCAAATTATCAGAAACACAAACACCTTCGACCCGCCCATCAACTGTAATGTGAGGAGCGGTTAAATTCCCTTCGATATGACCACTGCGCATCAATCTTAGTGTGCCTTCATTAACGATGATATCACCGATGACAACACCATAAATTTGAATGTCACCATCAAGATTAATATTACCTTTTAATTTTGTCCCCACAGCGATAATCGTATTTGTCTTCGTGGAGTCTGATGGCGAACCCGATAATGGAGCCGAAGATTGTAGAGAGGAACTGGCCATAATAGACACCTTGTCATGACTACTTGTTTTCTTTTTAAACATAATATTTATCAGAATAAAAATGAGGAATAAAGTAGGAGCAAGAAGAAGATAAAAAAATAAATTGTAGACTATATAGCTAACTAAACAGGCACCCCAGACAACCCACAACAGGCTAAGAGCCACATTCTTTGGCATATACAGACATATGTTCACTTATCCCGCCCAATGTAAACGCATATTAAAAATCATATATACCCATCATACTTCAAGCTGCATGTGCGTTGGCTACGTTCAATCACCCGAATCACTTACTGATGTAAGCTCATCGGGACTCTCTCGCTTGCCGCCTTCCTGCAACTCGCATTATTTAGGGTATAAACTTATGCAGATAAATATTAAAATCACTATTGCATTGCAGTCGGGAAATATAACTTCCTCATAAAGGAAGTTATATTTCCTCTGAACAACAAAACCATTTAAATATATATCCACAAAGCAACACAATACAGTTTTATTATGTCAATCAATGGGTGATTAAATATAAACAGAGATAAAACGAGAATGAATTAGCTTAATAATCCAATAAGATGAGAGTAACGGCGGGAGCGATAATTTATAAAAAATAATCCCCAATCAAGCAGGAATGCTTAATCTGATTGGGGGGAATCAGTCACTTTTCAACTTTATTAGAAAGCAGTTTTTCTAAATCATCGCCACCTAAATGACGGAAATCCTGACCTTTAACAAAGTAGAAGATAAATTCGCAAATATTCTGGCAGCGGTCACCAATACGTTCAATCGAACGGGCGCAAAATAATGCTGTTAGCACACTAGGGATAGTGCGCGGATCTTCCATCATGTACGTCATCAACTGGCGCACAATGCCTTCATATTCCTGATCAACTTTCTTATCTTCGCGATAAATTCGGATAGCTTCATCCAAATCCATGCGGGCAAAGGCATCCAGTACATCATGCAACATCTGTACCGTGTGGCGCCCTAAAGACTCCAAGCTGACCAGTAAAGGCTGGTGTTGATGGGAGAATTTTTCCAGCGCAGTACGGCAAATTTTATCCGCCACATCGCCAATGCGTTCCAGCTCAGAAATCGTCTTGATAATCGCCATCACCAGACGTAAATCACTCGCCGTCGGCTGACGTTTGGCAATGATGCGCACACAAGCTTCATCAATGGCCACTTCCATCATATTAACTTTCTTATCGCCAGCAATGACCTGTTTTGCCAACTCACCGTCCTGATTGTGCATGGCGGTGATCGCGTCAGATAATTGTTGTTCCACCAGCCCGCCCATGGTCAATACTTGGGTGCGAATATGTTCAAGTTCTGCATTGAACTGGCCAGAAATATGTTTATTCAGATTCAAGTTATCCATAATACTTCCCGTACATGTAAATAGGCAAAATTACTATATACCCTAAATAATTCGAGTTGCAGGAAGGCGGCAATTGAGCGAATCCCCAGGAGCTTACTCAAGTAAGTGACTGGGGTGAACGAAAGCAGCCAACGCACATGCAGCTTGAAGTATGACGGGGATAGGCCCCTCAGCCATAGCGACCAGTAATATAATCTTCTGTCTGTTTCTGCTGCGGCGCGGTAAACAGGGTATCGGTATCACTGAATTCAATTAACTCGCCCAGATACATAAATGCCGTGTGATCTGAACAGCGAGCCGCTTGCTGCATATTGTGTGTCACAATCACCACCGTATAGTCAGATTTCAACTCACTGATAAGCTCTTCAATACGGCCGGTCGAGATAGGGTCAAGTGCTGAGCAAGGCTCATCAAGCAACAACACATCTGGGCGAATAGCGATACCACGGGCGATGCATAAACGCTGCTGCTGGCCACCCGACAAACTGTATCCGCTCTGGTGCAGTTTATCTTTGGTCTCATTCCACAAAGCCGCTTTGGTCAGCGCCCACTGCACACGTTCATCCATATCGGCGCGAGATAGGTTCTCAAACAGCTTCACACCAAAGGCGATGTTATCGTAAATCGACATTGGGAATGGGGTTGGCTTTTGGAAAACCATGCCAACTTTTGCTCTCAACAACGCAATATCTTGTTTATCCGTCAGGATATTCTGCCCATCCAGCAAAATATCACCTTCAGCACGCTGATCCGGATACAACTGATACATTTTATTGAATGTACGCAGCAGTGTTGATTTACCGCAGCCTGATGGGCCGATGAATGCTGTGACCTGGTTTTTGGCAATATCCAGCGAAATATTCTTCAGCGCATGAAATTTGCCGTAGTAGAAGTTCAGATCGCGAACCTGAATTTTGCTGTTGTTGATGTCAGTAGCCATACTCATCAAGACTTCTCTCTTTTAGCCAATGCCGCCGTAGCCGCATTTTGGAATTTATTGGCGAATCGGGTTTTTCTTTGCTAATTAAGGGCTTTTTTCAGCCGATTAATACTTTTTCTTAGCGAAAATAACGCGAGCCAGAATATTCAGTAACAGTACACACAGGGTTATCAAAAGTACCCCAGCCCATGCCAGTTGCTGCCATTCGGCAAACGGGCTCATGGCAAATTTAAAGATGGTGACCGGTAAGTTAGCGATTGGCCGACTCAGATCGGTGCTCCAGAACTGGTTGGAGAGCGAGGTGAACAGCAAAGGTGCGGTTTCACCGGCAATACGCGCTACTGCCAACAAGATACCCGTCAAAATACCGGAGATAGACGCTTTTAAGGTAATGGCCGATATCATGCGCCATTTTGGTGTTCCCAATGCATAAGCCGCTTCGCGCAAGCTATCCGGTACCAGCTTCAGCATGTTTTCAGTGGTGCGAATAACGATGGGGACTTGTAACAGCGCCAGCGCAATCACCCCAGCCCAACCGGAGAAGTGCTCCATCTTGGCAACCACGATGGTGTAAACAAACAGGCCAACAACAATAGAAGGCGCTGATAACAAAATGTCATTTATAAAGCGGGTAATTTCCGCCAGCCAAGATTTACGGCCATACTCGGCCAGGTAAATCCCCGCCATAATCCCTAATGGGGTACCAATGACGGTTGCCCACAAAATTAATAATCCACTCCCCGCAATGGCGTTAGCCAAACCACCACCAGCGGTATTGGGTGGCGGTGTCATTTCGGTAAACAACGCCAAAGACATACCATCGATACCTTTGGTCACAGTGGAGAATAAAATCCACACTAACCAGAACAGACCAAACGCCATGGTTGCCATTGAAAGCAATAAAGCAATGCGGTTCTTTTGACGACGCCAGGACTGCTTTTTACGGCGGGTTTCCATCAGCGTCGCATCACTTTGCATATCCATCGTCGCCATCTTAGCGCCCCTCTTTCTTAGCCAGACGCAAAATCATTAACTTAGATAAAGCCAGTACAATAAAGGTAATGACGAATAAGATCAGGCCCAGTTCCATCAACGCGGCGGTATGTAAGCCAGATTCAGCTTCGGCAAACTCATTCGCCAATGCGGAGGTAATACTGTTGCCCGGCATAAACAGCGAGAAGCTGTCGAGCTGGTAGGTGTTACCGATAATAAAGGTTACTGCCATGGTTTCACCCAACGCACGGCCCAGACCCAACATCACGCCACCAATGACACCATTTTTGGTATAAGGCAGCACAATGCGCCACATCACTTCCCAGGTGGTGCAGCCAATACCATAGGCCGACTCTTTCATCATCACCGGGGTTTGTTCGAAGACATCGCGCATGACTGCTGCAATGTAAGGAATAATCATGATGGCCAAAATGACACCGGCGGCCAAAATACCGATACCAAAAGCCGGGCCTGAGAACAATACGCCCACAATCGGGATGCCGGACATCACATTGCCGACCGGCTCTTGGAAATAGCGAGCAAATAACGGGGCGAAGACAAACAAACCCCACATCCCGTAAACAATACTGGGGATCGCGGCCAACAATTCAATCGCCACACCCAGTGGGCGTTTTAACCAGTTCGGGGCTAGTTCCGTTAAGAATAGGGCAATACCAAAACTGACCGGAACAGCAATGAGTAGGGCGATAACCGAGGTCACAACCGTGCCGTAAATCGGTACTAATGCACCAAACTGTTCTGCCGGCGCATCCCACTCTTTGGTCCACAGGAAAGCCCAACCAAATTTCTCAATGCTTGGCCAGGAAGCAATAATCAATGAAACGATAATGCCGCCCAACAGAAATAGGGTAATCAGCGCAGCCAGTTTAACCAGCGCACTGAAAATGATGTCACCGTATTGACTCGGTGCTTTGATTGTCGGCTTGTTCGCAGCCATAGACTCTCTTCTCATCCTACCCCTAATACTTCAAGCTGCAGGGGTGTTGGCTGCTTTCGCTCACCCCAGTCACTTACTTGAGTAAGTTCCCGGGGATTATCTCAATTGCCGCCTACCTGCAACTCGAATTATTTAGGGTATATATTGTGAATCAATATTTCATAAACCGCTTGTTGCCAGTAAATCAGAAGATTGGCTTACCGCTGCTGTCTTTAATCTGAGTTTTCCAGGCAGCACGGACTTGCTCAACAACTTCAGCTGGCAATGTTGCATAATCCAGCTCGTTGGCTTGCTTAGCGCCGTGTGTGTAACCCCAATCAAAGAACTTCAATACTTCAACGCCGTTAGCCGCATTTTTCTGTTCTTTATGTACCAAGATGAAAGTTGTTGATGTAATTGGCCAGACATCATCACCTTTTTGATTGGTCAAATCTTGAGCAAATGTCTTGCTCCAATCCACACCTTTCGCCGCAGAGCTAAAGCTGTGCTCGGTTGGGCTAACAGGTTTGCCATCCGCAGAAATGAGTTTGGTGTAAGCCAGGTTATTCTGTTTGGCGTAAGCATATTCTACATAGCCAATAGAACCCGGTAGGCGCTGTACAAAGGCGGCGATACCGTCGTTACCTTTGCCACCCAAACCAGTCGGCTAGTTAACAGTCGACCCTGCACCTACTTTTTCTTTCCATTCGGCGTTCACTTTAGCCAGGTAGCTGGTGAACACAAATGAAGTGCCGGAACCGTCAGCACGACGCACCACAGCAATATTTTGATCTGGCAATTTAACGCCCGGGTTCAATTTAGTGATAGCCGGATCATTCCATTTCTTCACATTACCCAGATAAATATCGCCCAGTGTTTTACCGTCTAATGTCAGTTCACCGGATTTGATGTCAGGGATATTCACGGCCAAGACTACACCGCCAATCACTGTTGGGAACTGGAACAAACCTTCAGCGGCCAGTTTGTCGTCGGTCAATGGCGCATCAGAAGCACCGAAATCAACAGTATTAGCAATAATTTGTTTTACGCCGCCTGAAGAACCGATCCCCTGATAGTTAACTTTGTTACCTGTTTCTTTCTGATAAGAATCTGCCCACTTGGCATACACCGGCGCGGGGAATGTCGCACCTGCACCTGTCAGGCTTGCAGCAGCGAACGCGGACACAGTGGTCATAGATAAAGTCGCTGCCACAATGCTGGCTACGGTGGTACGCATCAGTTTCATAATCCCTCCTAATGGGATATTAGAATTAACTCTAAAATGTTTTCATCAGATTAAGTATGGTGCAGGAGGGAAAATAGGACAGTTTAATGACAGAAAAATGTACGGAATATTACAGTTATATGACAAACAAGAAGGGGTTAAATAAATACATTTAATATCAATAAATTAACATCGATTTATGGCAATTGCTTTATCCTTTATTTCGTAAAAAACTCACTTTACTTGTTCTAACATGCCCTATTGGTGGTTTATTTTTTGCGCAAAAATGACCCTTCATGACGGGCCTATAAAAACAAAAAAGCCGACAACATGCCGGCTTTTATTGATGCTATTTTTATCGCAGATTATTCAACTGTCACTGATTTAGCCAGGTTACGCGGCTGATCCACGTCAGTACCTTTAATCAGCGCAACATGATAAGCCAGCAATTGTAGCGGCACGGTGTAGAAGATAGGGGCAATAATCTCTTCTACATGCGGTAGCTGAATGATTTTCATGCCTTCGCTATCCGTGAAGCCAGCATCTTGATCGGCAAACACATACAGCAAACCGCCGCGCGCGCGCACTTCTTCAATGTTAGATTTCAGTTTTTCCAACAATTCATTATTTGGCGCAACCACGATGACCGGCATGTCAGCATCAATCAATGCCAGTGGGCCGTGCTTCAATTCACCCGCTGCATAAGCTTCGGCATGAATATAAGAAATCTCTTTCAGTTTCAGCGCCCCTTCCATCGCAATCGGGTATTGATCACCACGCCCAAGGAACAGTGCATTGTGCTTATCAGAGAAACCTTCAGCCAGTGCTTCTATGGTCTTATCCAGAGACAGCATCTGCTCAATACGCGCAGGTAAAGCCTGTAGTGCATGAACAATGTCGTGCTCTAAACTGGCATCAGCGCCTTTCAGCTTGCCGATACGCCCCACCAGCATCAATAACACAGTCAACTGAGTGGTAAAGGCTTTGGTTGAGGCCACACCAATCTCGGTACCGGCTTTAGTCATCAAGGCTAAATCTGATTCACGCACCAGCGAAGAACCGGCGACATTACAAATTGCCAGCGAACCTAAATATCCTAACTCTTTGGATAAACGCAGGGCAGCCAGTGTATCGGCGGTTTCACCAGATTGTGACAAGGTGATCAGCAGGCTATTAGGGCGCACAGCAGATTTGCGGTAGCGGAATTCGGAGGCAATTTCTACATCGCAAGGTACACCGGCTAATGATTCAAACCAATAACGCGAAACCATGCCTGAGTTGTAAGAAGTACCGCAGGCGATGATTTGAATATGCTGGACATCAGCCAACAAAGCATCGGCCTTAGGGCCAAGCTCGGATAAATCAATCGCACCGTGGTTTAAACGGCCTTCTAGCGTGTTCTTAATTGCCATTGGCTGTTCATAAATTTCTTTCTGCATGTAATGGCGGTAAACACCTTTATCACCGGCATCATATTGCACCTGAGATTCAATTTCAGGGCGTTCAATAGCATTACCCTGCTTATCAAAAATGGCGATGCTACGGCGAGTGACTTCAACCACATCACCCTCTTCCAGGAAGATAAAGCGACGGGTGACTGGCAACAAAGCCAGTTGGTCAGAGGCAATAAAGTTTTCACCCACACCACAGCCAATAACCAGTGGGCTACCTGAACGTGCGGCTATCAAACGGCTTGGGTCACGGCTATCCATCACAACAGTGCCGTAAGCACCACGCAATTGCGGGATCACTCGCTTAACCACTTCCAGTAATGAACCGCCCTGTTGTAGCTCCCAATGCACCAGATGAGCAATAACTTCAGTATCAGTTTCAGAACTGAAACTATAGCCACGGCCAATCAATAATTCACGCAAAGGTTCGTGATTTTCGATAATGCCGTTATGAACAACGGAGATATAGTCCGAAACATGGGGGTGCGCATTAGCCTCTGATGGCTCACCATGAGTGGCCCAACGGGTATGTGCAATCCCAGTTCCACCATGTAAATCTTGGCTTTCGGCCGCATCAGATAGCGCCTGAACTTTACCCACTCGACGTAAACGAGTCAGATTACTGTCGGCATCCACTACAGCCAAACCAGCTGAGTCATAGCCACGGTATTCAAGACGACGTAAACCTTCGATCAGAATCTCAGCGATATCACGTTGCGCTACTGCGCCAACAATTCCACACATCTGTTTTATTCCTATGTAAGGTTCTTTTAGAACCTTGTCGATGTCAGTGACCTGAATTTCCGGATTTTCCGGGTTCCCCGAGCCTGTAGAGTTGGGGATTATTATGTTTTGTTCTGTATTCTCGCCACAAATGGATAAGCCAAAAATACAGGGCAAAACATTCATTCAAAAAACAGCCCTTCAACAAAAAAATGATATTGAAGAGGCTGTTTTATATACCCTAAATCATTCGAGTTGCAGGAAAGTAGCCATGCACATGCAACTTGAAGTATGGCGGATATGGCTTATTTTTTCTTAACCGGACGCTGCCAGCCCTGTACATGGACTTGCTTAACACGGCTAAGAACTAACTCATTTTCGGCAATATCGCGGGTGACAGTAGTACCAGCAGCAATAGTTGCACCCTTTGCCACAGTGACAGGAGCGACCAGTTGAGTATCAGATCCAACAAAGACATCATCGCCAATAATAGTTTTAAACTTATTGGCTCCATCATAGTTGCAGGTTATGGTTCCTGCGCCGATATTTACGCCAGAGCCAATCTCAGCATCACCTAAATAAGAGAGGTGTCCAGCTTTAGAACCTTTACCCAAACGGGCTTTCTTGATTTCAACAAAGTTACCGACATGTGCACCTTCTGCTAACTCAGCACCCGGTCGCAAGCGGGCAAATGGCCCAACAGTACAACCAGCATCCAAACGAGAGTCTTCCAACACACTGTATGGACTGATTTCTGAATCATCGCCAATGACACAGTTTTTCAGTACACATCCGGTACCAATACGAACCCGATCACCTAAAACCACATGACCTTCAATAATGACATTGGTATCAATAGTGATGTCACGGCCATGTGTTAATTCTCCGCGCAAATCAAAGCGCGCAGGATCCAGTAACATCACCCCGGCTAATAACAGCTTTTCAGCTTGTTCTGACTGATAGACACGCTCAAGAGTGGCTAATTGCAGGCGGTTATTGATTCCTTCCACTTCACTCAGGCGAGTTGGGTGCACTGCAACTATTTTCTTACCATCAGCATGGGCCAGAGCAATAATATCGGTGATATAAAATTCACCCTGGGCATTATTGTTGTCTAACAATGATAACCAGCGCTTGAGATCACGGCCATTAGCAACCAATATCCCAGTATTGATTTCATTGATCTCGCGTTGGGCATCGCTGGCATCTTTATGCTCAACAATCCCCACCACATCGCCATTCTCACGAACAATGCGCCCGTAACCGCTAGGGTTATCCAACTTCACCGTCAACAAGCCAATACCGCCCTGTGGCTTGGCTGCCAATAGGCGCTCAAGAGTATCAACGGAGATCAACGGCACATCTCCGTACAGCATCAGGACATCTTCATCATCAGAAAAATAGGGTGCAGCTTGTTGCATCGCATGCCCGGTACCCAACTGTTCGGCTTGCAGTACCCAATTCAGTGCCGGGTCAGTCAGTGTTTTTTTCAACAACTCACCACCGTGCCCATAAACCAGATGAACGTGTTGAGCACCCAACTTCATGGCAGCATCAATAACATGCTGAACCATCGGCTTACCTGCCAGTGGGTGTAATACCTTAGGAAGGTCGGAATACATACGTGTCCCCTTACCCGCGGCAAGGATGACTACACTCATTGAGCTGTTAGACATAAGCAACCTGATAACTCCAAATTAATAGACGGAAGTAAACCTGTTTAGCGAAATAATTACTACATATTTCTCAGCGAAAAACGTACTCAACCCGCATAGTTAAAGGGTTGCAGCAATTGAGCAGGTAATAAAAAAATGTAGTCAAAAGTGTCTGCGATCAGCGACGTTTTCTGACCTGTTTTTATCAAAACACTCTCACCTATTCAGATAATTAACTACTTATTTTACGCCAAGAAACAAGAGTTTTCAGAAAGAAACGCTTTCAGTTTAGCGTAGGATTAATTAAATACAGGAGAGGTAGGTTAAATGACTGCGCCCAAAGGCGAAAGAGGACAGAAAGTCGGTTTTATTGAATGTAAAAGTAAAAAAAAATGCCAATCAGTTTTACTGACTGGCATTCTATCGTTCTTTATATTCTTCGTATTTGAAATAGCAAGAGGTTAGCGATTTTCGCTGGCCACCGACAATCCCAATCACTTTGAATATATAATAATTTTACATATCAGTGGGTTAATAAAAACCCACCACTGTAAAATCACATCGCTTTCCTGGTCAGCTCGATTACACGTAGTTTTGCAATCGCCTTCGCCAATTCAGCGGATGCCTGAGCATAGTCGACATCACCGTGGGAATTATTGATATGGTCTTCAGCTTTACGCTTAGATTCCAGCGCCTTAGCTTCGTCCAGATCAGTTCCGCGAATAGCAGTGTCAGCCAATACGATCACCACACTCGGTTGCACCTCAAGGATGCCGCCAGAAAGATAAATAAACTCTTCCTCACCGAACTGCTTAACGATGCGTATCATGCCAGGCTTAATGGCAGTGAGCAGCGGGGCATGACCAGGGAAAATACCCAGTTCACCTTCACTACCCGTCACCTGAATTTTTTGTACTACGCCTGAGAACATTTTCTTCTCTGCGCTCACAACATCCAGATGGTAAGTCATTGCAGCCATGTCACCCTCCAGTCAACAGCGTTACAGTTTCTTGGCTTTTTCCACTGCTTCTTCAATGGTGCCAACCATGTAGAACGCCTGCTCCGGCAGGTGGTCATAGTCGCCGTTCATGATGCCTTTGAAACCACGAATGGTATCTTTCAGCGATACGAACTTGCCCGGTGAACCGGTAAAGACTTCTGCCACGAAGAACGGTTGAGACAGGAAGCGCTGGATTTTACGCGCACGGGATACAACCAGTTTGTCATCTTCTGACAACTCGTCCATACCCAAAATCGCGATGATATCTTTCAGTTCCTGGTAACGTTGCAGAATAGACTGCACGCCACGCGCTACATCGTAGTGCTCCTGACCAACAACCAGCGGATCAAGCTGACGGCTGGTGGAGTCGAGCGGGTCAACCGCTGGGTAAATACCCAGAGAGGCGATTTGACGGCTCAGAACGACGGTTGCATCCAAGTGAGCAAAGGTGGTTGCTGGAGATGGGTCAGTCAAGTCATCCGCTGGCACGTAAACGGCCTGAACAGAAGTGATTGAACCCGTCTTAGTGGAAGTAATACGTTCCTGCAACACACCCATTTCTTCTGCCAGCGTTGGCTGGTAGCCTACCGCAGATGGCATACGACCCAACAGTGCGGATACTTCCGTACCAGCCAAGGTATAGCGATAGATGTTATCGATGAACAGCAATACGTCACGACCTTCATCACGGAATTTCTCCGCCATGGTCAGGCCGGTCAGTGCAACGCGCAGACGGTTACCTGGTGGCTCATTCATCTGGCCATAAACCAAGGATACTTTGTCCAAAACGTTGGAGTCAGTCATCTCGTGGTAGAAGTCGTTACCCTCACGAGTACGCTCACCCACACCAGCAAATACAGAATAACCTGAGTGCTCAATCGCAATGTTACGAATCAGCTCCATCATGTTTACTGTTTTACCAACACCCGCACCACCGAACAGACCGACTTTACCGCCCTTAGCGAACGGACAAATCAAATCCATTACCTTGATACCGGTTTCTAACAAGTCTTGCGAGCTGGCAAGCTCTTCGTAAGAAGGCGCTTCACGGTGGATTGCCCAACGCTCTTCTTCACCGATAGGCCCTTTCATGTCGATTGGATCACCCAATACGTTCATGATACGGCCCAGAGTTGATTTACCCACCGGCACTTCAATTGGGTGTTCCAGGTTGATAACTTTCAACCCGCGGCTCAAACCATCGGAAGAGCCCATTGCGATACAACGAACAACACCACCGCCCAGCTGTTGCTGAACTTCCAGCACGAGCTTCTCAGCTGCGCCTTCAACCTCAAGGGCGTTGTACACTTTTGGTACAGCGTCTTGGGGGAATTCGACGTCCACTACGGCGCCGATTACCTGGATAATCTTTCCAGTAGCCATCTTGAATCCTCTACGTAATACGTTTACCCGTCATATTCCAAATTGCTGGGGCGTTGGCTGCCTTCTCTCACCCTAGTAACTTACTCTAAGCAAGCGCCTGGGGATTTGCTCAGTTGCCGCCTTCCCGCAATCTGAACTATTTAGGGTAATAACCTGGTTAAACCGCGGAGGCTCCCCCGACGATTTCGGTGAGTTCCTGAGTGATGCTGGCCTGACGAGCTTTGTTGTAAACCAACTGCAGCTCTTTGATCAGACTGCCGCCGTTATCGGTGGCGGCTTTCATCGCTACCATTCGCGCGGCCTGTTCGCTAGCCAGGTTTTCAACGACGCCCTGATAAACTTGCGATTCCACATAGCGACGCAGGAGAGTATCCAGCAGTGCTTTTGGATCGGGTTCATACAGGTAATCCCAGGATTTTCTCTTCAGCTCACCGTCTTCCGCTGGCGGAAGGGGTAACAGCTGCATGATCCGTGGTTCCTGAGACATCGTATTGATAAACTTGTTATTAACGATATACAGTTTATCCAAACGACCTTCATCATAGGCTTGCAACATCACTTTCACTGGCCCGATAAGCTCTGACAGAGAAGGGTTATCCCCCATGCCAGTCACCTGAGCAACAATCTTGCCGCCCACGGAACCAAAGAAAGAAGCTGCTTTTGACCCGATCAGCGCTAAATCACATTCAACGCCTTTTTCAGACCAACCTTTCATCTCAGCCAACAGTCTTTTGAACAGGTTAATGTTCAAACCACCGCACAAGCCACGATCTGTAGAAACCACCAGATACCCAACGCGCTTAACGTCACGCTCTTCCAGGTACGGATGTTTATATTCCAGATTACCTAACGCGAGGTGACCAATCACACTACGCATTGTTTCTGCATAAGGACGGCTAGCCGCCATGCGTTCCTGCGATTTACGCATTTTGGAGGCGGCGACCATCTCCATGGCTTTGGTGATCTTTTGCGTGTTTTGCACGCTGGCGATCTTGGAACGTATCTCTTTTGCGCCGGCCATTTCTGCTTCTCCTCATTGCCAGACGGCCTGCTTTCCTAACGAAAAGCAGGACCGTATAGCGTTACCAGGACTGGGTTGCCTTAAATGTATCAAGGATGCCTTTCAGCTTGGCCTCGATTTCATCGTTATACGCGCCAGTTTGGTTGATTTGTTGCAGAAGCTCGGCATGCTCACGGTCAGCAAATGCCAACAGTGCAGCTTCAAAGCTACCTACCTTCGCCAACTCGATATCACCCAGATAACCACGTTCAGCTGCGAACAGAACCAGAGACTGCTGCGCAACAGACATCGGTGCGTATTGTTTCTGTTTCAGAAGCTCGGTCACTTTCTGACCATGGCTCAGCTGTTTACGTGTTGCATCATCCAAATCGGATGCGAACTGGGAGAACGCAGCAAGTTCACGATACTGTGCCAGAGCGGTACGAATACCACCGGACAGTTTTTTCATGATCTTGGTCTGCGCTGCACCACCCACACGAGATACGGAGATACCCGGGTTAACCGCAGGACGAATACCGGCGTTAAACAGGCTGGATTCCAGGAAGATCTGACCATCGGTAATAGAAATTACGTTGGTCGGAACAAACGCGGAAACATCCCCTGCTTGAGTTTCAATGATTGGTAATGCGGTCAAAGAACCGGTTTTACCTTTCACTTCACCCTTGGTAAAGGCTTCAACGTAATCGGCGTTAACACGCGCAGCACGCTCCAACAAACGGGAGTGGAGGTAGAATACGTCGCCAGGATAAGCTTCACGACCTGGTGGACGACGGAGCAGCAAGGAGATTTGACGATATGCAACAGCCTGTTTAGACAGGTCATCATAAATAATCAGCGCATCTTCACCGCGGTCGCGGAAATATTCACCCATGGCACAACCAGAGTAAGGTGCCAGGTATTGCAATGCTGCTGATTCTGAGGCAGTAGCGACAACCACAATGGTGTTAGCCAATGCGCCATGCTCTTCCAGTTTACGCACTACGTTTGCAACAGTAGAGGCTTTCTGGCCGATAGCAACATACACACATTTAATGCCTGAATCGCGCTGGTTGATGATCGCATCAATCGCCAGAGCAGTTTTACCTGTCTGACGGTCACCGATGATCAATTCACGCTGACCACGACCGATTGGAATCATGGCATCGACAGACTTATAGCCGGTCTGAACAGGTTCATCAACGGATTGACGTTCGATAACGCCAGGTGCGATAGCTTCAACAGCTGAGAAGCCATCGTTTTCTACCGGACCTTTACCATCAATAGGTTCACCCAGAGTATTGACGACGCGACCCAACAGGCCACGACCGACTGGAACTTCCAGGATGCGGCCAGTACATTTAACCTTCATGCCTTCGGCAAGATCGGCGTACGGACCCATAACTACAGCACCTACGGAGTCGCGCTCCAAGTTCAGTGCGATTGCGTAACGATTGCCTGGCAGTGCGATCATCTCGCCCTGCATAACCTCGGCCAAACCGTGTACGCGAATGATCCCGTCACTAACGGAAACAATAGTACCTTCATTGTGAGCTTCGCTCACCACATTGAACTGAGCAATGCGCTGCTTGATCAGTTCGCTGATTTCGGTGGAATTCAGTTGCATATGCTCCAGTCCCCTTAAGACTGCAAGACGTCCGCCAGGCGTTCTAGACGACCGCGAACGCTGCCATCTATCACCATATCGCCTGCACGTATTACTACGCCGGCCATTACGGACTTATCGATTTTGCAATTCAGCTTAACTTTGCGTGATAGACGTTTTTCCATCGCAGCGGCAATTTTCGCCAGCTGTTCGTCGTTCAATGGGCTCGCAGAGCTCACTTCAACGTCGACGGTCGACTCCAGCGAGGCACGCAGTTGAATAAACTGCTGTAGTACCTCAGGAAGAACCAGTAAACGGCCATTCTCCGCCATAACTCGAATGAAGTTCTGTGCGGGTTCATCGAGCTGATCACCACAGACTGCAATAAACGTCTTAGACATTGTTTCTGGCGCTACAGCACCAGAAAGCAATTCAGCGATTTGTTCATTGCGCGTCACTTGGGCAGTAAACGCCAGCATATCTTGCCAACGTTCAACCACCTGGTGCTCAACAGCAAAGTCAAAAGCTGCTTTGGCGTAGGGGCGAGCTACAGTTACAAATTCAGACATCAGCCCCTCCCTCCTTACAGTTCAGCGACCAGTTTATCAACGATGTCGCTGTTAGCAGCTTCATCCACGGAACGTTCGATGATCTTCTCGGCGCCAGCTATAGCCAACATCGCGACTTGCTTACGCAACTCTTCACGAGCACGCTTACGTTCGGCGTCGATCTCTGCCTGCGCTTGCGCCACGATTTTGTTACGTTCCTGTTCAGCCTCTGCTTTAGCTTCATCAAGGATTTGAGCTTTGCGTTTACTCGCCTGCTCAATAATCACCTGTGCTTCTGCTTTGGCCTTCTTCAGTTGGTCGGTCGCATTGGCTTGCGCTAAGTCCAAATCTTTTTTGGCACGTTCTGCAGAAGAGAGACCGTCAGCAATTTCTTTTTGACGCTTCTCGATGGCAGCCATAATCGGCGGCCATATATACTTCATACAAAACAGGACAAACAGGACAAACGCGATGGCCTGGCCGAGGATTGTTGCGTTAAGATTCACAGCACAATGCCTCTTTAAAAGTTAATAGTTTGGTGTAGTTCACAGTAGAGAAAACTCTACTTACGCGACAGCAAACATCACGTACAGACCCAGACCAACAGCGATCATAGGGATGGCGTCAACCAGACCCATGACGATAAAGAACTGTGTACGCAGCAGAGGAATCAGGTCAGGCTGACGTGCAGCGCCTTCCAAAAATTTACCACCCAGGATGCCGATACCGATCGCAGCACCGATTGCCGCTAAACCCATCATTATAGCGGCAGCCATGTACAGCAGATCCATATTCAGGTTTTCCATGACAGTCTCCAGTTTATTTCAGTTAAAACGCAGTAGTGTTATAAGAAAATCAGTGCTCTTCGGACGCCATCGACAGATAGACAATCGTCAGAACCATGAAGATAAAGGCTTGTAGCGTAATAATCAGTATGTGGAAGATAGCCCAAGGTAAACTGAGCATCCACTGTGACCACCACGGCAACAGACCAGCAATCAGGATGAAGATCAACTCACCCGCATACATGTTGCCGAACAGTCGCAGACCGAGTGAAACCGGTTTGGACAGCAGGCTGACACCTTCCAGAATTAAGTTCACTGGAATGAATATCGGGTGATTGAACGGCTGCATCGTTAATTCTTTTACGAAGCCGCCTACACCTTTCATTTTAATGCTATAGAACAGGATCAGGATGAAGACACCCAATGCCATGGACAAGGTAATACTTACGTCAGCAGTCGGTACCACGCGCAGCGCTGGTAACCCAAAGACATGTTCACCGATGTAAGGCAGTAAATCGATTGGCAGTAAGTCCATCATGTTCATCAATAAAACCCAAACAAACACAGTTAGGGCTAATGGTGCGATGACTTTACTTTTGCCGTGGTACATATCCCGTACGCTGTTATCGACAAAACCGATAATTAACTCAACAGCCGTCTGTAATTTACCAGGCACGCCACTGGTGGCACCTGCCGCAACTTTGCGGAACACAAACAGAAAAGCTAACCCCAGCACGACAGAGAAGAACAAAGAGTCAATGTTCAACGTCCAGAACGTTGCAGGGCCAGGTGAGTGGGGATTGACCAACTCAAAGGTACGCAGGTCCAACTGAAGGTTATTCAGGTGGTGCCCTATGTAGTCCCTTGGAGTAGAGATTTCTCCTGATGCAGACATGATGCCTCTTACCCTTTTTGTAGTTAAATACGGTGACCGTCGAATACGATAACTGTTAAGTACGGTAGCCGCTTATCACGGCCGGTGCCAATATCTGCACAATCAGCACCGCTAAATAGGTTAAACCGAGTGGCGCAAACGCTGCTTTAAACAGCCCTAATGCCACAATCAGCAAAATTATCGTCATGATAACTTTTAACCCTTCGCCAATGGCAAACGACCACGCAACACGACCTGGAGCAGCTGTTTTTACTTGATGGCGGCAAGCAAACAACATAAAAATGGCACTGGGCAACCAGGCTGCCAATCCTCCTGCCAGAGCAGAAGCACTCCATTCCAGGCTTTTAAAACCAAAAACAGCACTGAGAACAACAAAAGTCATTAACTGCAACAACAGCAACTTTCGTGCAATTTTCCCACTGTAAAGGGATACAGGCATGACGTTTGTTCTCTCCAAACCACACTAAAGGTATGCTGAGTGAGGTATAAAACTGCCTTTTACCCCATTGAGTCAAGCAGCAAAAAACGAGCAAATTATACGGGCCACTCAAACGAATTCAATCGATAAGTAGCGAAAAGGTGAACAATTATTTAAATTTTCTTCTTTCGCGCTATTTTCACAAGAAAAGCCTCGGAATAAAGCACATATTTAATTGTCTGACGATTCCAGCCATTATCAATAAATCGTGCAACAGATCACAAAACTTAAAACTAACTGATTTATATCCTATAAAGCTTTACTTTGTCTTTAACCAAAAGAGCCATTAAAACCTTTTACAAATCATAATGTTAAATTTAAACCATTATCAAACAACTTATCTACTTAGTAAAAACTTACCGTTGACATTTCAGATAATAACCTGGCAACAGTTTGGATACATAAAAAACATAATCTCTTCGGTAAAATAATGCTCAAAGTGACTATTTGGTCGCTTTCAATATAATTTGATCATCCGCAGACGATGTTTTTGTAAACAATACGTGAAATATAATCTTCCCGCATGAACATTAGCGAATAAATATTCGCCTATATTAAAAGGACTAAATAAGATAAACCCCCTACTTTCATTAAGGATTTATTACATTTTTTTGATAAATAGCAAAGTTAGTTTGACTTAAGAATAACCAAATGACGTTCACCGTCTAACTCTGGTATCTGCAATCTAACCACCGACTCCAAAACTATTCCTTCAGGCAATATCGCTAATTCATCATCTGGCCTTACCCCTTTTAGCGCATAAAAACGCCCTTCGGGCTTGGCTGGCAGATGATGACACCAAGACAGCATATCTTGTAGGGATGCAAATGCACGGCTTATTACACCATCAAATGGCGGTTTTGCGGCAAAGTCCTCAACTCGACTTTGTACCGGCTCGATATTGCTTAGCCCTAACTCATGCTGTACTTGCCGTAAAAAGCGAACGCGTTTACCCAAGCTGTCGAGTAATACGAAGTGCGCATCGGGGCGCACAATGGCTAAAGGTATCCCAGGAAGCCCAGGCCCCGTGCCAACATCAATAAAACGGTTACCTTGCAAGTGTGGGTTAACGACAATGCTATCCAGGATATGTCGTACCAACATTTGCATTGGGTCACGAACAGAAGTCAGATTATAAGCTTTGTTCCACTTATCAAGCAGTTCCACATAGCCGACCAATTGGTGTTTTTGCTGATCGGGTAACGCAATACCTGCTGCGTTCAGCAAGGAGTCTAATTTTTTTAACACAACAATATCCTCTGACTAAAAAACCTCTGTCAGCATGTAATGAGCCGATATACGGAGTGATAATCTAGCCGAGCTAGTGGTTTGAAATTTAGTTACTGTCTGCAAAACAGCTAAATCTGCCTGACTGCTGATCTCTCGCAGTTCAGGCAAATGTTGAATAGTTACGCGCTACGGCGTAGCAAACCCTGTTTTTTCAGCCAAACCAGCAAAATGGAAATTGCCGCAGGTGTAATACCTGAAATACGTGAGGCCTGGCCGATAGAATTAGGTTTGTGATCATTCAGTTTAGCGATAACTTCGTTCGATAAACCAGAGACTTGGCGATAATCTAAATCAGCGGGCAGCAATGTATTCTCATTGCGCAGCTGTTTTTCGATTTCTTCCTGCTGACGAGCAATATAGCCTTGATATTTAACCTGAATTTCAACTTGATCAGCAGCTTGCGGATCAGTTAATGCCGGGCCAAATGAAGGCAAAGTCGTTAACAAGCGATAGTCAATTTCAGGGCGGCGTAATAGTTCTTCCCCATTGGCTTCTTTTGACAGTGGGGCTTTCAGCAATGCATTGATTTCAGCTACATTTTCAGAATGAGGATGAACCCATATATCACGTAGGCGCTGACGTTCTTTTTCAATTTGTTCAATTTTCTGGCTAAAGTGTGCCCAACGAGCATCATCGACCAGCCCTAATTTGCGGCCCATTTCAGTCAAGCGCAAATCCGCGTTGTCTTCACGCAGCATCAGACGATATTCCGCTCGTGAGGTAAACATGCGGTATGGCTCTTTGGTGCCGAGAGTGCTTAAATCATCCACCAGCACGCCAAGGTAAGCTTCATCGCGGCGAGGTGACCACCCATCATCATCATTGGCGAAACGGCCCGCATTGAGGCCTGCAAGCAGCCCTTGAGCTGCTGCTTCTTCATAGCCAGTGGTACCATTGATTTGTCCGGCAAAGAATAAGCCCTGGATATATTTGCTTTCCAAAGTGGGTTTCAAATCGCGGGGATCAAAGAAATCATATTCAATGGCATAACCCGGCCGAATGATTCGTGCATTTTCAAGCCCTTTCATTGACCGGACTATCTGCATCTGGACATCAAAAGGCAAACTGGTAGAAATGCCGTTTGGATAGATTTCATTACTGGTCAGGCCTTCTGGTTCAAGGAAGATCTGATGTGAATTACGATCGGCAAAGCGCATGACTTTGTCTTCGATCGATGGGCAGTAACGTGGGCCAATCCCTTCGATGATCCCGGCATACATCGGGCTGCGATCCAAGTTATTGCGGATCACATCATGCGTTTTTTCATTGGTATACGTGATATGGCACGCCATCTGCTCAGGGTGCTGATCCGCATTTCCCAGGAAAGAGAATACTGGAATTGGCGTATCGCCAAGCTGAGGTGCTAATTGGCTAAAATCGATGGTGCGCGCATCAATTCGTGGCGGAGTACCGGTTTTAAGGCGATTAACTCGCAGCGGTAGTTCACGCAAGCGTTGTGACAATGAGATGGATGGCGGATCACCCGCACGGCCACCGCTGTAGTTCTCAAGGCCAATATGAATTTTCCCGTCCAGGAAGGTGCCGACGGTTAATACCACGGCTTTAGCACGGAATTTTAACCCCATTTTGGTCACAGCACCGACCACACGATCGTTCTCAACTATCAGATCTTCAACAGGTTGCTGGAAGATCATCAAGTTAGGCTGGTTTTCCAATGCGGTACGTACTGCCTGGCGATACAGGACGCGGTCAGCCTGCGCTCGAGTCGCTCTTACCGCAGGCCCTTTGCTGGCGTTTAGTATCCTAAACTGAATACCGGCCTGGTCAGTTGCCATTGCCATTAAGCCGCCCAGAGCATCGATCTCTTTTACCAAATGCCCCTTACCAATACCGCCAATCGCTGGGTTACAAGACATTTGTCCCAGTGTGTCGATATTGTGCGTCAGCAATAAGGTCTGACGTCCCATGCGTGCTGCTGCCATCGCAGCTTCCGTGCCGGCATGGCCACCACCAATGATGATGACGTCAAATTGATCTGGATAAAACATGGTACTGCACCTCGCCGTTATGCGAATTTCTGTATTTGCCCTGGGGTGGGGGATTATACTCAAGTTTAGACGATCGACCAAGTAGCTTAGGATCGCCCTTAATTAAAAGAAGATCTTTTTATTTAAAGATCTCTTTATTAGATCTCTTATTAGGATCATGATCCTCTGTGGATAAGTGAATATTCACATTAAAGATCATAATATTAAGGAGGATCGTTTGCTGTGAATGATCGGTGATCCTATTGCGTATAAGCTGGGATCTAAATGGCATGTTATGCACAGGCACTTTTAGTCACTAAGGTTGTTATGTGGATATGTACTGCTTATTACCTGCTTTTAAGCTTACTTATCCACATTCGATCGCGTGATCTTTAAGCAAATTAGAGCAAATCAATCCAATTTTTAACCCAAATCTCTGCCGGGTCCTCAGGAATTTCATGTTGGATGACGTCAATTTCTAAAATATCACCTACACGCAATGCTCCCTGAGCGATCAATTGCTGATCCAATTTTCTGACCGCACCACAGAAAGTGTCATATTCTGAACTGCCCAAACCAACAGCACCAAAGCGAACCTGAGAGAGATTCGGTTTCTGCTCTTCTATTTGTTCTAATAAAGGCTGAAGATTGTCTGGCAAATCACCGGCACCATGGGTGGAAGTGATGATTAGCCACAAACCATCCAGAGTTAGCTCGTCCAATTCAGGGCCATGCAATGTTTCTGTCGAGAAACCCGCCTCTTCTAATTTCTCAGCTAAATGTTCAGCAACATATTCAGCACTGCCAAGTGTACTGCCACTGATCAAGGTAATGTCAGCCATAAAGAACCCAACCGAAGTAATGAACCAGTATTGTACGCTGTGAATCAGCTGGGATCTACCTGTGGATAATGTGGGTATAGTTATTTAGTGCTCAGGGCACGATGGTACGCATGATGGGGTTTTGCAGGGAAATAAGTGTCTCTGTTGACTGGATCTCATCAATCGTCTGGATCTTGTTGATAAGTACTTGTTGCAGTGCATCTATCGATTTACACATGACCTTAATAAAGATGCTGTAATGGCCTGTGGTGTAATAGGCTTCTACAACTTCTTCTAAGCTCTCCAGTTTTTTCAGTGCGGACGGGTAATCTTTGGCACTTTTCAAAATGATGCCGATAAAGCAGCACACGTCATAACCCAGCTGTTTTGGATTAACGTGAACGCAGGCTGCGGTGATAATTCCCGCCTGGCGCATTTTCTCAACACGGACATGAATTGTCCCTGGACTTACACCAAAATTTTTTGCTAATTCTGCGTAAGGTGTGCGCGCATTTTCCATTAATGCGTTCAGGATGCCGCGATCGAGATTATCGATTTGATAAATTTCACCCATATTACCCGCCTTTTTTTATCGATTATCTAATTATAGACCCATAAAAATGAATGATTAAAAGTGAAATAGCAATATTGTTTGTTGGATATTGAATTTAACCCCTATTCTGTTGCTTAATCGATGACAAGCCAAACGGCACAATAAACAATTTGCATAATCGACAGCAACGAATTGAGAAAACGACAATGAAAAAACAATTTATTCAAAAACAACAGCAGATCAGCTTCGTAAAATCTTTCTTTTCCCGTCAATTAGAACAGCAACTGGGTCTGATTGAAGTACAGGCACCTATCCTGAGCCGTGTTGGCGATGGTACTCAAGATAACCTTTCTGGTTCAGAGAAAGCGGTTCAGGTAAAAGTAAAAACTTTGCCAGATGCGACCTTTGAAGTTGTTCATTCATTAGCTAAATGGAAACGTAAGACTTTAGGCCGCTTTGATTTTGGTGCTGATCAAGGGATTTACACCCATATGAAAGCATTGCGCCCTGATGAAGATCGTCTTAGTGCTATTCATTCAGTGTATGTTGATCAGTGGGATTGGGAGCGCGTAATGGGGGGTGGTGAACGCAACCTGGCTTACCTGAAATCCACTGTTAACAAAATCTACACTGCGATTAAAGAAACTGAAGCGGCGGTCAGTGCTGAATTTGGTATCAAACCTTTCTTGCCAGAACAGATTCATTTTATCCACAGTGAAAGCTTGCGCGCTAAATTCCCTGACCTTGATGCAAAGGGCCGTGAACGCGCTATTGCTAAAGAATTGGGTGCAGTATTCTTGATTGGTATCGGCGGTAAATTGGCTGATGGTCAATCTCATGATGTTCGTGCGCCAGATTATGATGACTGGACCTCTCCGAGCGCGGAAGGTTTTGCTGGGCTAAACGGCGACATTATTGTTTGGAACCCGGTGCTGGAAGATGCTTTTGAAATTTCATCCATGGGAATCCGTGTCGATGCAGAAGCATTGAAACGCCAGTTGGCTCTGACATCTGATGAAGATCGTTTGAAATTGGAATGGCACCAATCACTGCTACAAGGCGAAATGCCACAAACAATCGGCGGCGGTATCGGCCAGTCCCGTTTAGTGATGTTATTGCTGCAACAACAGCATATTGGTCAGGTTCAGTGTGGTGTGTGGGGGCCAGAAATTAGCGCGAAGGTTGAAGGCCTGCTGTAAACATCCCTGATTATCTTTTTATTATTTCAACCCGTTATGGCTTATGCAGCTATAGCGGGTTTTTAACATCATAAACATGAGCGGGTTCTTTCATCTATGCTGTAGGTGGCATAATAGTAAGATGTTTCACCTATAAGGCTGCTGACGTTATGGTTCGATTTCACCCACTTAGACATTATTCACATGCTCGTCCAAGATTATTGTTATCCGTTGGTGCTGGAATAATCACTTACTTTCTGTTGCCATCACATTTCACTGTATTGCTGCGTCTGATGGTGAGTTGGAATATATTTGCGTGGCTCTATTTGTTGTTTTTATGGCTGCAATTATTGCGAAATGATCCGAAAAAAATCAGACTAATAGCTCGTAAACAGGATGAAAGTGCCACTATGGTGCTGAGTATTGTCAGTATGGCGTGTCTGGCAAGTATTCTGGTTATCCTGTTTGAGTTAAGTACGGCAAACCAGTTATCTGGGTCGGCTAAAGCATTTCATTTAGTGCTCACGGGAATGACGTTATTGGTTTCGTGGCTATTATTGCCAACCGCTTTTACTATGCATTACGCCCATTTGTTTTATCAGTCCCGTGATGAGTCTGATGCTGTTCTCCCGTTAATTTTCCCCAAAGAGGTTACTGAGCCTTCCTATTGGGATTTTCTTTATTTTTCATTCACTATTGGTGTGGCTTCGCAAACTGCAGATGTTTCGACCGGCACGTCAGACATCCGCCGCGTCGTATTATTGCAGTCAGTATTGTCTTTTATTTTCAATATGACGATCTTGGGGCTGTCAATTAACGTCGGTGCGGGGTTGCTTAATTAGTTCTATTTGTTAGCGTTTCCAGCGGCGTATTAAGCGGCTTTTCAACCCGGTATCAAAGCGCCAGATATGATCGAAAATCCGCATGATACCGGGCTTACCATAGGCAGACATCGCCACGGCATGGAACCGGTGGTGATGGGCTTGCTGCTGGATTTTAATCTTTCTAATCAATTCCTCGGGTAAACGCTGGGCAATGAAATCGGAAATAATCACGGCATCCGCATCATACCAATCCCTCTCTTCCATTTTATTGAGGGTACTGGCTAAACAAGCCGCCAGATCGGTACCACCACGAAAATGTTGGCTGAGAAAACGTATCGCCTGCTCAATACCACTGGCTGATGAGAGTTCGTAGTGAATGATTTCCGTGGCGAATAACATGATGTAACAGCGGCGATTATCCTCCAGCGCAATACGGAGCAGCGCTAAACAGAATGCTTTAGCACATTGCTCGTTAAATTCCCCCATTGAACCCGAGGTATCGACACAGACAATAAAAGGGCCACGGGGTTGTTCGTCATGGTTTTTAAGGCTGACCGGGCGCTGCAAGGTTTTCTCCTGCCAATTATCACCTTGTAAGCGATAAGTGAGTAAACGCCGCTCCAGTAGGCGGCGATAAAACTCAAACTCCAATTCACTCATTCCCAACATCACTAGCTCGGTCGGCAGTAATCGCAGAATATCATTGCTCTGATGAATGCCACTGACTTCCTCTGGCACGGTATCAGGTTGCCGCACCATCACGGTGTAAGGTTCAAAACGGGCATTGGGAGTGGGTTGTGCTTTAGCACTGCGGCTGCGGCCCAGTTGCTCCGCGAGTTGCTGTAATTCCGGCTGTTGTTGCAGAAAATCGCCATATTGCAGCAATAACTGATAATCACCGCGCTGTAAGTGGCCCTGACTCATATCCCAAAGTCGCCCAGCCGCGCCATCATTAGTCGCCAGGATCGGTTCCAAAGCACCACTGAGTGCCAGCCGTTGTTGTAACTCAGCTAAAAGTTGCTCCCGTTCTTGCTCAAGCAATTGATGATGAATAGTGATGGTCTGTAAGGTTAGGCTGACGCGCCAGCGCTGTAAAAAGAGGGTTTGAAAGCTATCGCCAGTTTGGGGATTTTTTTCTAAATCAGCGGTTTGTAGCAATGATTTAGCTTGGGCGGCGAAAGGGGAATGCCATTGTTGCAGCTGCGCCACAATCTCCGGGAGATGGGCATAAAATAACGGATTGGTCTCCAACAGGCTCTGTTGATACAGGGCAAACTCATTTGCCAGACTCGTGGGGACTTTCGCCTCCCGAATACGCTGTTGCAAGTTTTGCTTCCAGCCGGGGATATCCTTCATTAATGCCCGTTTAATGCGCGGGAATTTTTCAAAGAATATGGCTAACTGCGGTGATACCAATAACCCCACCACCATCTCTTCGATAAGCTCACTTTCGCTTATCGATAGCAGCAAATCCAATGTTGCCAGGCTGAGCATTGACTAATACCCGCGTAGTTTTTGTTGTAGCTGTTTCACTTGCTCTGCCACATTCAACAAGCTGGCTTCTATTTTCGCCAACCAAGAGGACGGCGTGAATAAACAAGGTTGATGCTGACTGAATAAGCGCCGTTGCTCCGCCAGGCTATTTTCCAGTTCTGCCAACTTTATCAGTAACTCGGGCGGCACACTGGCGGTAGCCGCTCCGGGTTGTGACAATATTGATGGTTGGCGGCTTACATCCAGTACCGTGATATGCAGTTGATCGTCAATTTCGGCATCAATAGATTGGGCATACCCGACCCCATTTAATTTGGCGCGTAAAACGCCCCCTTTATTCAACCATTGAGCCAGTGCTTCTTTCTCTATTTGCAGATGATTGACCTGAATGTCATGCAAACTAAGCGGTTTTTGCAGAAACAGGGTCAGGGTGCTATCTGTGAGATGCTCTGGCAGGGAATATTGCGCTTTACGGCTGAACATTCCGCTTTGCTTGGTCACTGTCAGCGCTTGATGGTCACTTTGCTGCTGCTGGTGCTTCAACCATTGGCCATGAATATGCTGGAGCTTCATTAATAGGCTTTGCTGCTGATATCCCTGCTCCGTTAGCAACTGTTCAAGCTGTTTTTGTAGCAATTTAAGCGAACTCAGGTCATGCCATAAGCAATCTTTCAGCAAGATTAAGTCGATGGGGGTTATTTCATCCCGACCACTGAAAAAGGCGCTAGCTTGCAGTAAACGTAGGGCTTTTTTCCAACGGCGGTCAGAGACATACGGCGCTTGTTCTTGCGCACTGAGCTGTTGACGTAGCTGAAAAATAAGCTCAAAACAGTTATCTGGTAGGGTTATTTTGTCTATCAACGGCTGCCACTGATAAAACTCGTCATCAGTGATACTGAGGTTTTCAGCGACTGGATTGTGATTTTCATTTTGACGGCTGAGTAGCAATGAGCGGAAGTTCTGTTTTTCTTGCACGCGATCCAGCCACAGGCGGATCAGCATTCGGTCATAAAGCGCTTCCAGACTGCTGTCCGCATCCGGCAACTCATTAGAGGCCGTCACCAATAAACGCATCGGGATACTGTCTTCCCGATCACCATTACGAAAGCGCCGTTCATTAATGGCGGTCAGCAAAGTATTCAGAATAGCTGGGCCTGCTTTCCAAATTTCATCCAGGAAAACAATTTCAGCCTCGGGTAAATAGCCGCCAGTCATACGCTGATAGCGCCCTTCTTCTTTCAATGCTTGGATTGAAAGTGGACCAAATACTTCTTCCGGTGTAGAAAAACGGGTCATCAGATATTCAAATGCCCGGGCGTTTCGGAAAGCGAATTTTAGGCGGCGGGCAATCAGGCTTTTGGCAATCCCCGGCGGGCCGAGCAGGAATACACTCTCGCCGCTGAGGGCGGCCAACAAACACAAGCGGATAGCCTCCTGTCTTTCATACAGCCCACTCTCAAGGGCACTGCTTAAGCGGGAGATTCTTTCTGCTAATTGTGATGATTGCGCCATAATTGCTCTATATGTCCATTAGTTGATTAATTTTTACCTGATCAGCGGAAATAAATCCTCTTTTTCTTAATGGGATAGATCTTTGATTAGTAATATTTTTATATCATCAGCTATTTGTAGTCGATCTACTTTTGCTCTTTCTTGTGCTTGATTTAAGAGTAGGCAATCTATTGAAATGGTGCATACTGTGCGCCTTTTGGTGGCCGTCAAGGGACACAGAGCCGGTTATTGCGGTTCTTAAACGTACACATCAGGTTATGGATGTTCTAGCAAAAAGAATTCAATTATGAGCACAGAACATAAAAAACAATCTTTATCGGCGGTAACCCTGGCAGCAATCGGGGTCGTTTACGGTGATATTGGTACTAGCCCACTCTATACCTTGAGAGAGTGTTTTTCTGGTCATTACGGTTTTGATGTCCGTCCGGATGTGGTATTTGGGTTTTTATCACTGATTTTCTGGATGTTAATTCTGATTGTCTCGGTTAAATATCTGACCTATGTCATGCGCGCGGATAACGCCGGTGAAGGGGGGATTTTAACCTTAATGTCTTTGGCTGGGCGTAATACGTCTTCCAGAGCCACTTCCATTTTGGTGATCCTCGGCTTAATTGGTGGCAGTTTCTTTTATGGTGAGGTGGTCATCACCCCGGCAATATCGGTTATGTCGGCCATCGAAGGGCTAGAAATAGCCGCACCTGCACTTGATCCTTATATTGTCCCTTGCTCTATTGCCGTTTTAACCCTGTTATTTGTGATTCAAAAACACGGGACTGGCAGCGTCGGTAAATTGTTTGCCCCGGTGATGTTGGTTTGGTTCCTGACCTTGGCGCTGCTGGGGTTACGCAGTATTATCGCGAATCCAGAAGTGCTGGCTGCATTGAATCCGAAATGGGCGATAAGCTTCTTCACTGAATATAAGTCTGTTTCATTTTTTGCCCTTGGTGCGGTAGTTTTAGCTATTACCGGGGTGGAAGCCTTATATGCAGATATGGGGCATTTTGGTAAATTTCCTATTCGGTTAGCATGGTTTACCGTGGTGCTGCCCTCATTGGTGCTAAATTATTTTGGCCAGGGCGCGTTATTACTGAAAAATCCGGAAGCCATCAAAAACCCCTTCTTCCTGCTCGCCCCCGACTGGGCATTGATTCCACTATTAATATTGGCGACATTGGCGACCGTTATTGCCTCGCAGGCTGTCATCTCCGGTGTATTCTCACTGACCCGACAGGCGGTTCGTTTAGGTTATTTACCGCCGATGCGCATTATTCATACCTCAGAAATGGAATCAGGGCAGATATATATCCCGGTGATTAACTGGACGCTGTATCTGGCGGTGGTATTGGTGATTGTCGGATTCGAACGCTCCAGTAATTTGGCGGCCGCTTACGGTATTGCCGTAACCGGTACCATGGTCATCACCAGTGTTCTGTTCTGTACCGTAGCGCTGAAAAACTGGCACTGGAACCGAGCTTTTGTTGGTTGCCTGTTAGTGCTCTTATTGATTATTGATATTCCCATGTTCTCTGCCAACGCCCTGAAATTGTTCTCCGGTGGTTGGTTGCCACTGTCATTGGGGCTGGTGATGTTTATCATCATGACCACCTGGAAAAGCGAGCGTTTCAGCTTGTTGCGCCGTATGCATGAACACGGCAATTCACTGGAAGCGATGATTGCTTCATTGGAGAAGTCACCTCCGGTTCGTGTTCCCGGCACCGCGGTCTATATGTCGCGGGCGATGAATGTTATTCCGTTCGCATTGCTACATAACCTCAAACATAACAAAGTATTACATGAGCGAGTGGTCTTACTGACACTGAGAACTGAAGATGCGCCGTATGTCCATAATGTTAATCGCGTGACCATCGAGCAGCTCTCGCCGACGTTCTGGCGGGTTGTGGCGAGTTATGGTTGGCATGAAACCCCAAATGTGGAAGAGATTTTCCATCGCTGTGGTTTGGAAGGCTTACCTTGCCAGATGATGGAGACTTCATTCTTTATGTCTCACGAGTCACTCATTCTGACCAAGCGGCCATGGTATATGTTCTTGCGCGGCAAGCTGTTTATTGCCCTCAGCCGTAATGCGCTGCGCGCTGCCGATCAGTTTGAAATCCCGCCGAATAGGGTGATTGAATTGGGAACTCAGGTAGAGATTTAGCTCAAAGGCTGCTGACAAAGTTGATACGCGGGGAAATGTGCCGAATGGGTCCCTCTTAGTGTCAAATACAAGTGCGTAAGCCGTCGGAGCGCCCGTCGGTGCAGCCGCCCGTGACAAAATAGATTTATCAATAACCTTCAAGGCCGTTAAACATAACGGCCTTTTTCACATTCATCATCCCCGCTTTTCATTTGTTCAGCGAAACGTTTCGATGGTGATCACAATTTCACCAAATTGGGTTTGCCTTCTGCGGTCATTTTTCTAAACTCAGTATCAGCGAAACGTTTCGCTGTTGGAGTCGAAAATGAAAAAAGGCGCATTACTGAATTCTGATATTTCTGCTGTTATCTCCCGCCTGGGCCATACCGATCAGATTGTGATAGGTGATGCGGGGCTGCCAATACCGGCAACCACCACACGTATCGATTTGGCACTGACTCGAGGCGTCCCTGGGTTCCTCCAGGTTTTTGAGGTGGTAACACAAGAAATGCAGGTTGAGAGTGCCGTCTTGGCGGAGGAGATTATTAAAAATAACCCGCAACTCCATGAAACGTTACTCGCACAACTATCACAACTTGAGCAACACCAGGGAAACCAAATTGCTTTGCACTATATCAGCCATGAGGCTTTTAAAGAGCAAACCAAACAAAGCCGGGCAGTGATTCGTAGCGGGGAATGTTCCCCCTTTGCTAACATCATTCTCTGCTCCGGCGTAACTTTCTGAGGCGTTTATGCAACCTTTGCTGCAACTGAAAGGGATTGATAAAGCCTTTCCCGGCGTCAAAGCACTCTCGGGTGCTGCGCTGAGTGTCTATCCCGGCAGGGTGATGGCACTGGTAGGCGAAAATGGGGCCGGAAAATCGACCATGATGAAAGTGCTGACCGGTATCTATAACAAAGATGCTGGCAGCCAACATTTCTTGGGTAAAGAAGTGGTGTTTAATGGCCCGAAAGACTCACAGGAAGCGGGGATTGGCATTATTCATCAGGAACTTAACCTGATCCCACAGTTAACCATCGCAGAAAATATCTTTTTAGGGCGCGAGTTTGTTAATCGCTTTGGCAGCATTGATTGGAAAAAAATGTATGCCGAAGCTGATTTATTGCTGGCGCGCTTAAATATCAGCTACAGCAGCCATCGGCTGGTGGGCGAGCTTTCCATTGGTGATCAGCAAATGGTGGAAATCGCCAAAGTGCTGAGCTTTGAATCCAAAGTCATCATTATGGATGAACCAACCGATGCCCTGACCGACACTGAAACGGCCTCTTTATTTAATGTTATTAAAGAGTTGAAAGCGGAAGGCCGTGGCATTGTTTATATCTCCCACCGCTTAAAAGAAATCTTTGAGATTTGCGATGACGTCACGGTGTTCCGTGATGGGCAGTTTATCGCCGAAAAACCGGTTAACACGCTGACCGAAAACTCACTGATTGAGATGATGGTAGGCCGTAAGCTGGAAGAGCAATATCCGCGCCTAAATTTACCGCGTGGTGAAAAACGCTTACAGGTCAAACAGCTATGTGGCCCAGGGGTGACAAATGTCAATTTCACCCTCTACAGTGGCGAAATTCTGGGTGTGGCGGGTTTGATGGGCGCTGGCCGCACTGAGCTGATGAAAATCATCTATGGTGCGCTGCCGCGTAAATCTGGCTTTGTTATGTTGGATGGCCGTGAAGTCGTGACTCATTCACCGCAGGATGGTTTAGCAAACGGCATTGTGTACATTTCTGAAGATCGTAAGCGCGATGGCTTAGTGCTCGGCATGTCAGTTAAAGAAAATATGTCTTTGACTGCATTGCGTTATTTCAGCCGTTCAGGGGGATCGCTCAAGCATGCTGATGAACAGCAGGCGGTGGCGGATTTCATTCGTTTATTTAATATCAAAACGCCTTCCATGGAACAGCCGATTGGTTTGCTGTCCGGTGGTAATCAGCAAAAAGTGGCTATCGCTCGGGGTCTAATGACTCGGCCGAAAGTTTTGATCCTTGATGAACCCACTCGTGGGGTGGATGTCGGGGCCAAAAAAGAAATCTACCAGTTAATTAACCAATTCAAACAAGAAGGGCTGAGCATCATTCTGGTTTCCTCGGAAATGCCGGAAGTGCTGGGCATGAGCGACCGCATCATTGTGATGCATGAAGGCCAGTTAAGCGGCGAGTTTTCTATTGAACAGGCTACCCAAGAAGTGTTGATGGCTGCGGCCGTCGGCAAGCGCGATTTATTGGAAAAATAAATTATTTAGACTCTCAATAATTCGAGTTGCAGGAAGGCGGCAACAGAGTAAATCCCCTGGAGCTTACACAGGTAAGTGACTGGGGTGAACGAAGGAAGCCAACGCACATGCAGCTTGAAATATGACGAGTAGAGCAGGAGTAATCAGATATGAGTTCCCAGACTATCAATACAAAGCGCTGGTTCAGTAAAGAATGGTTATTAGAACAAAAATCACTGATTGCGCTGCTGGTGCTGATTGCTGTGGTTTCGTCACTAAGCCCGAACTTTTTTACCCTTAATAACATGTTTAACATTCTCCAGCAGACTTCCGTCAACGCCATTATGGCCGTTGGGATGACACTGGTTATTCTGACCTCAGGTATTGACCTGTCGGTAGGGTCATTACTGGCGCTGACTGGCGCGGTGGCAGCTTCGATTGTCGGGTTGGAAGTTAATGCACTGGTGGCAGTAGGGGCCGCACTGGCTCTGGGGGCGTTTATCGGCGGCATCACCGGGGTGATTGTCGCTAAGGGTAAAGTGCAGGCCTTTATTGCCACCTTGGTGATGATGCTATTACTGCGTGGTGTCACCATGGTTTATACCAATGGTAGCCCGATAAATACTGGTTTTACTGATGTTGGAGACACTTTTGGTTGGTTCGGTATTGGCCGTCCATTTGGTGTGCCGACCCCTATCTGGTTGATGGCGATTGTCTTTATCGCGGCCTGGTACATGCTGCATCACACACGACTGGGCCGTTATATCTATGCGTTGGGGGGGAATGAATCGGCAACTCGCCTCTCTGGTATCAGTGTTGATAAAGTTAAAATTATTGTTTATTCACTCTGTGGATTGTTAGCGGCATTGGCAGGAATTATCGAAGTTGCTCGCTTATCATCAGCACAACCTACAGCCGGTACCGGTTATGAACTGGATGCAATCGCAGCCGTGGTTCTGGGGGGTACCAGCCTCGCTGGGGGGAAAGGGCGGATTGTCGGCACCCTGATCGGCGCATTAATCCTCGGCTTTTTAAATAACGGTTTGAATTTATTGGGTGTCTCCTCTTACTACCAAATGATCGTCAAAGCAGTGGTTATCCTGCTGGCGGTGCTGGTAGACAATAAAAGCAGCAAATAACCTCTCTCCCTACAGGAATTGCGACCATGAAAATGAAGAAACTGGCTACATTGATCTCTGTTGTTGCATTGAGCGCTACCGTAAGTGCTAACGCGCTGGCAAAAGACACCATTGCGTTGGTTGTTTCCACGCTGAATAACCCGTTCTTTGTTTCAATGAAAGACGGCGCACAAAAAGAAGCGGATAAACTGGGTTACAACCTGGTGATTTTGGATTCTCAAAACAACCCGGCTAAAGAACTGGCTAACGTGCAAGACTTAACGGTGCGCGGCACTAAATTGCTGTTGATCAACCCAACTGACTCCGATGCGGTGGGTAACGCGGTTAAAATGGCCAATCAGGCCAATATTCCCGTCATTACTCTCGACCGTCTGGCTAACGCCGGTACTGTGGTGAGCCATGTGGCCTCTGATAACCGTTTCGGCGGCAAAATGGCTGGCGACTTCATTGCGAAGAAAGTCGGTAGCGATGCTAAAGTGATTCAATTGGAAGGGATTGCTGGCGCATCTGCTGCTCGTGAGCGTGGCGAAGGCTTCAAGCAATCAATGGAAAAAAACAAATTCCAATTGTTGGCTAGCCAGCCTGCAGATTTTGACCGGACAAAAGGTTTGAACGTCATGCAAAACTTGTTGACCGCTCACCCAGATGTTCAGGCAGTCTTTGCTCAGAATGACGAAATGGCGCTGGGTGCACTGCGTGCCTTGCAGACTGCGGGCAAAACTGATGTGCTAGTGGTTGGTTTTGATGGCACTGACGATGGTATTAAAGCTGTCGAGAGTGGCAAAATGGGCGCAACTATTGCTCAACGCCCAGACCAGATTGGTGTTATTGGTGTACAAACCGCAGATAAAGTATTGAAAGGCGAGAAAGTACAGGCCGTCATCCCGGTAGACTTGAAGCTAGTCACCAAATAATAAACTCATTCACTCGTCAGTTGTTATTCAATATACCCAAGGTAATTGGAGTTGCAGGTAGGCCGCAAGTGAATGCTGCTAACCCCCTGCAACTTCAAGTACAAAGGAATAAATACGATGGAAACAGGTAAACTGGTGGTCTTGGGCAGCATCAATGCCGACCATATTCTGAATATTGAGCAGTTTCCACGTCCGGGTGAAACAGTGGTCGGGGAGCAATATAAAGTTGCTTTCGGTGGCAAAGGGGCTAATCAGGCCGTTGCTGCTGGCCGTAGTGGGGCAAATATCGCGTTTATAGCCTGTGTGGGTGAAGATGATATTGGTGATCGGGTGCGCCAGCAGTTAGCCAGCGATAATATTGATACCCAGCCAATCGAAGCTATCGCGGGCAGCACGACCGGTGTAGCGCTGATTTTTGTGAATAGTGAAGGTGAAAACGTTATTGGTATTCATGCCGGTGCAAACTCGGCGGTAACACCTGAATATCTTGGCCGCTACCAGCAGCAGGTTATCGGCGCAGATGCATTATTAATGCAATTGGAATCACCACTTGAGACCGTTATCGCCGCCGCAAAACTGGCGAAACAGCATCAAACTCAGGTTATCCTCAACCCAGCCCCCGCCCGCGAACTGCCCGATGAGCTGTTAACGCTGGTGGATATGATTACCCCAAATGAAACCGAAGCTGAGCGCTTAACCGGTATTCATATTGAGCAAGATGATGACGCAGCGAGAGCCGCGCAAATTTTGCATGATAAAGGTATTGCGACCGTCATTATTACTTTGGGCAGCCGTGGTGTGTGGCTCAGTGAGCGAGGCCAGGGCAAATTGGTTGCTGGGTTCAAAGTGAATGCCGTAGATACTATTGCCGCCGGTGATACATTTAATGGCGCATTACTGACCGCTTTATTGGAAGGCCAATCGATGGACTTAGCGGTTCGTTTTGCTCATGCTGCAGCGGCTATTGCGGTGACGCGCTCTGGCGCACAACCTTCCATTCCATGGCGGGCCGAGATCGACAGTTTCTTACAAGACCGGGTATAACTTTGGCCACCATGAAAGATGTCGCCCGTTTAGCGGGCGTATCAACCTCAACTGTCTCGCATGTTATTAATAAAAACCGCTTTGTTAGCGACCCTATTCGCGACAAAGTGCTGGCTGTCATCAAGCAACTAAACTATGCCCCGTCTGCATTGGCGCGTAGTTTAAAACTCAATGAAACTCGGACTATCGGCATGTTAGTCACCGCCAGTAGCAACCCGTTTTATGCCGAAGTGGTGCGTGGCGTGGAGCGCAGTTGCTATGAGCGCGGCTACAGTTTGATTTTGTGTAATACCGAGGGCGATATTGATCGCATGAGTCGCAGTATTGAAACGTTGATGCAAAAACGTGTCGATGGTTTGCTACTGATGTGCACTGAAAGTCACCGCCCGTCACAAGATATTCTGCGTTGTTATCCTTCCCTCCCAATCATTATGATGGACTGGGCTCCTTTCGAAGGGGTAAATGACGTCATTCAGGATAACTCTTTATTAGGCGGGGAAATGGCAACCTCGTATTTGATTGCCAGAGGATATACTCGCATTGCCTGTATTGCGGGCCCACAAGATAAAACCCCCGCTAAAGAACGTCTGGAAGGATACCGCCAAGCTATGGAACGTGCGGGTCTGCCGGTGCTTTCAGGTTATGAAGTAGCGAGTGATTTTGAATTTGGCGGTGGTTTGGTGGCGATGAAACAGCTACTTGCATTGCCGCAGCCCCCTGAAGCGGTGTTTACCGGTAATGATGCTATGGCGGTTGGGGTTTATCAGGCTTTGCATCAAGCTGGGTTATCAATTCCGCAAGATATGGCAGTCATTGGTTATGATGATATTGAAATTGCACAATATATGACGCCACCATTGACGACTATTCATCAGCCTAAAGATTCCCTCGGCGAACTGGCCATTGATACACTTATTTATAGGCTGAATAACCCGGAAGCGGAACCACAAGTTCTGATTCTCACTCCCGAGCTTATTGAGCGCGGGTCGGTCGCAACCCGCTAAACTTCACTCTCTGCGGGCTGAGTCACTTTTTTCACATTCCGGCCCTGAATTAAGTTATCGCCATCTTTAGGTTTGAGTAATAAGAACACCACGGATGACAGCAATGTCACCGCACCCATGGTAATAAAGGTGTAGTGGAAGTGGTCAATATTATTCCCAACCGACAACCCATCGTAAAACCGCAAGACCACCGCGCTAATAGCAACGCCAAAGCTAATCGCCAGTTGCTGGGTGACCGCCAAAACACTGTTACCCGAGCTGGCATTGTTATCGGTTAAATCAGCCAAAGTAATGGTGTTCATTGCGGTGAATTGTGTCGACATCGCCATACCCAACACAAACAAGGGCAATATCATCATCCAAGGCGACATACCCGGCGATTGAAATGCAAACAAGGCAATCAACACCCCGATAATGGCCGTAACACCGACCAATACCGTGCGATAACCCAAAGAGCGTAAAACTTGAGTCACGGTTGATTTTGCCATCATTGAACCAATGGCAGTGGGTGCCATCATGCAACCGGCAATAATAGCGGAATAGCCAAATCCAACCTGCAACATCAGTGGCATTAGGAAAGGAACACAGCCCGTCCCTAAACGCGAGGCCACGTTACCGGCAATCCCAACGGAGAAAGTTCGGGTTTTAAACAGCGGCAAACCAATCAATGGATTTGGATGGCCTTTGGCATGGAATATATAGAAGAGCAGCATCAATAAGCCGGCCAACAGGACAGTGGCGGGCAAATAGCGGGCAATATCGGGGCGCCCCATGATTTCCAGACTCACAGATATCAAGACTAAGCTGCTACCGAACAGCAGGAAGCCGATGATATCGAAGGCGCGTTTGGGCATGGTGAAGTCCGGCATATATTTACGGGCATAAAAGATGCCCAACAAGCCGATAGGAATATTAAGAATAAAAATCCAATGCCATGTGGCGTAGGTCACCAGTAATCCACCTAATAACGGCCCCATGACTGGGCCAATTAATCCCGGAATGGTCACGAAGTTTAATACTGGTAATAACTCACTGCGCGGATAAGCCCGGATAAGTGCCAATCTGGCGACGGGCATCATCATTGCGCCACCCACCCCTTGAATAACACGAGAAGCCACCAAAAATGGCAAAGAGCCGGAAAGTGCGCACAGTAATGACCCCAGCGTAAATAATGAAACGGCCAAAATGAAAACTCGCCGAGTTCCGAAGCGATCCGCCAGCCAACCACTCACCGGAATCAACATTGCCACTGTCAGGGTATAGCTGATAATGGCCGACTGCATTGTGAGTGGCGATCGGTTAAGGCTTTCCGCGATTGAAGGGAGTGCCGTATTCAGTATGGTGGCATCCAAAGCCTGCATAAAGAAAGCCATGGCGGCTATCCAAGGGAGGCCCGCCATGCTGCGCGCAGATTTTATCATTGTCCGTCCTGATTCTATTGGGTAGGTATGAGAACCCACTCTTTCTATATATAGATATAAACAACATTTGGCCGTTAGTCTTTCTCTTTTAATAAAACCTGACAAGCGACTAACGCACCCAGGCTATCACCGGCCAGAATTGTATCGACAATATTTTGATGGTGTTGCAGCTTAATCACTTCATCGCCGGTAATCGAACGAAAATAACTGTGATAAACCGAGCTGAACAAATTAGCGAAAGACGTCAAAAATGGATTACCGCTGGCTTCATAAATGAGTTGATGAAACTGGGCATCCACTTGAATCCATCTCTCACGATTAAAATGGGCATGCAGCTCTCGCATTTCTGTCATCAACGATGCTAACAGGGCTTTCTGTCTTTCGCTGGCATTGATAGCAGCCAGAGAACAGGCTTGAGGTTCGAGTGACCGCCTTAATATAAGGAAGTGTTGCATAACTTGATTGAAATTTTCTTTGGTCATCCACCAGGTCAGTAATTCTTGGTCAAGGAAGTTCCAATTAGTTTGCGGCATAACTCGGGTGCCGATACGCGGGCGTGGTAATAACATCCCTTTTGCGGCGAGCATCTTTACAGCTTCACGGACTGCGGTACGGCTAACACCAAATTGCTCCCCCAACTCTATCTCGCCAGGCAATATACTGCTCGCTTCATATTCCCCAGCAAGAATACGCTGGCCAATTTTTTCAGCTAGCAGATACGAAAGATTGCGCTGGGCGGCCTGCTGTTGGGTATTTAGTTGCATGGTGTTTTGTCCTATTTGTCTTCTTATACTTCTATTTTACTCTACTGTTTAACTCGGGTACTGAATGTTTAGCTTAATAATTGTTTAAAATCTGGCCTTTTGCCCCATTTTTGTTGAAAAAAAACACGGTTGAAAAGTTTTTTCAAATTAGGGGTTGCAGGCTGTCAGGAACTCCCTATAATGCGCCTCCACTGACCGGGAACAACGAAACACACTTCGCCAGGTCAGGAAGAGAAAAGAATGATTTTGACTTCGAAAGAAAACAAATAAATCCTTGACTCTTCAGCGGGAAAGCGTATTATCTGCCTCCCGCGTTACCGTAAGATTCGCCGAAAGGCAAACGGGTAACGAACGCTCTTTAACAATTTATCAGACAATCTGTGTGGGCACTCGCAAGACGATATCGAAGCCTGTTTCGGCAGGCAGAAGAAATATCAAAGTCTTGAAGAGTGACCAAAGCAGTACACATTTGAACTTCGGTTCGAATGCATATTTGCAGAAAGTAATCTTTGAGCATCGCTATGTTAACTCATAGCAAATCAAACAAATCTTAAATTGAAGAGTTTGATCATGGCTCAGATTGAACGCTGGCGGCAGGCCTAACACATGCAAGTCGAGCGGCAGCGGGAAGTAGTTTACTACTTTGCCGGCGAGCGGCGGACGGGTGAGTAATGTCTGGGAAACTGCCTGATGGAGGGGGATAACTACTGGAAACGGTAGCTAATACCGCATGACCTCGCAAGAGCAAAGTGGGGGACCTTCGGGCCTCACGCCATCGGATGTGCCCAGATGGGATTAGCTAGTAGGTGGGGTAATGGCTCACCTAGGCGACGATCCCTAGCTGGTCTGAGAGGATGACCAGCCACACTGGAACTGAGACACGGTCCAGACTCCTACGGGAGGCAGCAGTGGGGAATATTGCACAATGGGCGCAAGCCTGATGCAGCCATGCCGCGTGTGTGAAGAAGGCCTTCGGGTTGTAAAGCACTTTCAGCGAGGAGGAAGGGTTCAGTGTTAATAGCACTGAGCATTGACGTTACTCGCAGAAGAAGCACCGGCTAACTCCGTGCCAGCAGCCGCGGTAATACGGAGGGTGCAAGCGTTAATCGGAATTACTGGGCGTAAAGCGCACGCAGGCGGTTTGTTAAGTCAGATGTGAAATCCCCGCGCTTAACGTGGGAACTGCATTTGAAACTGGCAAGCTAGAGTCTTGTAGAGGGGGGTAGAATTCCAGGTGTAGCGGTGAAATGCGTAGAGATCTGGAGGAATACCGGTGGCGAAGGCGGCCCCCTGGACAAAGACTGACGCTCAGGTGCGAAAGCGTGGGGAGCAAACAGGATTAGATACCCTGGTAGTCCACGCTGTAAACGATGTCGACTTGGAGGTTGTGCCCTTGAGGCGTGGCTTCCGGAGCTAACGCGTTAAGTCGACCGCCTGGGGAGTACGGCCGCAAGGTTAAAACTCAAATGAATTGACGGGGGCCCGCACAAGCGGTGGAGCATGTGGTTTAATTCGATGCAACGCGAAGAACCTTACCTACTCTTGACATCCACAGAACTTAGCAGAGATGCTTCGGTGCCTTCGGGAACTGTGAGACAGGTGCTGCATGGCTGTCGTCAGCTCGTGTTGTGAAATGTTGGGTTAAGTCCCGCAACGAGCGCAACCCTTATCCTTTGTTGCCAGCACGTAATGGTGGGAACTCAAGGGAGACTGCCGGTGACAAACCGGAGGAAGGTGGGGATGACGTCAAGTCATCATGGCCCTTACGAGTAGGGCTACACACGTGCTACAATGGCAGATACAAAGTGAAGCGAACTCGCGAGAGCAAGCGGACCACATAAAGTCTGTCGTAGTCCGGATTGGAGTCTGCAACTCGACTCCATGAAGTCGGAATCGCTAGTAATCGTAGATCAGAATGCTACGGTGAATACGTTCCCGGGCCTTGTACACACCGCCCGTCACACCATGGGAGTGGGTTGCAAAAGAAGTAGGTAGCTTAACCTTCGGGAGGGCGCTTACCACTTTGTGATTCATGACTGGGGTGAAGTCGTAACAAGGTAACCGTAGGGGAACCTGCGGTTGGATCACCTCCTTACCTAACGATACGCATTGCGCAGTGTCCACACAGATTGTCTGATAAATGTCAATGAGCAAGAGCACCTGTTGATGAGGGTGATGACTTGTGTTGTAAAACCTCGATATTGAGATTTCACTGCATCAGTCGTTCGAGTGTGTCACCACATTCTCACCTTTACACAAAAATACTGAATCTGTGATTTAGTAGAAATTTTTGTGTCCCCATCGTCTAGAGGCCTAGGACACTGCCCTTTCACGGCTGTAACAGGGGTTCGAATCCCCTTGGGGACGCCATTCCGATAATGTGTGAAAGACATTATCACCTGAATATCTTAAAGATGACTTTAACGAGTCGTGTTTAAGATATTGCTCTTTAACAATCTGGAACAAGCTGAAAATTGAAACAATACAGCTGAAACTTATCTCTCCGTAGATGTACTGAGGTAAGGATTAACCTGTATTAGAGTCTCTCAAATAATCGCAATGCCAATGTGTTTATCATTGTTGCAGTGTGAGCGAGAAGATACTCAGCAAGGCGTACAGCGCACAGCAACCGGAGTGAACGCTATGTTCATGAGGATTGCGCGCACTGCACAACAACGCAGAGTGTGTTCGTAGCCACACCAATAAAGAAGAAACACCTTCGGGTTGTGAGGTTAAGCGACTAAGCGTACACGGTGGATGCCTAGGCAGTCAGAGGCGATGAAGGGCGTGCTAATCTGCGAAAAGCGTCGGTAAGGTGATATGAACCGTTATAACCGACGATACCCGAATGGGGAAACCCAGTGCAATTCGTTGCACTATTGCATGGTGAATACATAGCCATGCAAGGCGAACCGGGGGAACTGAAACATCTAAGTACCCCGAGGAAAAGAAATCAACCGAGATTCCCCCAGTAGCGGCGAGCGAACGGGGAGGAGCCCAGAGTCTGAATCAGTTTGTGTGTTAGTGGAAGCGTCTGGAAAGTCGCAGGGTACAGGGTGATACTCCCGTACACAAAAACACACTTGCTGTGAACTCGATGAGTAGGGCGGGACACGTGACATCCTGTCTGAATATGGGGGGACCATCCTCCAAGGCTAAATACTCCTGACTGACCGATAGTGAACCAGTACCGTGAGGGAAAGGCGAAAAGAACCCCGGCGAGGGGAGTGAAATAGAACCTGAAACCGTGTACGTACAAGCAGTGGGAGCCTACTTTGTTGGGTGACTGCGTACCTTTTGTATAATGGGTCAGCGACTTATATTTTGTAGCAAGGTTAACCGAATAGGGGAGCCGTAGGGAAACCGAGTCTTAACTGGGCGTCTAGTTGCAAGGTATAGACCCGAAACCCGGTGATCTAGCCATGGGCAGGTTGAAGGTTGGGTAACACTAACTGGAGGACCGAACCGACTAATGTTGAAAAATTAGCGGATGACTTGTGGCTGGGGGTGAAAGGCCAATCAAACCGGGAGATAGCTGGTTCTCCCCGAAAGCTATTTAGGTAGCGCCTCGTGAACTCATCTTCGGGGGTAGAGCACTGTTTCGGCTAGGGGGCCATCCCGGCTTACCAAACCGATGCAAACTCCGAATACCGAAGAATGTTATCACGGGAGACACACGGCGGGTGCTAACGTCCGTCGTGAAGAGGGAAACAACCCAGACCGCCAGCTAAGGTCCCAAAGTCATGGTTAAGTGGGAAACGATGTGGGAAGGCATAGACAGCCAGGATGTTGGCTTAGAAGCAGCCATCATTTAAAGAAAGCGTAATAGCTCACTGGTCGAGTCGGCCTGCGCGGAAGATGTAACGGGGCTAAACCATGCACCGAAGCTGCGGCAGCGACGCTTAGGCGTTGTTGGGTAGGGGAGCGTTCTGTAAGCCGTTGAAGGTGACCTGTGAGGGTTGCTGGAGGTATCAGAAGTGCGAATGCTGACATAAGTAACGATAATGCGGGTGAAAAACCCGCACGCCGGAAGACCAAGGGTTCCTGTCCAACGTTAATCGGGGCAGGGTGAGTCGACCCCTAAGGCGAGGCTGAAAAGCGTAGTCGATGGGAAACAGGTTAATATTCCTGTACTTGGTGTTACTGCGAAGGGGGGACGGAGAAGGCTAGGCTAGCCGGGCGACGGTTGTCCCGGTTTAAGCATGTAGGCGGAGTGACTTGGTAAATCCGGTTGCTTATCAACGCTGAGGTGTGATGACGAGTCACTACGGTGATGAAGTAGTTGATGCCAAGCTTCCAGGAAAAGCCTCTAAGCATCAGGTAACATTAAATCGTACCCCAAACCGACACAGGTGGTCAGGTAGAGAATACTCAGGCGCTTGAGAGAACTCGGGTGAAGGAACTAGGCAAAATGGTGCCGTAACTTCGGGAGAAGGCACGCTGGCATTAGGTAAAGGGACTTGCTCCCGGAGCTGAAGCCAGTCGCAGATACCAGCTGGCTGCAACTGTTTAATAAAAACACAGCACTGTGCAAACACGAAAGTGGACGTATACGGTGTGACGCCTGCCCGGTGCTGGAAGGTTAATTGATGGGGTCAGCCGCAAGGCGAAGCTCTTGATCGAAGCCCCAGTAAACGGCGGCCGTAACTATAACGGTCCTAAGGTAGCGAAATTCCTTGTCGGGTAAGTTCCGACCTGCACGAATGGCGTAATGATGGCCAGGCTGTCTCCACCCGAGACTCAGTGAAATTGAACTCGCTGTGAAGATGCAGTGTACCCGCGGCAAGACGGAAAGACCCCGTGAACCTTTACTATAGCTTGACACTGAACATTGAGCCTTGATGTGTAGGATAGGTGGGAGGCATTGAAGTGTGGACGCCAGTCTGCATGGAGCCAACCTTGAAATACCACCCTTTAATGTTTGATGTTCTAACTCGGCCCCGTGATCCGGGGTGAGGACAGTGTCTGGTGGGTAGTTTGACTGGGGCGGTCTCCTCCCAAAGAGTAACGGAGGAGCACGAAGGTTAGCTAATCACGGTCGGACATCGTGAGGTTAGTGCAAAGGCATAAGCTAGCTTGACTGCGAGAGTGACGGCTCGAGCAGGTACGAAAGTAGGTCTTAGTGATCCGGTGGTTCTGAATGGAAGGGCCATCGCTCAACGGATAAAAGGTACTCCGGGGATAACAGGCTGATACCGCCCAAGAGTTCATATCGACGGCGGTGTTTGGCACCTCGATGTCGGCTCATCACATCCTGGGGCTGAAGTAGGTCCCAAGGGTATGGCTGTTCGCCATTTAAAGTGGTACGCGAGCTGGGTTTAGAACGTCGTGAGACAGTTCGGTCCCTATCTGCCGTGGGCGTTGGAAGATTGAGAGGGGCTGCTCCTAGTACGAGAGGACCGGAGTGGACGAATCACTGGTGTTCGGGTTGTCATGCCAATGGCATTGCCCGGTAGCTAAATTCGGAAGAGATAACCGCTGAAAGCATCTAAGCGGGAAACTTGCCTCGAGATGAGTCTTCCCTGGGGCTTTAAGCCCCCTGAAGGAACGTTAAAGACTATGACGTTGATAGGCTGGGTGTGTAAGTGCAGCGATGCATTGAGCTAACCAGTACTAATGATCCGTGAGGCTTAACCTTACAACACCAAAGGTGTTTTGTATTTGAGAGATTGATTGATATTTTCAGCGAAGTTCCGAGATTGGGCTGACTGGCGAGGTAGAGATACTGAGCGGGTTAGTTTAGACAGAATTTGCCTGGCGGCCATAGCGCGGTGGACCCACCTGACTCCATGCCGAACTCAGAAGTGAAACGCCGTAGCGCCGATGGTAGTGTGGGGTCTCCCCATGCGAGAGTAGGACACTGCCAGGCATCAAATAAAGCCGAGACCCCATGCCAAAAGCGTGGGGTTTTTGCTATGTGAAGAATATAAAAACTGCAGAAATAGGTTTTTACATGGAATTTAGCGTGGGTTTTATATTTGAAGCGCCGAATAGATGAGAAGGCTACCCTGCGGGTGGCCTTTTTGCGTTTAGTTCGGATGAAAATTAATATAAGTAATAGTGCTGATTAAGCACTTTCCTCCGTCATTCTGGTTTTCTCTAACCAGCTACAAATAAAGTCTGCAATCTGTTCTGGTTGATTAATATCCAGTTGTACGACATCAGTAGCAATCGGCTTATCACTTGCTAAAGCGATAACATATTCATCAATTAAGTTTGAGAATGGTTTGCCCACGGCTTCTCTATATAGAGCGATTTTATTGATGGGCTCATGTTTAAAACCTTCAACCAAGATTAAATCGATAGTGGAGGTATCTAATCTGCTGGCAAGATAGTGCAGATCCAACGGTTTTTGTTCCGGTGTTTCTGTCATTAATGCCCAGCGGCAATCACTGGCAACTAACGTCTGGTTGGCGCCAGCCTTGCGTAATTCATAACTATCCTTACCTGGCGTATCAATTTCCATATTATGATGTGTATGTTTGATCAAACCCACTCGGATTTGGCGCTGTTGTAATAAAGGAATTAGGCTTTTGAGTAATGTTGTTTTTCCTGTACCACTGTATGCGGCAATCCCTAATAGTGGCGATATTTTTCGGCTCATAACTCCCCTCTTTTACTTTGTTCCCATAAATCGCAGTCGGTGGGGGTATTCAGGTTACTGAATTGGTCTCCTTGCCCTTTGAATATTACCGATTGAGCATTAACACTCTCCATAAATATCATTAGCTTGCGATCGCCTTTTGCTAAATATTCCGCAAGCAGTGATTTCAGGCTAACATGTATTAGCGCTAATGTCGGGTGTGGTCGCTCGCCATCGTGAACATAAGCCGCCAGTGCTTGCTGTTTTCCTTGCCAAAGTTGAGACACTAAATTGCTTGGAAGCGCTGGAACGTCACAAGGAGCAAATACCACCCATTCCGTAGCTGAATAGCTCAATCCTGTATGCATACCCGCCAATGGCCCTACAAAGCCAGTAATGATATCGTTAATGACAGGAATTCCACTTTGTTGGTAGATCTCTTGATTACGATTTGAATTAATAAGTAGATCGTTAACCTGAGGTTTTAATCTATCAATGACATGTTGAAACAACGGCTTATTGTGAAGAAGAATAAGTCCTTTATCATTCCCCCCCATTCGGGAAGAACGGCCTCCTGCAAGAATAACACCTGTAATATTGGGCTGCATTTCTACCACTCCGCTACATTCAACTGACAGACGAATTGTATCTTTAAATAGCATGGCGGGTCAGGATTTACTTTTATTGACAATAGGCTCTCTTTCCCTGTGTGAATATCCCTGCTACTTTGTCTGCATATTTTTGAATAGGATAAATTTGCTATGAAATGTCATCGTGTTAATGAACTGATTGAGCTTTTACATCCAGCCTGGCAGCAAGAGCCCGATTTAAATCTGGTGCAGTTTTTACAAAAACTATCAGATGAGGCCGGTTTTGAAGGTGGGCTTTCAGAGCTCACGGACGATATTCTTATTTATCATCTAAAAATGCGAGGATCAGCATCAACGGAAGTGATTCCTGGTCTGAAAAAAGATTACGAAGAAGACTTTAAGACTGCCATATTGCGTGCTCGTGGCATCATTAAAGATTAGTCATACTCCTGTCTGCGGAGATAGGGGCTTTGATGATACTATTTATTATTCTCAGCACGCCGCTGTCACTTATAAAGACTGAATGTTGTTATGAACAGCTCTGCTTTTAATTTTCAGACCTTGTCTCCTGACTTGATTATGGATGCCCTTGAAGGGGTAGGACTACGGGTGGATTCAGGGCTAACCGCGCTTAACAGCTACGAGAACCGCGTTTATCAGTTTATGGATGAAGATCGTAAACGGTACGTGGTGAAGTTTTATCGTCCTGAGCGCTGGAGCAGTGAGCAAATCATAGAGGAGCATCAGTTCTCGCTGGATTTGGCTGAAGCGGAAATCCCGGTGATAGCCCCATTGCAGCTAAACGGGCGCACCTTGCATACTCACGGTGGCTTTTTCTTTACTGTTTTTCCGAGTGTTGGCGGGCGGCAGTATGAAATAGATAATCTTGACCAATTAGAATGGGTTGGGCGTTATTTAGGCCGAATTCATCAGGTGGGTAGTGACACTCTTTTTGTTGCTCGTTCAACGATAGGTATTGAGGAGTATCTAACCGAACCGCGTCAGTTACTGGCCAGTAGTGAATTAGTGCCAGCAAAGCAGCGGGATAGATTTCTGGCGGCAACTGACCTGCTGATTAGCACCATCAAGCAGTATTGGCATACTGATTGGCGGCCATTGCGGTTACATGGCGATTGTCACCCAGGGAATATTTTGTGGCGTGATGGGCCGATGTTTGTTGATTTGGATGATGCCCGAAATGGCCCTGCGGTTCAGGATCTTTGGATGTTGTTACACGGTGAACGTAGTGAGCAATTAATCCAACTGGATATTTTGCTTGAAGCCTATAGTGAGTTTGCTGATTTTGATCAGCGTGAGCTTGCACTCATTGAACCGTTACGCGCGATGCGGATGGTTTATTACCTTGCATGGGTCGCCAGGCGTTGGCAAGACCCGGCATTTCCTAAAAGTTTTCCGTGGATGGCGGAGTCTGATTTCTGGTTACAACAGACTGCTTCATTTACGGAACAGGTTAAGCTGTTGCAGGCACCCCCTTTGCAGCTGATGCCAATGTACTAAAGCTAAGATAATGGAGATTGTTATAGTATGAAAAATGTATGGTTAGCACTTGTTGGCATGCTGATGGCATTCAGTGCATCGGCAGCACAATTTACTGATGGCACCCAGTATCAAACGTTAAACAAACCATTAACCGGTGAGCCTCAAGTTTTAGAGTTTTTCTCTTTCTATTGCCCGCACTGCTACCAGTTTGAAGAGGTTTATCATGTTCCTCAGGCAGTCAAAAAAGCATTGCCAGAAGGGACTAAAATGACCCGTTACCATGTTGATTTCCTCGGCCCATTGGGCAAGGAACTGACTCAAGCATGGGCTGTCGCTATGGCGTTGGGTGTTGAGGACAAAGTTACTCCATTGATGTTTGAAGGTGTACAGAAAACACAAACTGTACAAACACCTGGTGACATCCGTAATGTATTCATCAAAGCAGGAGTGAGTGGTGAAGACTATGACGCCGCATTAAACAGCTTTGTGGTTAAATCACTGGTTGTTCAGCAGCAAAAAGCCGCTGAAGATTTGCAATTACGTGGTGTGCCAGCAATGTTTGTTAATGGCAAATATATGATTAAGAACGATGGTATGGATACCAGCTCAATGGATATCTATGTTAAACAGTATGCGGATGTTGTTAAGTTCCTGCTGACTCAAAAGTAATCGTATAAAAAAGGGGGCTGAATTTTATTAGCCCCTTTTTCACTCACCTAATATTTGTACCCTTCAAGTTTTTCTACCTCTGCTATGAAAATGTCCCATTATCTAATGTGATAGTTATGCGACTGAGTGTTGGCCTTATTTATTCTGATGTTTTTTTGGGTTAACTCATCTATTTTAATGATAGGTTATAGCTCATATTCAGGGTGCAAAAAACAGAAAATGAGTTTACATCGTGTAATAAAAAAACGGTGTCGATAAATTTCCCATAAGTAAAATTTACTGACCTTATGATGGTAACTGAATAACTAATATCCACAATTTAGATAAATAAATCGTGACAGTGAAGTAAAAAAATAATAACTATAACTTACTGATTTTTATAACCTAAAATAATAAACTAAAAAAAACAGATCGAAAAATATAACCTGATCATGCTTTTATTCACAAACTTATCCACAAGTTAGATCTTTAAGATCACAATGTAAAAATGCTCTCTTTCGCACAAGAATAGACGCTAAGATTCGTCTCTTGCTGCCAGCTATGGCATTCTTAGCATCAGACCTTGCTGAATAAAGATGAAGAAACTCTATGGCCCAGATTGCAGAAAACCCATTGATCCTCGTTGACGGTTCCTCTTACCTCTATCGTGCTTACCATGCTTTCCCGCCACTGACCAACGGCAGCGGTGAGCCAACGGGCGCGATGTATGGCGTGTTGAACATGTTGCGCAGTCTGTTGCTGCAATATCGTCCAAGCCATGTAGCCGTCGTTTTTGATGCTAAAGGTAAAACATTCCGCGATGAGCTTTTCGCAGAATATAAGTCTCACCGACCCCCTATGCCGGATGATTTACGCGCTCAAATTGAGCCACTTCACCAAATGGTTAAGGCGATGGGGCTACCTTTATTGGTCGTCTCTGGCGTTGAGGCTGACGATGTTATTGGCACTTTGGCACAAGAAGCTGAAAAAGCAGGTCATGCTGTATTAATTAGTACTGGTGATAAAGATATGGCGCAATTAGTTACGCCGAATATCACTCTCATCAATACAATGAATAACGCTATTTTAGGGCCACAGGAAGTGTGCGAAAAATATGGCGTTCCCCCTGAGCTGATTATTGATTTTCTCGCCCTGATGGGGGATTCCTCAGATAATATTCCCGGAGTGCCGGGCGTTGGTGAGAAAACTGCACAGGCTTTATTACAAGGTCTGGGTGGGTTGGATGCGCTATTCAGTAATTTGGATAAAATATCCTCGCTAACATTCCGTGGTGCGAAAACGATGTCAGCTAAATTGGAGCAGAATAAAGATGTTGCTTATCTCTCCTATAAATTAGCCACGATTAAAACGGATGTTGAACTGGATGTGACTTGTGATGAGCTGAAAGTCACTGCGCCAGATGATGATCAGTTATATCAATTATTCAGCCGCTATGAATTTAAGCGCTGGCTGGCGGATGTCGAAGCAGGAAAATGGCTAGACGGTAAAAAAGACCGGCCAACAGCGCAGAGCAGCAATAAAGTTTTCGTGGCAGCAGAATCATCCCCTGCGGTTGAAGTTACCGCAGTGCTCTCGCAAGAAAATTATCAAACCATCTTGGATGAGAAGTCTTTAAGCGACTGGATTGAACGGCTTAAAAACGCGGAGGTTTTTGCTTTTGATACTGAAACTGACGGCCTTGATACCCTTAGCAGTAATTTAATTGGTTTTTCTTTTGCCGTGGCACCGGGTGAGGCGGCTTATTTGCCTGTAGCTCATGATTATCTGGATGCCCCTACCCAGCTGGATAGAAATTGGGTTCTGGCTCAGCTTAAACCCTTGCTGGAAGATGAAAAGGCCCTGAAAGTCGGGCAGAATCTTAAGTTTGACCAAAGCATGTTGGCGCGTTATGACATTGAGCTGCGTGGTATTGCTTTCGATACTATGCTGGAATCTTATGTTTTAGACAGTGTTGCTGGCCGACATGATATGGATAGCTTGGCGGAGCGCTATCTCAATCATAAGACCATTACCTTTGAAGAGATTGCCGGCAAAGGCAAAAATCAACTTACTTTCAACCAAATTGCGTTAGAGCAAGCTGGGCCTTATGCGGCAGAAGATGCAGATGTCACCTTACAGTTGCATTTAGTGTTGTGGCCTAAACTACAACAAAGTGAGGGGCTAAAGCGGGTATTCCAAGAAATTGAGATGCCGCTGCTACCAATATTGTCCCGTATTGAGCGGACTGGTGTATTGATTGACCAGAATATATTGGCAGCACACTCCAAAGAGCTGACTATTCGTCTTGATGAGTTGGAAAAACAAGCTCATGAATTGGCTGAAGAGCCTTTCAATCTCGCCTCACCTAAGCAGCTACAGGCCATTTTGTATGAAAAACAAAAATTGCCTATCTTGAAGAAAACACCTGGAGGCGCAGCTTCAACCAACGAAGAGGTGCTGGCTGAGTTGGCGCTGGATTACCCTCTGCCGAAAGTGATTCTTGAGTATCGTGGCTTGGCGAAGCTGAAAAGTACTTATACCGATAAATTGCCGTTGATGATTAACCCGATTTCTGGGCGAGTTCATACTTCTTATCATCAGGCTGTCACGGCGACTGGGCGTTTATCTTCCCGTGATCCTAACCTGCAAAACATTCCGGTGCGAAATGAAGAAGGGCGTCGTATACGTCAGGCTTTTATTGCGCCCAAAGGTTACCGCATCATGGCGGCGGACTACTCACAGATTGAGTTGCGCATCATGGCCCATTTGTCGCAAGACCAAGGGTTGTTGACTGCATTTGCTGCCGGGAAGGATATCCACCGCGCGACGGCGGCTGAAGTCTTTGGTTTGCCATTGGAAAAAGTGACAAACGACCAACGCCGTAGTGCTAAAGCCATTAACTTTGGCTTGATTTATGGCATGAGCGCATTTGGTTTAGCGCGGCAACTGAATATTCCTCGTGGGGAAGCACAGCGCTATATGGATCTCTATTTTGAGCGCTACCCTGGTGTGTTGGAATATATGGAACGCACGCGCAAGCAGGCCGCTGAGCAAGGTTATGTCACGACCTTGGATGGTCGTCGTCTCTATCTACCTGATATTCATTCACGCAATGCTACGCGCCGTAAGGCAGCTGAACGTGAAGCTATCAATGCGCCGATGCAAGGCACTGCCGCTGATATTATTAAGCGCGCAATGATTGCAGTCGATGCCTGGTTACAGCAAGAACCTGAGCCTTTGGTGCGGGTCATCATGCAGGTACACGATGAATTGGTGTTTGAGGTGCATGAAAGTGTATTAGAAAGCGCTGAGCAGAAAATTCGTGAGTTGATGGAACAGAGTATGCAACTGGCGGTGCCATTAAAAGTGGATGTTGGTGTGGGTGATAACTGGGATCAAGCGCACTAACTATTTATCTATGAAGGCAACCTATGCGGGTAAGTGGTGATAAATAAAGCATTTTATGTAATTAAGCTACATTTGTGGGCGATAATGCGGGGATGATGCAAGCTGAATCGTGCCAATTTGTGTAACTATACAACAAAAAATTCTTTTGCCCTGCGAAAAAATGATGTAGAGTTACAGACGTAGGGTACAGAGGTAAGATGTTCTATCTTTCAGACCTTTTACTTCACGTAATCGGATTTGGCTGTATATTAGCCGCCCCAGTCATTTATTGGCTGGGGCGTTTTTTATTGGGTCTTTGTCAGAAAATAGGCAGGCCATTGACGGATAGGAAAGGGCTGTTGGTGGGTTTTTATTAGAGAAATTTGCAGTGAAGATTCGAGAGCAGGGCATTATCCCCTGAAGTAACAGCCCTTACGGGCTGCTTTTACAATCAATTATTCGCCTTCGTCGTCAATCATCACTTCCGGCGGGATCTCGCTGAACCACGTATCCAGTTTTTCGCGTAATTTATCGACACCAATCTTTTTCAATGATGAGAAAGCTTCAACCTGAATATCACCCATAAATGGAATGATGGCTTCCCGCACCATGTTCAGTTGGGCTTTGCGAGCGCCAGATGCCAGTTTATCTGCTTTGGTCAGCAACAACATCACTGGGGTACCGACGGCGACAGCCCAGGTAATCATCTGTTGGTCTAAATCTTTCAACGGATGGCGAATATCCATCAAAACAACCAACCCTTTCAGGCAGTTACGCTTCTGTAAGTATTCGCCCAGTGCGCGTTGCCACTTGAGTTTCATCTCTTCCGGAACTTCGGCATAACCATACCCCGGCAAGTCGACCAGACGGATACCATCAACCACTTCAAATAAGTTAATCAGTTGAGTTCGGCCGGGTGTTTTACTGGTTCGAGCCAGGCTTTTCTGGTTGGTCAACGTATTGAGAGCGCTTGATTTTCCTGCATTTGAGCGGCCAGCGAATGCCACCTCAATACCTTCATCACGTGGCAGATGGCGAATATCCGGAGCACTGATGACGAAGTGAGTCATGTGATAGTTATAATTTCTGATAGTCAAAATTTGTCGTCTCCGTGAGAGATAGCTTACATGGAGCGATTATAACTGCATCGGGCCAAAAAAAGGGGGTTTATCTTTTATCCCCTTTCGACTTGGGGTTGAAGTGGCTTCATGACGCACCCTATTTATTTTTTCTGATGAAATAACAGTTTTGTGAGTGGGTGGTCATTGTAGGGGCAATTAATTGCTTATCATTGAATGATTGTTAAGAAAAATTTTATTAAAACTAGGCTACAATTATTAGCGGTTAATTTTTTTTATCATTATTTTATGAATAAAAACAAATAACTGGTTTTGTTTTGAACAGTGCGGGATGTGCTGGCAAGGAGCATAAACACTCAGGGAGAGTGGCCTATGCTTAAGAAATGTAATGGATATACTGTGAGCCAGGGATGATCAGGGACACAGGCCGGAGCGCCAGGTGAGTCGCCTTCAGGGTTGGAGGGATGGCAAGGAGAGCGAATTGCAGGAGGGAGAAACCGGGACGTTATGTAAGTGCAGGGAATGCGCTGTAAGGATATCCTTCCGCAGAAGGTGCGAAAAAAGGCGACAGGTTAATCTGCCGCCTTTTTTCTTTCTCTTCTTTCTGCTAGATTCCGCCCAATCCTATACCGAATAAATTTCAAGATGCAGCAAAGCGGCAAGTGAGGGCATCTGCAACTTGAAAGGTGACGGGTATATACTTAATCCGATCCCATACTCATTTAAGAGCACAGGTTATGAAACAACCCAATAAAGCACCACGCGCTGACCGTGCGGCCCCGAAAGGCACCGCAACGCCAAAGCGTCATAAAAAGACCCGTGTAGAGCTTGATATTGAAGCCCGCGAGCGTAAACGTCAGAAAAGACACAGCGGCAATCGCTCTGGTGCGAGAACCAATGTCGAGGGCAGCAATAAGAAAGGCCAAACCGAGACTCAAGAGAAAGATCCACGTATTGGCAGCAAAGTGCCTGTGCCTCTGGTGGTGGACAGTAAGATAAAAGCTAAGCCAACCACTAAGCCAGTGGCAAAAGTCGAAGCTAAGCCACGTCTGACGCCGGAAGAAGAGCTGACTAAGCTGGAAAATGATGAGCGTCTGGATACATTGCTGGATAGACTCGATAACGACGAAGTATTGAGCAAAGAAGACCAGGCTTATGTTGACCTGACGTTGGACCGTATTGATGCCCTGATGGAGCAACTGGGTATTGAACTGGGCGACGACGAAGAAGAAGAGAAAGAAGAAAAGCCGGAAGACATTCTAAAATTACTGAAGAGCGGTAACCCAAAAGACGTATTTTAAACTATGAAGTGGGTGATCCCAATAATAGCCCTACTACTTACATGTTATCTATTGTGGTTATTGGGTAAACTATGGCGGCTGTCGCAACGAAGAAAGCGGTTGCGCAGCGCTACTGCGGCCAGACAACGAAAACATCTGCCCCCTAATCGGCCCGGTAAGCGAAAATATCGGAAGGAATGAACATGTCTGAAAACGCCATAGTTTGGGATCTGTCCCTGATTCAAAAATATAATTATTCAGGGCCGCGCTATACCTCGTACCCTACAGCCCTTGAATTTAGTGAAGATTATCATGAATCTGCTTTTCAGCAGGCGGTGAAACGTTACCCACAGCGGCCTTTGTCGCTGTATGTGCATATCCCGTTTTGTCATAAACTTTGCTACTTCTGTGGCTGTAATAAGCTGGTGACGCGCCAGCAGCATAAAGCTGATGAATATCTGGCGGTCTTGGAAAAAGAGATCCGCCAGCGCGCCGCGTTGTTTGCCGGGCGTCAGGTTAGCCAAATGCACTGGGGCGGTGGGACACCCACTTATCTGAATAAAACACAAATCAGTCATTTGATGAATCTATTGCGTGAAAACTTTGATTTTCTGCCCGGGGCTGAGCAGTCAATTGAAGTCGATCCGCGTGAAATTGAGCTCGATGTGCTCGATCACCTGCGTGCTGAGGGGTTTAACCGCCTGAGCATGGGGGTACAGGATTTCAATAAAGAAGTTCAACGGCTGGTTAATCGTGAGCAAGATGAAGACTTTATCTTCGCACTGATTGCTCGCGCTAAAGCCCTCGGTTTTAACTCAACCAACATTGATTTGATTTATGGTTTGCCAAAGCAGACGCCAGAAAGCTTTGCGTTTACCCTCAAGCGGGTGGCTGAACTTAGCCCCGACCGCCTGAGTGTTTTCAATTATGCCCATCTGCCAAGCCTGTTTGCTGCACAGCGCAAAATCAAAGATGCTGATTTGCCCACAGCCGAACAACGGCTGGATATTCTGCAGCATACCATCAGTTTTTTAACCGAATCTGGCTATCAGTTTATCGGGATGGATCACTTCGCCCGGCCAGATGATGAGTTAGCGATTGCCCAGCGGGAAGGGAAATTACATCGTAATTTCCAAGGTTATACCACCCAAGGTGAGAGTGATTTGCTCGGGTTAGGGGTTTCTGCCATCAGTATGCTAGGTGACAGTTACGCGCAAAACGAAAAAGATTTGAAGACTTATTATGCCGTTGTCGAACAACGAGGCAATGCATTGTGGCGTGGCCTGACCATGACTGAAGATGATTGCTTGCGCCGTGACGTGATTAAAACGCTGATTTGTAATTTCCAAATCAGTTATCAGCCAATTGAACAGCATTATGGTATTCGTTTCGCGGATTATTTTGCCGAAGATTTTGAGCTATTGGCCCCCTTTGAACAAGACGGGCTGGTGGAGCGGGATGATGATGGCATTCGTGTGACACCGCGTGGGCGCTTACTCATTCGAAATATCTGTATGTGCTTTGATATCTATTTACGCAAACAAGCGCGTCGGCAACAGTTCTCCCGAGTGATCTAATGATGTCACCCTCAGTGATGAGGGTGACTTTCAAATAAAATTCACTCCATTCCCAACTCTTTCAACTTACGCGTTAAGGTATTGCGGCCCCAGCCCAACAGGCGTGCAGCTTCTTGTTTATGCCCTTGAGTGTGACGGAGTGCCGTGGTTAACAATGTGCGCTCCATTTCTGGCTGCGCTTCTGACAACAAATCCTGATGACCAGAACGTAATGCGCGATCCGCCCATTGTGCCAACAGTGTCGCCCAACTGTCCGGTGTGCGTTGACCAGAAATATCCGGGGTACTGCTTTCAAACAGCTCGGAAGGTAAATCTTGCACCAGTACTTCTTGCCCAGCCGCCATCACCGTCAGCCAACGACAGGTATTTTCCAGTTGGCGAACGTTACCCTGCCAGGGGAGGCGAGTTAGCGCGACTTCAGTTTCAGGATGCAGAATCTTGGCTTCCACCCCTAACTCTTTAGCGGCCACTTGCAAGAAGTAGCGTGCCAGGCGCGGAATATCCTCACGACGCTCACGCAGTGGCGGTAAATGCACTCGAATGACATTCAGACGATGGAATAAATCCTCACGGAATTTCCCTTCCTGAACCCGCAGCTCGAGATTTTGATGGGTTGCGGCAATGATGCGAACATCCACTTTGACTGGCGCGTAACCGCCAACTCGATAAAACTGGCCATCAGCCAAAACTCGCAATAGGCGAGTTTGCACATCGAGTGGCATATCACCAATTTCATCTAAAAACAGTGTGCCGCCATCGGCTTGTTCAAAACGGCCCTGACGCACCTGATTGGCACCGGTAAAGGCCCCTTTTTCGTGGCCGAACAGCTCGGACTCAATTAAGTCTTTCGGAATCGCCGCCATATTCAGCGCGATGAAAGGTGCTTTAGCCCGTGGACTATGGCGATGTAGTGCATGGGCCACTAACTCTTTGCCCGTACCCGATTCGCCGTTAATCAGCACGCTGATAGAGGAGCGAGATAACCGCCCAATGATGCGGAAAACGTCCTGCATCGCCGGTGCTTCACCAATGATATCGGCGGTTGGGCCACTTGCAGGCTGGCTACGGGGCGGTTGTTGCTGTTCTTGATAATGGCTAATCGCCCGTTCAACCAGCGCGACAGCCTCATCAATATCAAAGGGTTTGGGCAGGTAATCAAAGGCCCCTTGCTGATAGGCGCTGACTGCCGCATCTAAATCAGAATGTGCCGTCATTATGATGACCGGGAGCATCGGGTGGCGCTGTTTAATCTGTTTCAGCAGTGCCAATCCATCCATACCGGGCATACGAATATCCGATAACAACACATCCGGAGTTTGTGTTGCCAATGCATCCAACACCTGATTACCGGAATCAAATGTTACACAGTTCAGACCCGCTCCAGTCAGTGCGCGTTCAAGCACCCAGCGGATGGAGCTATCGTCATCGACGATCCAGACTATCCCTCGTTGCATAGAAACCTCACTGGCGAATAGGCAGGTAAACCGAAAATTCGGTGTGTCCCGGCCAACTGTTAAATTCAATTTTACCCGAATGTTGGTCAATTAGACTGCGGGCAATTGATAGGCCAAGACCCGTTCCTCCCTCGCGACCACTGACCATCGGGTAGAAGACGGTATCTTGTAATTGCGTTGGTACTCCAGGGCCATCATCTTCAATATCAATTCGCGCGGCCAAACGGTAGCGCACACCATGCAGTGTTATCTGAAATGCGGTGCGAGTGCGCAGTGTAATGGTGCCGCCAGCTTCACCTAAAGCTTGTAATGCATTGCGGGTGATATTCAGTAGCACTTGTTCAATTTGGTCGGGATCATGCGCCAACTCCGGCAAACTGGGGTCATAGTCACGGATTAACATCACGTTATCCGGCTTTTCCAGAGAGACAAGTTGGCAAACCCGTTCAGCAACCTGATGAATGCTTTGTGTTACATGTTGACCGGGCCGTTGAGGGCCTAATAAGCGGTCAACCAAATTGCGTAAGCGGTCTGCTTGCTCAATGATGACTTTGGTATATTCCAGCAACGCCGGATCGGGCAGGGCTTTTGATAATAATTGTGCCGCACCGCGTAAGCCACCCAGCGGGTTTTTAATCTCGTGTGCCAACCCACGAACCAAATCACGGGCAGCGATTTGTTGCGCATGCTGTAGCTGTTCTTGGCTCAGCCGACGTTGGTTATCCATCGGTGCCATTTCCAGCAATATAAAACCTTCCGGTAATGACTGTGCGGTCAGCGATAAAATATGCGCACGGCCATCAACCACTAATGTCACTTCATTATCGGTAAAACCTTGCCCCGTATGGAGACTTTCCCGCATCAAATCGATATTGAGGGAAAAATAACCTAATAAATCGGGTAAAGGTGTACCAAAAAGTTTACGGGAGCTTTGCGCCAGCAGTTGCTGGGCGGCGGGATTGGCATAATGGATAGCCAAATCATCATCTAATAGCAGAATACTATTAATGAGAGAATTAAGGATCTGCCCAGCATCGGGCAGCGTGCCTGTTGCCATTACGCAGACTCCTAACCCGTCATACTTCAAGCCGCATATGCGTTGGCTGCGTTCAATCACCCGAATCACTTACTAATGTAAGCTCATCAGGATTCTCTCGCTTGCCGCCTTCTTGCAACTCGAATTATTTTGGGTTGTATTTTATTCTAGTTCAGTCACCACTGAGCCAGAGGTAAGAAACGAAAAGTGGAGAAAAAAGCCCATTATGAAATGGGCCAAAAGTTTCCACGGCAACAAAAAACTAAAAACAATTAAACGCTGTAGTACAGTTCGAATTCAACTGGATGCGGGGTCATACGAACGCGGTCCATTTCTTCTTTACGCAGCTCGATGTAAGCATCGATAGCATCGTCAGTGAACACGCCACCACGGGTCAGGAACTCGCGGTCTTCGTTCAGTGCAGCCATTGCTTCGTCCAGTGAACCTGCAACTTTTGGAATTTCAGCTTCTTCTTCCGGTGGCAAGTCATACAGGTTTTTATCCATCGCATCACCAGGGTGAATTTTGTTGATGATGCCATCAAGGCCAGCCATCAGCAGTGCTGCGAAGCACAGGTACGGGTTAGCTGCTGGGTCTGGGAAGCGTGCTTCAATACGACGCGCTTTCGGACTGGCAACGACAGGGATACGGATAGACGCTGAACGGTTACGGGCAGAGTATGCCAGCATGACCGGTGCTTCGTAGCCAGGGACCAAGCGTTTGTAAGAGTTAGTCGTTGGGTTAGCCAAGGCGTTAATAGCTTTTGCGTGCTTGATGATACCGCCGATATAGAACAGCGCCATTTCAGACAGGCCAGCATATTTGTCACCGGCGAACAAGTTAGTGCCGTTCTTAGACAAAGACATATGGCAGTGCATGCCTGAACCATTATCACCGAACATAGGTTTTGGCATGAAAGTCGCTGTTTTACCAAACGCATGTGCCACGTTGTGCACCACATATTTGTAAATCTGAATTTCGTCAGCTTTCTTGGTCATGGTATTGAAGCGAGTCGCCACTTCGTTCTGACCGGCTGTTGCCACTTCATGGTGGTGCGCTTCAACAACAAGACCCATTTCTTCCATGGTTAAACACATGGTAGAACGCAAATCCTGTGAAGAATCGACCGGAGGAACAGGGAAGTAACCGCCTTTTACTGCTGGACGGTGGCCTTTGTTGCCGCCTTCGTATTTGGTGCTGGAGTTCCATGCGCCTTCGATATCGTCGATAGCGACGTGGGAACCACGGATGCTGCTACCAAAACGAACGTCGTCGAACAGGAAGAATTCTGGCTCAGGCCCAAACAACACGGTATCTGCGATACCAGAAGATTTTAGGAATTCTTCTGCGCGTTTGGAGATAGAGCGCGGGTCGCGGTCATAACCTTGCAGGGTGCCTGGCTCGAGAATGTCACAACGGATAATCAGTGTGGAATCTTCGAAGAACGGGTCCATAACAGCGGTGCTGGCATCTGGCATCAGTACCATGTCGGATTCGTTAATGCCTTTCCAGCCACCAATCGAGGAGCCATCAAACATTTTGCCTTCTTCGAAGAAGTCAGCGTTGACCTGATGAGCTGGAATAGTGATGTGCTGTTCTTTCCCTTTAGTATCGGTGAAGCGCAAATCAACAAATTTCACTTCGTGCTCATTCAGCATCGTCAAAACATGTTCAGCGGACATACTTATATCTCCTGGATTTGTCATAGTCGTCGTCGTGGAACGATTACCGTGTGTACTGAGGTTTACAACACCCTTGGGTATATGGTGTTCAGTTATTCATGCTAGAATGCATTGCGAAATCTATGCCAACTTTCCAAACCCCCCGTTTATGCCATATCATAGGGGTCTGCTGATATTCAGTATGCACCAGGATAGTTATATTGCACTATTTTGATGCTTCATTTGCGCCGTTGGGCACCGTATTGGTGCAAGAGTGGGCCGAGAGGCTATTTTTGCACCGTGAAAGGGATCACAAACACACCGCCGTTAGGTTGTTTATAAGAGAAGTTTGTGATCTTGTTTAGTCCCTCGCCTAATACGTGTACAATAGCGCGCTATTTCTAAATGCCTGAGGCAAAAAAGCTGTGATCGAGAATCTGCGTAACATCGCCATTATTGCGCACGTTGACCATGGGAAAACTACCCTGGTTGATAAGTTGCTACAACAATCTGGTACTTTCGGTGAACGTACTGAAGCAACTGAACGTGTAATGGACTCCAACGATTTGGAGAAAGAGCGTGGGATAACTATCCTCGCGAAAAATACTGCCATTAAATGGAAAGACTACCGCATCAACATCGTGGATACTCCAGGACACGCCGATTTCGGCGGTGAAGTTGAGCGTGTAATGTCTATGGTTGACTCTGTGCTGCTGGTCGTCGACGCAATGGATGGCCCGATGCCGCAGACCCGTTTCGTGACCAAAAAAGCTTTTGCTAACGGTCTGAAACCAATCGTGGTAATCAACAAAGTTGACCGTCCGGGCGCACGTCCTGACTGGGTTGTGGATCAGGTGTTTGACCTGTTCGTCAACCTGGATGCAACTGACGAACAACTGGACTTCCCTATCATTTATGCATCAGCATTGATGGGTATTGCGGGTGAAGACCACAATGATATGGCGGCAGACATGACTCCGTTGTATCAAGCTATCGTTGACCATGTATCTGCACCACAAGTTGAGCTTGAAGCTCCGTTCCAGATGCAGATCTCTCAGCTGGATTACAACAACTATGTTGGTGTTATCGGCATCGGTCGTATCAAACGCGGTAAAGTTAAGCCAAACCAGCAAGTCACTATCATTGATAGTGAAGGTAAGACGCGTAACGGTAAAGTCGGTAAAGTTCTGACTCACATGGGTCTGGAGCGTATCGAAGCTACCGAAGCTGAAGCTGGCGACATCGTGGCTATCACCGGTCTGGGTGAGTTGAACATCTCCGACACTATCTGTGACGTTAATGCTGTTGAAGCATTGCCAGCACTGTCTGTTGATGAACCCACCGTTACCATGTATTTCTGCGTTAACACCTCTCCGTTCTGTGGTAAAGAAGGTAAGTATGTGACTTCACGTCAAATTCTTGACCGTCTGAACAAAGAGCTGATTCATAACGTAGCATTGCGTGTTGAAGAAACTGAAGATTCTGATGCGTTCCGCGTATCTGGCCGTGGTGAGCTTCACCTGTCGGTTCTGATCGAAAACATGCGTCGCGAAGGTTTCGAGCTGGCTGTATCTCGTCCTAAAGTAATCAACCGTGTTATCGACGGCCGCAATCAAGAACCATTTGAAAGCGTAACTTTGGATATCGAAGAACAGCACCAGGGTTCAGTCATGCAAGCCATGGGTGAACGTAAAGGCGATGTGAAGGACATGGTTCCGGACGGCAAAGGTCGTATTCGTCTGGATTATATGATCCCAAGCCGTGGCCTGATTGGCTTCCGTACTGAATTCATGACCATGACTTCAGGTACTGGTCTGCTGTACTCCACATTCAGTCATTATGATGATGTGCGTCCAGGCGAGATCGGCCAACGTCAAAACGGCGTGCTGATTTCTAACGGTCAGGGTAAAGCTGTTGCGTTTGCATTGTTCAAACTGCAAGACCGCGGCAAACTGTTCATCGGTCACGGTACAGAAGTGTATGAAGGCCAAATCATCGGTATTCACTCACGTTCTAATGACCTGACTGTAAACTGTTTGACTGGTAAGCAGCTGACCAACATGCGTGCATCGGGTACTGACGAAGCAACCACTCTGGTTCCTTTCCTGAAGAAAACTCTGGAACAGGCTCTGGAATTCATTGATGACGATGAATTGGTTGAAGTTACCCCGCAATCGATCCGTATCCGTAAGCGCCATTTGACGGAAAACGATCGTAAGCGTGCAGGTCGTGGTCCTAAAGAAGGTTAATTCTTCTTGGTTCTACTGATACTTAGGGCGCTAGCAGCGCCCTGAGTTCTATCCCTTTCGTCCTTGAAGCTGCAACTGTGTTAGCTTCGCTCACTAACCCGAATCACTTACCTGAGTAAGCTCATCGGGATAAGTTCACTTGCTGCCTTGTTGCAACTCCAAGGTTTTTGAGGATACATCCTATTTTTTTGCCATTGTTATAAAAATATTATTTTTCCTGACTGACCCCTCCTTTTTGTCCCTCTCTCTATTCAGTTTTCTTTTTTCCCGTTACAGTAAAACCCACCATCTAATTGGGAGAGCGCCATGCTGTATATCTTTGATCTAGGGAATGTGATTGTTGATATCGACTTCAAACGTGTGTTGGGCGTATGGAGTAAATTAAGCAGTGTCCCGTTGGCGACACTGAGTGAGCGCTTTACGATGGGAGATGTCTTCCAGCAGCATGAGCGCGGTGAAATCAGCGATGAGGATTTTGCCCGCCAGCTGAGTGACGAGATGGGGCTATCGTTGAGTTTCGAACAGTTTGCTGAAGGTTGGCAGGCGGTATTTGTGGCTTTACGCCCTGAAGTTATTGCGATCATGCAAAAGTTACGGGCCGAAGGGCACCGGGTAGTGGTGTTATCTAATACTAATCGCCTGCATTGCAATTACTGGCCACAGCACTACCCTGAAGTTGCCGCTGCTGCTGATCATCTGTATTTGTCCCAAGATTTGGGAATGCGCAAACCTGAAGCCAGAATTTATCAACATGTATTGAGCGCGGAAAATATCCCCGCGGAACAAGCTGTGTTTTTTGATGATGTTGAGGCGAATATTGTTGCGGCTAGAATCGAGGGCATTACCGGTATTCATGTCACTGACCGAAAGGTTATTCCTGCTTATTTTTCCTGATAAGTTCTTACTCGAGCCATTAGTGGGTTAGCCTTAAGCTGGCCCATCACCGAGCTTAACTGTGTTGACTGAGAGATAAATATGGCGAGTTTTCTACGTTTTCGCTTATCTGCATCTTTAAAACCCAGTATTACGTTCGGGCGAATGCTTTACACCCGAATTGATAAAGACGGCTTAACAATGCTGGCTGGGCATTTGGCCTATGTATCATTGCTGTCTCTGGTGCCCTTGATAACTGTGATTTTTGCCCTGTTTGCGGCTTTTCCGATGTTTGCTGATATCAGCATAAAATTGAAAGCCTTCATATTCGCTAATTTTATGCCTGCCACTGGCGACATCATTCAAAATTATCTTGAGCAATTTGTGGCGAACTCAAATCGCATGACAGTCGTGGGCACTTGCGGCTTGATTGTGACCGCGCTACTGCTGATTTACTCTGTCGACAGTGTGCTCAACATTATCTGGCGCAGTAAAGTTCACCGGTCATTGGTATTTTCATTTGCTGTTTATTGGATGGTGCTGACGTTAGGGCCGATTCTCGTCGGGGCCAGTATGGTGATCAGCTCGTATCTGCTGTCATTGCAATGGCTGGCAAATGCCCAGGTAGACAGCATGATCGACGAAACACTGCGGTTATTTCCGTTACTGATTTCTTGGGTTTCGTTTTGGTTATTGTACAGTGTGGTGCCAACGGTTCGGGTACCGGCCCGAGATGCTGTTATTGGCGCGCTGATTGCCGCATTACTTTTCGAGTTAGGTAAGAAAGGGTTCACAATGTACATCACCCTGTTTCCGTCTTATCAGCTGATTTACGGGGTGCTGGCCGTTATCCCTATCTTATTCCTCTGGGTTTACTGGAGTTGGTGCATTGTGTTGCTGGGGGCGGAAATAACCGTCACCTTGGGGGAATATCGTGCTCAGCGAGATAAAGCGAATATTGAGGAAAGCCAGAGTCAGGAGATGTAAGGCATTATGATTGCGTTGATTCAACGGGCGCTCAGCGCCAATGTCGTGGTTGATGGTAAGGTTGTGGGTGAAATTGGCCCTGGTTTGTTGGTATTACTCGGTGTCGAGCAAGATGATACCGAGCAAAAAGCGCAGCGCTTATGTGAAAAGGTTCTGGGTTACCGGGTTTTTGGTGATGAGAACGACAAAATGAACCTGAATGTCCAGCAAACTGGGGGCAGTGTGCTGGTGGTTTCACAATTTACGTTAGTGGCTGATACGCAAAAAGGTATGAGACCGAGCTTTTCACGTGGTGCAGTTCCCACAGAAGCTGCGCGGCTTTATGAGTATTTTGTTGCCCAGTGTAGCGAGCGTGGTGTAAAAACTGAAACGGGAAGATTTGCAGCGGATATGAAAGTTAGCCTCGTCAACGATGGCCCAGTGACTTTCTGGTTGCAAGTATAGAGACAGGGATATCGCCCAAGATTGAAGGTTATTTTATTGATAATTTTAAAGAGAGAATGCTCCTATGTATCACTTGCGTGTGCCCACAACAGAACAAGAACTTAAAGATTATTATCAATTCCGTTGGGAAATGTTACGCAAGCCGCTGCATCAACCGATCGGCTCTGAAAAAGATGCTTATGACGCGATGGCCCATCACCAAATGGTGGTGGATGAACAGGGAAAGCCTGTCGCTATTGGCCGTTTATATATAAATGCTGATAATGAGGCCGCTATTCGATTTCTGGCTGTGGACCCCACGGTTCGTGCCAAGGGTTTAGGGACGTTAGTCGCAATGACGTTGGAGTCAGTGGCGCGCCAGGAAGGGGTCAAGCGGGTAGTGTGTAGTGCTCGTGAAGATGCGGTCGATTTCTTCGCTAAGTTAGGTTTTGTCAGCCAGGGGGAGATAACGGCTCCGCAGACTACACCTGTTCGCCACTTCTTAATGATTAAGCCGGTGGTGACCATGGATGATATCTTGCATCGCCCTGATTGGTGTGGCCAGTTACAGCAGGCTTGGTACGACCATATCCCACTCAGCGAAAAAATGGGTGTGCGCATCAGTCAATATACGGGCCAGCGGTTTGTGACCACAATGCCAGAGGCGGGTAATCAGAACCCTCATCATACTTTATTTGCTGGTAGTCTTTTCTCGTTAGCGACGTTAACGGGCTGGGGGTTGATTTGGTTATTACTGCGTGAACGTCATTTGGGCGGCACAATTATTCTTGCTGATGCTCATATTCGCTACAGTTCCCCGGTCACCGGGCGACCACGAGCGGTTGCAGAGCTAAGTTCACTCAGTGGGGATCTGGATAGGTTAGCTCGTGGCCGCCGTGCCAGAGTGCAGCTAGACGTGAATTTATTTGGTGATGAAGATGCTGGCGCTGTATTCTCAGGAACTTACATGGTTCTACCTGTCGAAACAGGGAGTGATGGGGTTAACTAATTATCGCTTACCCGTTCATTAATAGCTGATGAGCGGGTAACGCGATAAGTGATAATAGTGAATTGTGAATTTATACTTATTTAATGTTGTAATCTTTCAGAATGTCATCACATATATTTCAGTTGTTAGTTCCACACCGTTTATTTTTATTAATATAATGGCAGTCATTCTTTTATTTCTAGCGCTATAAGATTTCAGGTTTCTTTCTTAAATTATTTCTTAATGTCACCTCTGAGTAAATAGAGTAAATAATACACTGGACGATATGTAGTAATCGTTATTTAATTACTCGCCGCTACCATTTTATTTTAGATTTTAATTGTCATTCTATCTTGGTTAGAGTGTTATTAATAATATTGTTTAATTATCAGATTGTCATTTTTAGTGATATTTATGATTTTTATTAAAGAGGGGAGTTAAGATGAATAAGGATTGGCATAGACAAGAAATATTGGCCGCTATACGCAAAAAGAAAGGTTCTCTCTCAGCATTATCCCGAGAGAGCGGGCTTTCCCCTGGAACATTGGCTAACGCACTGACACGCCCGTGGCCAAAGGGGGAAATGATTATCGCCGACGCTATTGGCATTACTCCGCAAGAGATATGGCCCAGTAGATTTATTGATTACCGCGGATGTAGCATTATTCGAAGAATAAGGAAAGTCTAGGAGGATAAAACGATGGATAAATCGTTATTAGATTCAGTTAAAATGTTAATACCATTTTGGGAAAATAGCTCAGAAGCTTGGGGGGTAAAGGATAGTAAATCAACATTTGTATATGCTAATAATAGATTTGGTGAGTTATTAGGGCTGCCTGATAAATTTAATGTGGAAGGGCGGTTAGATGGGGAACTTCCTGCCCCTACAGCAGAGTTTCAAGCTGAATTTCAAGAACATGACCGCCAAGCTATATTATCGCAAGAGCGAGCTACTACGATCGAAATACATGCATTTGAACGGCAGTCTTATTTTCAACCTTATTTTTGTGATAAATATCCGTTAATAGATGAACATGGCATAGCTCAGGGGCTTATTTTTCACGCAAGGCCAGTGCCAAATATCATTCTGATGCATTTAAATAAAATAAAAGTTCCAACTTCGCTTATATTTACGCCTCCATCTGAATCATTTTCTAAAAGAGAGTGGGAAATATTGTTTTATGTTTTACATTCATTTTCAAGTAAAGATATTGCTAAAAAACTCCATTTATCACCTAGGTCAGTCTGCAATATAATCCAAAGTATCTATAACAAGGCTGGAGTTACCAGTAAAAAGCAGATCATAGAATATTGTTATGAGAAGAAGATAAATAATTATGTCCCTCAAAGCTTCTTTGAATACTCAGGTTCTTTCCCGCTTATGTAGGAATAGTCTACTGCGCCGATTACATAAAATATTTAACGTAATCGGCGGTTGTGACTCAATGGCAATTTGGCAAGGCAGTATTAACCGCCCTTATTGCCCCGCTACGCCATGTACCTCGCCGTGCTGCATCACCTGATTAACTTGCTGCCCGTGGCTATCAGTGGCTTGCAGAGAGCCATTAAGGGTAGGTTTCAATGGTTTATCTGCTGCCAAATTACCTTTTATCTGTAATTTCAAATTACCCAACCCTTGCAACGGTAATGTTGGCCAGCCCCAGTTTTGTAAAATGTTAAGGTCGACAGAGCGGCCAGTCAGTGCGAGGGAGAAAGTTCTGGCTGGAGTTTGGTCCATAGTGGTGTTGGCTTCCAGTAATCCTTCTGGAGTGAAAGCACTTAAATCACTCACTGTAATTTGTTGCTCATTAGCGCTCAGAGCTAATGATGGGCGGCGGACATCGTTTTTATTAAAGGTCGCATTCCCGGCATTCAACATCAATGAACCAGACCATACTCCCCATTGATGATTTTTGGCGAGCAGTAAATGAGTCCCCGCGGCATCCAGTGACGTAATTTGGAACGGGAAATCTGGGCTGATATCAATCAACAAGTTACGGTTAGCACTTAACTTGCTGATATAGACCTCAGACAACCAGTTTGGCAGTGTTTGTTGCCATTGCTGCTTCCAGTCAGTGGGAAGGGTATAAACCAGAGCCACCAGTGTCAGCTCATCGAGTTGTAGGCGGTGGGTATCCCGCGCCCAGTTCCCCTGGGTTCTTAATAGACCATCTTGCCAACGAGTGGAGAACTGATTAATTGCTATCCCTGCTGGTGATAATGCTAATGTCGCGATAGGGTCAATCAGATGAATATTACCTTTAATAATGTCACCGGCATTAAGGGATAATTCCCCATCATCACTTTGCCAGTCACCTTGCTTAAACGTGATGTTTTTAAGGGTGAGATCTAAGTCATTAAACGCCCAATTTTTCCCTTCAACCCGCGCATCAATTAAATCAAAGCGTTTCAGCGTAATGGGCGGAAGTTGTAAAAATGTATTCCAGACATCTTCTAATGCTGCCGAGGTTTGTAGACGAATATTACTCAAGCGTAAGCTTCCGACCAGCCAACTTCCATCAGCGGATTGACTGGCATTGCCAGTCAGCTCCCCTTGCGCGATATCAGCCCCGAAGTTATTCAAAGTAAGTGTGTTTTTCTGTATTGAGCCTTGCAAATACAGTTTTTCAGCTGTGATGCCATTGATGCTCAAAGAACCCGCGCTGAACTGAAATTGGGCATTTTCACCCAGACTATTACCGGGCATTGGTTGCCAAGGGATCAGGCCGCCATTAACTTGTTGCCCAGCCACTGTCCACTGACCTGCCTGATTTTGCGGCTCAATAGTGGTATTGAGCGCCATATTGGTCAGCCTTAAAGTATCAGCCTGCAAGGGTAGCGGTGATGTGCTGTTATTGAGAGTTAAACTACCATTTTGCAAATTAAGGCTGAGAAGATGGCGAGGCTCGGTCAGTTGCTGCCAGCTCAGACCCAATACGGCCTGCTGGGCAATAAGAAACGCAGGCTGATTGGCCCGCCCGAGCGTGATATCAGTCAAGCTGACTTGCCCAGGTTGTGACCATGAGTGGTCTATTTTCCCCAGAGAAAGGCGATATTCGCTGTTATCACTGACCCAACGGCTTAACCAACCAGCAGCCCAGCTAGTCTGAAGCAATACATAGCACAGCACTATAGACAGTACTAATAGCAGTAATAACGTTAGCAGCACTTTCCCGAGAAATTTCATCCGGTATTTCCACGCCTGTCTGTATACGGAACTCTGTTTATGCCGCAAATTGTCCATTAGCTCAATAGACAATCAGTTATTGGAGCATAAAAAAATGGCCGGTGTCGTTTACGACCGGCCATTTCAGTGACGTATTAGCGTGAAGATTATTTTTCTTCTGGGAAGAGTAAGTTAAGTACGATGGCAGTAATACCGCCAGCTGCAATTCCAGAAGAAAGTAGGGTTTTAATCCAGTCAGGTGCAAATTGCAGAATCAGTGGTTGCTGTGCCACACCCATACCGACCGCCAATGACAACGCCATAATCATAATCGCGCGGCGATTAAGGGTTTCGCGAGAAACGATCCGCACTCCGGAAGCCGCAATCGTGCCGAACATCACGAGAGTTGCACCGCCCAGTACAGGTTCTGGAATATGTTGCACAAACCCAGCTACAGCAGGGAATAGCCCCAGAACAATCAGCATCAGTGCGACCACAAAACCGACATAGCGGCTGGCAACACCGGTCAACTGGATAACCCCATTATTTTGGCCGAAGCAGGAGTTAGGGAAGGTGTTGAACACGGCGGAAAGCATGGAGTTCAAGCCATTTGCTAACACACCGCCCTTCAGGCGTTTCATGTACAACGGGCCACGAACCGGTTGCTCTGATACATCCGAGGTTGCGGTGATATCCCCGATGGTTTCAAGTGAGGTCACCATGAAGATAAGCATCAGCGGCACCAGCAGGTTCCAATCAAAAGACAAACCATAGTACAGCGGCGTTGGGATGGTAATCAGGGCGGTGTCTACCACTGGGCGGCTTTCAGGCAACATGCCTAGCGTCCATGCCAACAGGTAACCCACCGCCATGGCGATAACTAGAGAGGCCACTCGTAGATACGGGTTGCGCTGGCGGTTCAGTAAAATAATCACCAGCAGCACGGAGCCGGCTAATAACAGATTTTTAGGTGCGCCAAAAGTATGGTCGCTCATCGCGCCATAACCGCCACCAATAGATGTCAGCCCAACTTGAATCAATGACAGGCCGATAATCATCACCACAATACCGGATACCAATGGAGTAATGATGCGGCGCGCCAGATGCAAGAAACGGGAAAGTATAATTTCGGTACAGGATGCAACCATCAAGGTGCCGAACAAGGCCGCCATCATGGTCGGGATATCAGCCCCACCATTTTTCAACGCCAAACCGCCCATAATCAGCGGAGCAACAAAGTTAAAACTGGTGCCCTGAATGGATAACAGGCCAGAGCCAATCGGCCCCCAGGTTTTAATTTGCAGCAGCGACGCCAGGCCGGAGGCAAACAGTGACATGCTGATAATGCGCTGGGTATCTTCCGCTGGCAGCCCCAACGCCTGACAAATTAACAGGCCGGGGGTTATCACCGCGACAAACATAGCCAATAAATGTTGGCATGCGGCAAACAGAGTTTGGGCGAGTGGCGGGCGGTCTTCTAAACGGTAAATGAGTTCGCTGGGGCGAGTTGTTGTCTGCTGTGGAGCATCAAGTTCGGCGGATTGCGTAGACATGGAGTGGCATTCCCGGATCGGCAAAGAGGGCATTTTAATGATCCGCTTCACAAAAGCAATCGGTTGCGCCGTATTTTCTTAAATATTCTTGTTTGGCGCTAGTTCATATTTTTCTTTTACTAAACTTGTAATTAAGAGCATTTTTTTTTCTAATCCCCCTCTTACTGCTTTGGCGTTTATTAAGGAATTGTCTAACGTCATATTTTTATTCGATATTTTAATCGCATGGAGTACCAAGATGTTTCATCTCGATACCTATGGCACGCTAGTCGCGGCCTGTCTGGTTTTATTGTTAGGCCGAAAACTCGTACAAACAGTCCCTTTTCTAAAAAAATACACTATTCCAGAACCGGTAGCGGGTGGTCTGCTGGTGGCTTTCATGATGCTACTGATGCAAAAGACCCTCGGTTGGGAAATCAGTTTTGATATGTCGCTGAAAGACCCCTTGATGTTGGCATTCTTTGCAACAATTGGCCTGAATGCTAACTTGGCGAGTTTGCGCGCCGGTGGCAAGGCCTTGAGTGTGTTTGTCTTTGTGGTCGTTGGCTTGCTACTGATGCAGAACGCGATTGGCATTGCTCTCGCGAAGCTGATGGGATTGGATCCGCTAATGGGCTTATTGGCCGGTTCAATTACGTTGTCAGGTGGACACGGTACCGGTGCAGCATGGAGTAAAGTGTTTGCTGAACGCTATGGTTTTGAAAATGCAACTGAAGTTGCTATGGCCTGTGCAACATTTGGCTTAGTGCTCGGCGGATTGATTGGTGGCCCGGTTGCTCGCTATCTGGTCAAACACTCTTCCACACCAGATGGCACCCCAGAGGACAGCGAAGTACCTTCCGCTTTTGAAAAGCCTTCTGCGGGCCGCATGATAACTTCATTGGTACTGGTCGAAACCATCGCCATGATTGCAATTTGCCTGATGGCTGGCCAAGTAATTTCTGGTGCGTTACTGGGCTCGATGTTTGAATTACCGACCTTTGTTTGTGTGTTATTCGTCGGAGTTATTCTCAGTAACACGCTCGCGGTCATCGGCTTCTATAAAGTCTTTGATCGCGCAGTTTCGGTGTTGGGGAATGTCAGTTTGTCACTGTTCCTGGCAATGGCTTTGATGAGCCTGAAACTGTGGGAGCTGGCTTCACTGGCATTGCCGATGTTGGTTATCTTGTCGGTACAGGCATTGGCGATGGCGCTGTACGCTATCTTCGTCACTTATCGGTTGATGGGTAAAAACTATGATGCGGCAGTGTTAGCGGCGGGCCATTGTGGTTTTGGTTTAGGTGCGACGCCGACGGCCATTGCGAATATGCAGGCCATTACTGACCGTTTCGGTCCATCACATTTAGCTTTCTTAGTGGTGCCAATGGTCGGTGCGTTCTTTATTGATATCGTCAATGTGATCGTGATTAAGCTTTATCTGTTACTACCAATCTTCCCTGCGGTAGTGGGATAATTCAGTTGTAAGGTAATAGTCTTAAGGGGCGGATAAAACCGCCCTTTAATCATCAAGCATTGGTATAACGCGTTCGCTCTGGTAGCCAGCGTTCTATTAATGCCTGTGCATGTTCGGGATATTGTTGATGCAGGTGGCGAGCTACTCTTTGCACTTCTGGAATCATGGCCTGATCACGCAGTAAATCAGCCACTTTAAACTCGGCACTGCCGGTTTGGCGCGTCCCTAATAATTCGCCGGGGCCACGTATTTCTAAATCCCGCTGGGCGATAACAAAACCGTCATTACTGTCACGCAGCACTTGCAAGCGCATCTGAGCCGTTTTACTCAGCGGTGTTTTATACAGCAGAACACAGTGTGAAGCGACGGCTCCGCGGCCCACACGGCCACGTAACTGGTGCAATTGCGCTAACCCTAACCGCTCCGGATTATCGATAATCATCAAACTGGCATTCGGGACATCAACCCCAACTTCAATCACTGTGGTGGCCACCAATAATTGCAATTCACCCTGTTTGAAAGCCAGCATAACCGCCTGTTTTTCTGGCCCTTTCATCCGGCCGTGCACCAAACCGACTTTAATCTCCGGCAAGGCGATTTTCAGCTCCTCACAGGTGACTTCCGCGGCTTGGGCTTCTAGTAGCTCAGATTCTTCAATCAAGGTGCAGACCCAATAAGCTTGGCGGCCCTCTTCCAAACAGGCATTTTTGACCCGTTGAATGACATCACTGCGGCGAGTATCTGGAATTGCCACTGTCGTGACTGGGGTTCTACCTGGGGGAAGTTCGTCAATGACCGAGGTATCGAGATCAGCATAAGCCGTCATGGCCAGCGTTCGGGGGATGGGGGTTGCCGTCATAATCAACTGGTGTGGGTGGAAGCCTTGCTCTTCGCCCTTTTCCCATAATGCGAGCCGCTGATGAACACCAAAACGATGCTGCTCATCAATAATAACCAGTGCTAATCCAGAAAATTGTACTTGTTCCTGAAACATGGCGTGAGTACCCACGACCATAGAAACCTGACCGCTGGCAACCGCTTCTTGCTGTGCCAGCCGTGCTTTGCCTTTTTGTTTCCCAGCCAGCCAGCCGACTTGTAAACCTAACGGCTCCAGCCATTGACGAAAAGTATTGGCATGCTGTTCAGCCAGTAACTCAGTGGGAGCCATCAACGCGACCTGCTTACCGTGGGCAATAGCACGCAGTGCGGCCAGTGCGGCAACCAATGTTTTACCCGAGCCGACATCTCCTTGAATCAACCGCATCATAGGGAAATCATGGGTCATATCTTGTTCGATTTCCGCGACAACCCGCTGTTGGGCATGGGTTGGTGTGAAAGGCAGTGCTGCAAGAAAACGTTGTTTAAGTTGTTCTTCGGGCAATAAGGAAAGCGCCCGATAGCTTTGTGCTCCTGCCCTGACCGCCAACATGCTGAGGTTGTGGGCTAGCAGTTCTTCCATTATCAACCGCCGCTGCGCGGGATGCTTGCCCTGTTCTAGATCGGCTAGTTGAATATCTGCTGGTGGGCTATGCAAAGTATGAATGGCTTCTGGCAGGCTAATCAGCGAGCGGCTCAATTCAATAGGTAACAATTCGGCAATGACGCTGGAATCCAGCATCGCCAGAGCTTGATCAATAAGTTTACGCAAAGTCGCCTGACGAATACCTTCCGTAGTGGGGTAAACGGGGGTCAATGACTCTTGTAATTCAACACCGATATTTTCGCCATGCACCCGATATTCTGGGTGAATGATTTCAGGGCCAGTATTACCCCGTTTAGCTTCACCATAGGCAATCACATGTTTACCCGGTGATAAGCTATTTTTCATCGCGGCATTGAAGTTGAAAAAGCGCAGGGTGAGCACACCGCTACCGTCACTGATTTGGCAGGTCATCATGCGGCGGCGACCAAAACTGATATCAGAACGGAGAACTTCACCTTCAACAGTGACGGAAAGGCCAGGCAACAAATCGCCAATTCGGTATAGTCGTGTGCGATCTTCGTAACGTAGCGGAAGGTGAAGCAGCAGGTCTTGAATAGTTTCCAGGCCCATCTTAGCCAGTTTCCCAGCCTGACTTGCGCCAACCCCGGAAAGTGTACTGAGAGGCACGGCATCCAGTAGGCGGCCTTTCATTTAAGACTCCTGGATTGCATGGCGGACCACCATTGCTCATCAGCGATAACTTGGCCCTGCTCATCAATATGAGGCCGGGGAAGCCCTTTGCGTTTAGCCACTTGCGCCAGCACCGGGTAGCCACCTTCGAATAATAGCCGCTGTTGCTCATCCTCTGACAAAACACTTTGTGTTCGCCGATACATACCGGCATTTTGCCGCTGCCGTTGGGCTTCATATAAAATGAGTGCTGAAGCGACTGATACATTCAGGGATTGCACCATCCCGATCATCGGAATAATGATATCTTTATCCGCCATTGCCAAAGCTTCTTTAGATATCCCTGTTTTTTCCTGCCCCATTAAAATACAGGTGGGACGAGTATAATCGATTTCACGAAAATCAACTGCTTTATCAGATAGATGAGTCGCGAGTATTTGCATACCTTGCGATTTTAGATGAGTTATGGCTTCGGTAATATCAGAATGTGTTTTTACCTGAACCCAACTGTTGCTACCGGCCGCCGAAGAGAGTCGCGTGTACATTTCAGGGGTAGGCCAAATCGCGTGAATCTGATGAATACCGACGGCATCAGCAGTGCGAATAATCGCGGAGACATTATGAGGTTTATGTACTTGCTCCAGACAAACCGTCAGGTCCGGCTGCCTGGTAGCAAGCATTTCACAAATCCGCGCATAGCGTTGAGGATTCATAGGCGTTAATTACGGTTGCGGCTGACTTTGACCACATCTGGCATGATACGAATTTTACGCATAATGTTAGCCAGATGGACTCGGTCACGAGTAGTCAGGCGAATAAAGGCACTGTATACCCGGCCATCTTTCTCTTCAGTATTCAGGCTCTGAATATTCGATTCGGCCGCATTAATTGCCGCAGTCAGATTGGCCAAGGCACCTTGCTGGTTGAACATATCGACTTTAATTTCAGCAATAAACTCTTGCTCAGTCTCTTGGTCCCATTCAACCGCCATAAACTTCTCTGGCTCTTTTTGGTAGCCACGGATATTACGGCAGGATTCATGATGAATGACCAAACCTTTGCCGGGGCTTATATGGGCGATAATTGGGTCACCTGGAATTGGACGGCAGCACTTGGCAAAGGTAATCAGGACACCATCAGCACCTTTAATTGCCAGGTTACGGGTACCAGAACTCGCCAAGGTGGAGGGGTCACCCAATAGGTTTTTCGCCACCACCACACTCATTGCGTTACCCAACCCGATTTCTGCCAACAAGTCATCCAGCGTCGCCAACTTCATACGATCCAGTTCATGTTTGATATTTTCTTCAGAAATATCAGACAGTTTTCGACCATTACCTAAAGCATGATTCAATAATCGGCGGCCAAGGCTTACCGATTCATCACGTTTAAGGTTTTTCAGCAATTGACGAATTTTGGCGCGAGCTTTCGAGCTGACAACAAAATTCAGCCAGGCGGCATTTGGTCGTGCACCCGGAGCGGTAATGATCTCAACAGTTTGGCCACTGCTTAGTGACTGAGAAAGCGGATAGGGCTGGCGATCAACGCGTGCGCCGACACAGGCATGACCAATATCGGTATGCACGGCATAAGCAAAATCGACAGGCGTTGCACCGGCAGGCAATTCAACAATGCGCCCTTCCGGGGTGAAAACGTAAATCTCATCAGGGAACAAATCAGATTTTACACTTTCAATAAATTCAAACGAGCTGCCCGCGCTTTGCTGTAATTCCAGCAAGCTTTGCATCCAGCGCTGAGCGCGGATCTGTGCGGTAGTACCGGACTCACCTTGCTCTTTATAAGCCCAGTGTGCCGCAACCCCCATTTCGGCCATCTGATCCATATCTTCAGTACGGATTTGTACCTCTACCGGAACCCCATGAGGGCCGATTAATGAGGTATGCAATGATTGATAGCCGTTAGCCTTAGGGATGGCAATATAGTCTTTTACTCGGCCAGGGCGGGGTTTATACAGGCTATGAGCTTGCCCCAGCACGCGATAGCAAGTATCAACTTCTTTAACGATAACCCGAAAGGCATAGATATCCATGATGGAGTGAAAACGCTGCTCCTTCAGGTTCATCTTGCAATAGATGGAATAGAGATGCTTTTCTCGACCACTGACGCGGCAAGGTATTCCTGCTTCTGTCAGACGCCCTTCAATCTCCGCCAAGATTTTTTGGATCATCTCTTTGCGGTTACCGCGTGCGGCTTTCACCACTTCTTTAATCACGCGGTAGCGATTAGGATAAAGCGCTTCAAAACCTAGCTCTTCCAGCTCAGTTTTTAAATGGTGAATACCCAATCGGTGTGCCAGTGGGCTATATATTTCAAGGGTTTCGCGGGCAATACGGCGACGTTTATCCGGGCGTAAGGAACCCAACGTTCGCATGTTATGGGTGCGGTCAGCCAGTTTGATCAAAATGACGCGGATATCCTGCACCATCGCCATGATCATTTTGCGGAAATTCTCCGCCTGGGCTTCTTTCTTATCGCGGAAGTTCAGTTTATCGAGTTTAGAAACACCCTCGACCAGTTCGGCTACGCTTTTCCCGAACAACTGCTCCATATCTTGATAGGTAGCTGGTGTGTCTTCAATGACGTCATGTAACAGCGCCGCCATTAAGGTTTCGTAATCGAGCCGCATCTCCGCAAGAATACAGGCCACAGCAACCGGGTGAGTGATATAGGGCTCACCACTGGAGCGTGTCTGACCCTCGTGAGCATCACGTGCGACAAGGTATGCCTGTTTGAGGCGCTTAATCTGCTCCTCTGGCAGGTAACGTTGAATCAGCAGATTCAGGCTTTCAAACAGGTACAAAGTAGACTCGCTGTCTAATTAACGACGACCTTCAGCAATCGCGGTTACCGCTTGGATCTCTGCGGCTTCCTGCTCTTGCTGTTCTTGGCGTTCACGTACATCGAGAATCTGATTTGTAATCAGGCCTTCTTCGATTTCGCGCAGCGCAATCACAGTAACTTTATCGTTTTCTTCTGGAACCAGTGCGTCTTTACCGCCGGACTGGATTTGACGTGCCCGACGAGCAGCGACCAACACCAGGTCAAAACGGTTACCAATTTTCTCTACAGCGTCTTGAACAGTTACGCGTGCCATAATTCTGCTACTCCACAGGTGACGAAATGACTGGGCATGATACTGAAACTCTGTTCAGTCTGCCAATAATTTGGTGATTAAAGCGTCATGCCGCTGTTTCTGGCGGCCTAAACGCAGTCGTTCGGCGCGAATAATGGTTTTCAGATCAGACAATGCCAGATTGAAATCATCATTTACGATTAAATAATCATATTCTGCGTAATGGGTCATCTCTGCGACAGCTTGCGCCATTCGCTTTGCAATAACCTCTTCGCTATCCTGCCCACGGCCACGTAAGCGGCGATCCAATTCTTCTTTGGATGGAGGCAAAATAAAAATACTGCGCGCGGTCGGCATTTTTGCACGGATTTGCTGTGCGCCTTGCCAGTCGATATCTAAAAACACGTCGACGCCGGTTGCGAGAATCTGCTCAATCGCCAGACGTGAGGTGCCATAGTAATTTTCAAAAACTTTGGCATGCTCAAGAAAAGCATCGTCATCAATCATCCGGCAAAACTCTTCCTTAGAAACAAAGAAGTAATGCTCGCCGTGATTCTCCCCTGGACGTATAGCACGTGTGGTATGAGAAACAGAAACCTGCGTGTCGTACAAAGGTTGTGTTTTTAACAAAGCCTGAATCAGGCTTGATTTCCCTGCCCCACTAGGTGCAGAAACTATGTATAGCGTGCCTTGAACCATGATGACGTTTCAGTTGATTAGGTTGATATGTAGAAAGCAGAAGTGTGAATCTCCGCACAGTATACACGGCTGTAACGCGTCATGCAGCGTTACAACACATTTCACCTCAATGTTTCTCCCATAAACAGCACGTTTTTATGATTTTGCGGGGAGCATTGCGTAATTCCAGCTTGTTGCAGCAAGCGTAAAAGTATTATTCGGTCACCTACGCATTTAAGTTTTTCCCTCTTCGACGGGCGAGCTATTTCAGGTTTTACTGCCTGCCAGCAAAGGGAGGTACTGACGAATGCACAAAAAATTGAAAATACTAATCCTGCTTATTGTTGGTTTTATAAATGGGGGGGTCAGAGCGGAGTCTGTGTGCACTAAATGGTCAGAAGAAAGAATGTCAGGCGAAATTAATCTTCTGGAGAAGCAGCTCTTTCTGTGGGATGTGGCATATCACCAGCAAGGTATTAGCCTACTTCCTGATAATGTTTACGATCAATTGCAGGACAAATTGCATGGGTGGCGATCATGCCATGGGCTCCCGGATAAGAAGAATAGTACGTTGATAGCCGGTAACGGGAAGAGTCCTCATCCTGTTGCTCACACCGGCTTAAAAAAGCTTAAAGATGAAACTGCACTTATTGATTGGATGGCGGGGCGGAAAAATCTCTGGGTACAACCTAAAATAGATGGCGTTGCGGTCACACTGGTGTATCAAGCTGGAAACTTAACTCAAATTCTGAGCCGGGGAAATGGCTTGAAAGGTCAGGACTGGACGGATAAAGCACCGTTTATTTCTGCTATTCCTCAATATATTGCCGCAGCACCTCCTTTGTTAACTCTACAGGGAGAATTGTTCTTACAGATGGAGGGGCACCAACAAGCGCAATCGGGAGGTGTCAATGCTCGAGCTTCTGTTGCAGGTGCACTGATGCGCAAATCTGCAACCCCATTGCTGGCCAAACTGGGTATTTTTATTTGGGCATGGCCGGATGGGCCAAAAGGTATGAGGGAAAAAACCGAATTATTAAAAGAAATGGGTTTTCCTTTAACTGCTTATTACAGCGAATCCGTCTTTTCCGGTAGCGATGTTGCTCACTGGCGAAAGCTCTGGTTTGAAATGCCGCTACCTTTTGTGACTGATGGTGTGGTTATCCGTCAAGACGATGAACCCGCAGGGCGCTATTGGCACGCAACACCAGGAAACTGGTCTGTGGCATGGAAATATCCACCTCCCCAGCAAATAACTGAAATCAAAGATATCCATTTTACAGTTGGTCGTACTGGTAAAGTTACCGCTATTTTACAGGTTGTTCCGGTAAAAATTGATGACAAATGGATTCGTCGAGTCAATGTTGGGTCTATTGCTCGTTGGAAACAGTGGGATATTGTGCCGGGTGACCAAGTCACTATCACATTGGCTGGGCTGGGTATTCCACGATTGGATAATGTTGTCTGGCGAGTAAGTCAGCGGGACGAAATTACCCCACCGGCCGCAAATAAGTTCCATCAATTAAGTTGCTTTCGTCTTTTATCTGTTGAGTGCAAACCTCAATTTCTGGCTCGCTTAGCATGGCTTAGCGGCGCTAACGGGTTAGATATGCAGAATGTGGGAAGTGGGCTTTGGCGAGAGCTTGTCCATCATGGGCTTATTAATAGCCTGGTCGATTGGTTATCACTGTCTATAGAGCAGATTGCGGCAGTTCCTGGTATTGGGCAAGTTCGAGCAGAAAAGATTTATCTGCAATTTCAACTCGCCAGGCAACAGCCTTTTCCTCAATGGTTACAGGCTTTGGGATTCCCACAGGAAATACCTATTGATTCTCAGTGGTACTCTTTACAGCAACGGAGTATTACCGAATGGCGCTTAATATCAGGTATTGGGGCGGTGCGAGCAAAACAAATTAATCATTTTTTACATCATCCAGAAATCCAAATGATGGCTGATTTCTTATCGCAACAGGGTATTACAGGATTTCGGCCCGAAGAGTAATCATCTGGGATGAGCTTAATGTTCTGAATGTTCATATTTGAATACGGGCAGGCCAAGGCGGAATCTCAGTGCCAGCAACCGTGCGCTTAGCCCTGTGACCAGTGTAAGAATAATAACCCAGTTATGGGATAGCGGCGTGTATTGCTGCAGCGCTATGTAGATCCATGCAGCAGCAAACGAGATACCAGCATAAATTTCTTTCTGAAACACCAATGGAATGCAATTACAGAACATATCACGCAGGACACCGCCAAATACGCCAGTAATCACAGCAGCTATAGCCGCAATAATCGTACTATGACCCATATCGAGGGCGATTTGTGCGCCAATAATAGAAAAAACAATCAGTCCGATGGCATCAAGCACTAAAAATAAATGGCGCAAATGTTTCATTAATGGAGCCATCCAAGTTGTGATGATCGCAGCAACGGCGACAATCACAATATATTCAGGGTGCTTAACCCACCCAAGCGGATAGTGGCCCAGTAGCATATCTCTGACCGAGCCGCCACCGATAGCAGTTGCAGATGCAATGATAATGACGCCAAACATATCCATCTGACGTCGGCCTGCAGCCAGTGCTCCGGTCATGGCTTCAGCGGTGATACCGATAATATAAAGAACACTGAGTAGCATATTGAATATAATTTATTAAGGGCAGCATAGGTAGCAGCTTAGTCACTAAGCAAAAACGTCGCGACTGAGATTTTCTAAGTCACACATTTCAGATTATTTAATCTAATTAAAATATAAATTATCTTGTTGATATTTTTAAATAAAAAAATAATAACTGGTTTTTTGTTCATTAGTTTTTTTAGGGGGGTGAGTCAATTGTTAAGATTAGGCGGGAGAGCTAACAGGTCATTTGATGAATATTCTACTTGATTGCAGAGTAACTCATCGAGTGGTAGTTTTTATCTCTATTTTATCTTTTATTTCAGTGGGATTTTTCATGGGTAAGTGTGTTGATTTGCGCCAATATCGGGCTGTGTTCTTGATTGGTATGGTAGCTATCGGAGCATTGCTGAGTGGTTGCATTGATAGAACAGATCAAGCCAATACAGTACCGGTGAAAGTAACATTTCCCTCCTGTATTAAAGGTGAACCGATGACACAAACAACTCTCTTCTTCGGTTTGAGCCGCCCTCATGGCCCAGTTATTTCTACCACTGAATGGCAGTCTTTTGTTGATAATGATGTAACCAGCCGCTTCAAAGATGGCTTGACAGTTATTGATGCTAAAGGGCAATGGTTGGGAAATGATGGCAATGTGACTAAAGAAAACAGTAAAGCGTTAATGCTTATCCATAAAGATGACAAAGAAAATGCAATAGAAGCACTGCGTTCCCGGTATAAACAGCAGTTTGCGCAAGAGTCTGTTATGCGTGTTGATACTATCGTATGTGTTGATTTCTAACGGCAAATATTGAGTTTGAGCTTTTAGGCCCTTTATCTCTCGATGGGAAATAAAAGGCCTGTAGTATCGCTAATTTTATGGGGCTAAACCGTGTTTTTGTTACAAGACCAGCCCGGCAATAGCAGCAGAAAGTAAGCTAACTAAAGTTGAACCATATACTAGCTTTAATCCGAATCGTGAAACTACATTACCTTGCTGCTCATTCAGCCCTTTAATAGCACCCGCTACAATCCCAATAGAGGCAAAATTAGCAAAAGAGACTAAAAATACAGAAAGAATACCCAAACCTCTTGGTGACATTTCGGCGGCAACTTTTTTCAGCTCAATCATGGCAACGAACTCATTCGCCACCAGTTTGGTAGCCATAATACTCCCAGCATGCAAAGCATCTTGAGCGGGGATGCCAATCAATAGAGCTAGTGGATAAAATAGATACCCCAGTACGCCTTGGAAACTGATGTTGAATAAGGTACTAAATAAAGCATTAATAGCTGAAATTATAGCAATAAACCCGATTAACATTGCGGCTATAATCATCGCGATTTTAAAACCAGCTAGAATATATTCTCCAAGCATTTCAAAAAAACTTTGATCTTCATGAAGCTTATTTAGCTTTAATTCTGGTTCTTCCGTGACAGGGTAAGGGTTAATAATAGAAAGTATAATAAAAGTGCTAAACATATTTAGTATGAGTGCTGTTACTACAAACTTTGGATCGAGCATGGTCATATAAGCACTGACAATCGACATGGAGACAGTCGACATTGCAGTGGCCGCCATGGTGTACATTCTGCGCGGCGAGATATCGGCAATAATGCCTTTATAGGCAATGAAATTCTCTGACTGACCCAGAATTAATGTGCTTACGGCGTTAAAAGACTCCAGTTTGCCCATACCATTTACTTTGGATAACAAAGTGCCGACAATCCGTATGATGAGCGGTAATATGCGAAAATGTTGTAAAATACCAATCAATGCAGATACGAAAATAATTGGACAAAGAACATTCAAAAATATAAATGCCAGGCCTTGCTCATTCATTCCACCAAAAACAAAGCTGGTGCCAACTGAAGCAAACTTCATCAAGGATTCGAATAATCCAGCAAAATATTTTATCGCGCCTAACCCACTTTTTGAGTGTAAAAAGAAATATGCCAGTAAGATTTCTATTATTAGTAACTGAAAAATATAACGAAGTTTAATGTTTTTGCGGTCATGGCTAGCCAGTAAAGCCAATACTGCAATAGCAATCAGTGCCAAAAGAAAGTGCAGAATCTGCAGCATAAGAAATCCGTCAGGGCTAAAAATTTAGCCAGCATTTTATCCATATTGATAGATTTTTTTCATCTGAAATTCGATCTTCTTGAAAATATATATTCCACTTATTCTCTAATAGTGCCTTAAATATTCCGGTTGTTTAAATTTTTACTGCTTTTTTCATCATTTATCCATTGGGTGACTCACTATTTATCTGCCCGCTTAAATTGCCACCATTAAGGCAAATTTAGCACTTCCTCAAGAAGGCTAAGGCGATAGCACCATCTGTGTTTAACTCACCTATAGGATAGAATATGAACATGATTAATCTCCCTAGTTGCCGTTCTTTTACTGAAGCTGGCCATTTATCTCAAATATCGGCTTATTACGAAGAAAGCCGCAATACCATGTGGATGTTGTTGCGTGCTCATCCTCGTCCTTGTTTTAATCTTGAGTTAATTGAAAATATTATGACACTAGCGCAGGCCGCTAAAGAATCAACATTACCTATCGATTTTTGGGTAACAGGTTCGGTGGTGCCCAATATTTTTAATGTAGGGGGGGATTTAAACTTTTTCGCCCAAATGATCAGAAATCGTAAACGGGAAGCGTTAATGGCCTATGCGCGTGCTTGCGTAGATTGTGTTCATGCAGCTTCTCGTGGGTTTGATACTGGTGCCATCTCTATTGCAATGATTGAAGGAAGCGCATTGGGAGGGGGATTTGAAGCGGCATTAGCTCATCATTTTGTATTAGCACAAACGACCGCCAGAATGGGATTTCCGGAAATTGCATTTAATTTATTTCCGGGTATGGGGGGATATTCGCTGGTTGCCAGAAAAGCGGGTATGAAAGTCGCAGAGCAACTGATTTGGACAGGCGAATCTCATGCTGCAGAATGGTATGAGAGCCGGGGATTAATCGATAAGTTATTTCAGCCGGGGGATGCTTATCTTGCAACACGCACGTTTATAGACACAATCAAGCCTAAGCTAAATGGTATACGAGCTATGATTCGAGTGCGACAGCGTGTTCTACAATTAACGCGTTCTGAATTAATGGATATTACAGAAGATTGGGTTGATTCTGCATTGTCTATTGAGCCGAAAGATATCGCCTATATTGAACGGCTGGTTATGTTGCAAGACAGACATGCTTCGGGAGCGTCGAAAGCTATATAGTTTTTGCACCTAATCCAGTGAAAGGTGAGGGTGTTTTGTTACCAGCCAATGCTCCAGTTCATCTGCGGGCATTGGCTTAGCATAAAGAAATCCCTGTTTTTCATCAATTCCAATAGAATCCAGAAATTCCTCTTCCTCTTTAGTTTCTACTCCTTCGGCAATCACTTGCATGTTAAGTGCCTCGGCGACAACGATAATAGCTCGTACTAGAGATTGTGAAATGGGATTAGTATCAATTTGGCGAACAAAACTTTGATCCAGCTTAATGGCATCAATAGGGATGCGCGCTAACTGAGATAGTGAAGAATAACCAGTACCAAAATCATCTAAGTGAATTTGAACACCTAAGTGGCGGAGCTGTTTCATTATATTGATAGCGGCGTCTTCGTTATCAATTAAGCAACTTTCCGTTAATTCAACATCGACCAAGCTAGATTCCAGTTCGCTGGCTTCAAGAGACTCAATAAAGCTGGTAACGATAGTATCATCCATCAATTGCCGGGCAGAAACATTGACTGCAACTCGTAGATTAACCCCGCGTTTTCTCCACTCGACGGCTTGTTGCATCGACGTTTGCAGTACCCATTTACCCAGCGGCTTGATAAGCCCGGACTCTTCGGCATAAGAGATAAACTCCAGAGGAGAGATTAAACCTCGCTCAGGCGATAACCATCTGACGAGTGCTTCTACACTGTGTACTTTTCCTGTTTTGGTCGATATTTTTGGTTGGTAATAGACCTGTAATTGATGCTGTTCTAAACCTTTACGCAAATTGGTATCGAGCCAAACATACTCAGATACTTTTTTATTCATCTGCTGCGAGAAAATTGAATAGGTCTGTTTTCCATGTTCTTTTGCTGTGTACATAGCGGTATCTGCGCTACGAATAATATTTTCCAGTGTGTCACCATGCTCAGGGCATAGTGCAATACCAATTGAACAACCGGTATATACCTCGATTAATCCAACCCGGAAAGGTAATTTCATCCGATTGAGAATTCTCTGTGTAGTTGTTTCAAGCAAGTTCATGGTGGCGCTTTCGACCAAAACAATAAACTCATCACCTCCTAGCCGGGCAAGCATTTCGTTATCACCCAGGCAACTTAAAATTGCCAACGAGACATCTTTCAGTAATCGATCACCAAACATATGGCCGTAATGGTCGTTCACTTTTTTGAAGTTATCGAGGTCGAGATAAATAATACCTACTGAAGTATCCCCACGGGTTTGGATTACGCTGTTTATGCGTTCATGAATAGCATGGCGATTAGGTAAACCAGTAATCATATCGGTATTAGCCAGAATCCTAAGGCGTTCTTGAGCGCGTCTTTCTTTGGTAATATCAGTGCCAGAACAGATGAGATAGCGCTCGTTTTTACCACTACCACTGTGAACAAATTTATTGCGGAATAAAAATAGGCGCTTTCCTTTTACGGTATTAACCCAACGCTCTACCTCATAAGATGCACCGCGCTGAAAAAAGCCCTCAATATTTTTCCGTGACGACGCCCCTTCCTTGACTGTCATAAATAAGTCGTAGACATTTTTACCAATAATATCTTGTTCTTTCTTACCGGTATATTCTTCGCTAAGGTGGTTAAATCGTTGTACGCAACCATCTTTATCAAGAATAACAATCACTGAGTTGGCTTCAGAAACGACCTGCTCTGCAAAGGAAAGGCTCATGACCAAATCACGCGCTACAGATTCAGTATCAGCATAAGCTGATGCTGTTCCTCCCCATTCTTTCTCATTAATTTTGCGACCGACAAGATGTAAATGAAGAGGGTGGCCATAAATATCAATTTTAATATCTAAACTAGCAGTAATTCCCGTTAAGCCCCGGATTTTCATTGTTTGAACTGAATTAAGGGGTATTGCGATATTTGTTGTCCCTTTAATTGCAGACAACTCTAAAGCTTGGCTATCAAAAGCAAGCCGCCAAAATGGACTGTGAGTACCAAAGTAAGTATTGAGGATCGACGTGTCTTGGTCTTCGAACATATGCGACCCCCTAAAAGTGTATATAAGTCTATTACTTAACTTCGCCAGAAACTCAGAATGCTCTATTCCTAACCTTCCCAGTGATGATAATCATCCTGACCTGTAGAGCATGACTCTATCCAGAGCGCCCACCGAATAAAGTATATGTGTAATTTATTCATACCAAACCGTAGATGGTAGCGATAATCATATTAAATGCTCTTTTTACTTTTAGGTTGTGATAAAAGTTAAGCATGAAAAAAATAAAAGACACTATTTTTTATATTGTTATGTTCATTTAGGCTAAATCCTAAAAGGAGAACGAAAAGATGAGAAACCCTTTATTGGGGCATTTAAAGAAAGGTCAGTGTTTTTTTATCAAGTTGATAATGAAAGAATGTCAGTGGTAAGTAATGTGAGTATTTCATTTTAAGAGTGGTCATGATCATCTCAACCCAATTAGGGAACAGTGCTGCCGTCACTCATGACGGCGGCAATCCCAAGGCTAATTGGTTGTTATTTAAAATTTAAGTACCATTCCAACCCCTACCTCCTTTATATCAACCGCACCGGCCAATGCTATTTTGGCTTTTAGGTCAGTACAGTGGCAGGGATAGAGTGCTTGTGGGTTGAGTTGCTTGAAATAGTTCGATGTTCTGGTGAGGGTAGATGTTTCTGTATTTAATAGATGAAACCCGCCAATAACAGCTCGAACACGTTTATCACCGGTCACTTTAATCGCATAATCAATAATATTGCAGACCCCTGAGTGAGAACAACCAGTAATAATTACGATACCCTCCGGGCTGGTATAAACTATCGCGCTGTCATCTATGACAAAGTCGTCAACGTCATGGCCACAACAATTGATAGTTTTCCCTATAGGATGTCGCCCTTCAAAATCGTTACTACGTTCTATCTCACCTAAAAAAAGCAAATTATCAGTAAGGTAATAAACACCAGACTGATCAATTCGCTCGAGAAAGGTGGGATAGCCATCAGCCGGAAAATGAGCACCTATTGATTTATTTTCGTAGTATTTAGGGGCAAAAGCATTGGGGTGAGCCACAAGTTTTATTTTCTGCTCACTATGGTGATTTTTTCGGTCAAGGTATTGCACCAGATGGGTTAAACCCCAGCTATGGTCGTTATGACCATGGGAAAGAATCACACTGTTGATATCGCTGATATCAATGCCCAAAATTGCCGCATTACATAGAAAAACGTCAGAGTAACCTGTATCAAAAAGAAAATTTTCACCGTCAATTTCAATATGATAACAGACACCTGGCTCAGCTATAAGATATTTGTCTATTAGGGTGTTGTTATCAACAAGCACAGTTAACTGCATATCCTTTTCCTTGTTTACTCACATTATTCCGACACTAGTTTTATTTGCGGCTATCGAAAAGCAATTTACACGCTAATCCAGTAAAGACTCCGCTTAGTAAATAGTTTGGCCAACGGGCTGAAAACGCCCTGGTTTTAAAGCGGTTACGCATATTACTGACCACTAAAATCAGGCTACCATTAATAATAAAACCAATAGCATTGAGGATGGTTGCCAATAACAGCATTTGCACAATAACGGAACCTGACTGGGGAGTAATAAATTGTGGGAACAGTGCCAGTACAAATAGAGCCATCTTGGGATTCAACAAATTGGTGAATAATCCTTGTCGGAAGGCCTTATGTACCGGAGCAGGAGATAACGCTGCTTTTGTCGTCACGCCGTGGGCTGAGGTGAATGTTTTCCATGCCAAATAGAGTAAATAGCAGGCACCGAGTATACGCACCGTATCGTAAGCTATTGGTACTAATATGAAAAGTTGTGAAAGCCCTAATGCTGCCGCTAAAGTGTGGCAATAAGTTCCCAACTGGACACCTGCAAGTGAGGCAAAACCTGCCGCTCTCCCTTGGCTGATACTGCGGGAAGTAATCAGCAGCATATCCGGCCCAGGTGTTGCTGCAAGCGCTACACAAGCACCGGAAAACATCAGTAAAGTGGTTGTGGCAATCATAATTTCTCCGCAGAAATTGTTGGAAAGTATGGGCAACTGACTCTATTTGTTCAACATACTTTAGATGACGGAGGAAAAACAACGAATGCTCCATGTTGTTTAAAATCAGGCGTGGCTTGTTTAAGCTTTCAATGATCAGTGATAATTATCCTACACAGATGAGATATGAAAGTTTGAGATATTAATGATAAGAAGAGCAATATCCGAAGACATTCCGCGCTTAGTTGAGGTTTGGGAAAAGGCAGTAAGGGAAACACATTTGTTTCTAACTGAGACTGATATTCAATTTTATTTGCCGCAAGTGCGGGATATTTATTTGCCTGGGTTAGAAGTTTGGTTATTTGAAAGTAGCAGAGAGGCGGCAGGGTTTATTGGCCTCGATGGTAATAAAGTGGAAATGTTGTTCATTGCTCCCATCTATCACGGTAATGGTTTTGGTAAAGCGCTGTTGGATCATGCTCAGCATTTAAAGGGAAAACTCAGTGTGGATGTGAATGAACAAAACCCCGCTGCCTTAGCTTTTTACTTGAAATACGGATTTGTAAAAATCGGTCGCTCAGAATTGGACGGTGAGGGAAGGGCTTTTCCACTGCTTCATTTGGCGCAGGTAGTGTAAGAAAAAGCCCGGATTTCTCCGGGTTTTAGTTAAACTAGTGAATAAAAGAAGTTACTCGATATTCTGAATCTGCTCGCGCATTTGCTCGATAAGCACTTTCAGCTCAATGGCTGAATTGGTGACTTCGGCATTGATAGATTTTGATGCTAGCGTATTCGATTCGCGGTTGAATTCTTGCATCATAAAATCAAGGCGGCGGCCAACAGCCTCTTTCTTCTTCAGAATATTGTGTGTTTCTTTGACATGCGCTTCAAGCCGATCCAACTCTTCAGCAACATCGACACGTTGTGCCATCAACACCAACTCCTGCTCCAAGCGAGTGTTTTCTAACTGGACCTGGGCTTCTTCCAGTTTGTTGAGCAAACGCTCACGCTGCCACTGCAAGATATTTGGCATATGTGCACGGACTTTAACCACTTCCGCACTAACACCATCCAACCGCTGTTCGATAAGTGCTTTCAGTGCTGCCCCTTCAGTTTCGCGGGAAACAATAAAGTCGTCCAACACAATATCCAGTGCCTGCATTAGCTCAGTACTGATAGCATCCAGATCCTGTTCTTCTGCGGCCATAACACCCGGCCAGCGCAGAATATCCACCGGATTAATCTCGCCTTCATCGCTTTGCATCTTGACCCACTGACCCGCTTCAACTAACTGCTTTGCCAATTTCTCATTAAGGATCAAAGAGCTTTGTGCATTAGCATCTAGTTCAAAGCGCAAGCTGCACTCAATTTTGCCACGGGTCAGACGGCTGCGGATACGTTCGCGAATAACCGGTTCCAGGCTGCGAAATTGTTCAGGTAAGCGAATATAAGTTTCTAAATAGCGTTGGTTAACGGAACGCAGCTCCCAGGCTGCGCTACCCCATTCACCCTTAATGTCACGCCGAGCGTAAGCGGTCATGCTGCGGATCATCGTTGCGTACCCGTTTTCAAGAAAAGATGCAGGGATTATAGCCTCCGAGGCGCAGGCAGGATAGGCATTACATCGCTAAGGCCGTATAATGCGCGACCAATATTGATTTAAAGCCGGAGAAAGCCCCATGCGCCCAGCAGGCCGAGCAGCACAACAAGTCCGCCCATTGACCCTAACCCGTAATTACACGAAACACGCGGAAGGTTCCGTGTTGGTTGAGTTTGGCGATACCAAAGTATTGTGCACCGCCACGGTCGAAGAGGGTGTTCCGCGCTTTCTGAAAGGCCAAGGCCAGGGTTGGATAACAGCTGAATATGGCATGTTGCCGCGCTCGACTCACAGCCGTAATGCGCGCGAAGCCGCAAAAGGCAAACAAGGGGGTCGCACTTTAGAAATTCAGCGCCTAATTGCTCGTTCTTTGCGTGCGGCAGTTGATTTGAAGAAATTAGGTGAGTTCACCATTACGTTAGACTGCGATGTTTTACAGGCTGATGGTGGCACACGTACTGCCTCAATCAGTGGTGCCTGTGTGGCTTTGGCCGATGCGCTGAATAAATTGGTTGCGGCGGGTAAATTGAAAGCGAACCCGATGAAAGGGCTGGTTGCTGCGGTTTCTGTTGGTATCGTGAAAGGCGAAGCCCTTTGTGATTTGGAATATATAGAAGATTCTGCCGCAGAAACTGATATGAATGTGGTGATGATGGAAGATGGCCGGATGATTGAGGTGCAAGGCACCGCAGAAGGCGAGCCGTTCAGTCACGAAGAGTTGCTGGCGTTGTTGGAACTGGCTCGGGGAGGGATAGAAACTATCTTCCTGGCGCAGAAGGCGGCGTTAGAACAATAATTGAGAAAGGCGACTTGCTAGTCGCCTTTTTTTTGCCTGCAATTTGGGCACCAAATTATTCAACAAAGTAATTAATGACAATAGCCACAATCTAGAGGAGACGTACCAATGAAAGCCTATCAGCGCGATTTTATCGAGTTTGCGCTTAACAAGCAGGTGTTGAAGTTTGGCGAATTTACCCTGAAGTCTGGGCGGATTAGCCCCTATTTCTTTAATGCAGGGTTGTTTAATACCGGGCTTGATCTGGCAAAACTCGGGCGTTTCTACGCTGCGGCATTAATGGATTGTGGTGTGGAGTTTGATCTTTTATTCGGGCCAGCATATAAGGGCATTCCTATTGCCACCACCACCGCCGTAGCATTGGCTGAGCATCATGATCGTGATCTACCTTACTGCTTTAACCGTAAAGAAGCCAAAAATCACGGTGAAGGTGGCAGCTTGGTGGGGAGCCCGTTAAAAGGCCGAGTTATGCTAGTAGATGATGTGATAACTGCTGGTACTGCGATTCGTGAATCAATGGAGATTATCAATGCGCAGGGCGCTACTCTGGCTGGTGTGATGATTTCATTAGATCGTCAAGAACGTGGTCGTGGTGAGATCTCTGCGATTCAGGAAGTTGAACATGATTATCACTGTAAAGTTATCGCGATTGTGACGCTGAATGATGTGATCCGTTATCTGGAGGAGAAACCGGAAATGGCCGTTCATCTGACGGCGGTGCGCCAATATCGTGAGCAATATGGTGTTTAGGATTTCCTAAATTATGAAAATATAAAAAGGGCCGTTTGGCCCTTTTTATATGATTATCAAAGCGATTTTGCAGCTTATTGTAACTGAGCCACAATCAAAGGCCAGCGGGAATCAAACTCTTGCGTCGGCCGGTAGCGGAATTCTGAGCGAACAAAACGTGAAAGCATCCCTTCACAAAATGCTAATAGCTGTGTTGCCAATAGCGCTTCATCATGAATAAAACCTTGCCCATCACGCAGTTTTTTCTCACGCAGAACCTGACGTAGCTGTACTTCAATTCGTTCAAACAATTGGTTAATTCGCCCTTGTAAGCGGTCTTGCTCGAACATCAGTGCATGCCCGGTCATGATGCGAGTTAGTCCTGGATTACGCTCCGCAAAGCCTAATATCAGCAACAGGATCAGCCGGAGGCGATTAAACGTCTCTTTTTCATCTTGCAGAATCAGATTAATGCGGGACATCAGACTGTCTTCAATAAACTCGATCAGGCTATCAAACATCCGCGTTTTGCTGGGGAAATGACGATAAAGCGCGGCTTCCGAAACTCCCACATTTGCGGCGAGTTTCGCGGTAGTAATGCGTTGGCTGCCATCGCTGGATTCCAGCATTTGCGCTAAAGCCTGCAAAATTTCCTCGCGCCTATTCCTTTTCGTATTTTCTTTTTCTGCCATGTCCGAGTAGACCCTTGCTAAAAATGACTTAATAACAAAAACCCAAATACCGGCCGCACTGGATACCAAGCTCCGGCGGCTTATGTGATAGCTTTTTTACGGTATCAGGGTCTAGGGTAGGTTATTGGCGCCCAGAATGACCAAAACCACCGGTACCACGTTCAGTAAGGTCAAAATCTTCAACCAAATTGAATTCTGCTTGTACTACGGGAACAAATACCATTTGTGCGATCCGTTCGCCGGGTTCGATGGTAAAAGGCTGTTGACCACGATTCCAGACTGACACCATCAACTGGCCTTGATAATCAGAATCAATTAACCCGACCAAATTACCCAATACCACCCCGTGTTTATGTCCCAAACCCGAGCGCGGCAGAATGACCGCAGCCAGGGCATTATCACCGATATGTATCGCTAAACCAGTGGGTAACAATGTAGTTTGCCCTGGCAGTAAATCAACTGCTTCGTCCAGACAAGCACGTAAATCCAGTCCGGCAGAACCTTCTGTAGCATATGTCGGTAAAGGGAATTCTTTGCCAACACGTGGGTCCAGAATTTTAATGTCGATTTTTTTCATCATAACGGCTGACAATCTCGTCTATTAAACGCTGACTGAGGAGGTGTTTATCGCTGAGCGGTAAACGTTTCTCTCCAGCCGGCCAAAAAAGGTGCAAGGCATTGGTATCACTGTTAAAACCATGCTCTGCGAGCGATACATCATTAGCGCAAATAAGATCCAGATTCTTCCGCGCTAGTTTTTGTCGCGCGTATTCTTCCACATTCTGGGTTTCGGCAGCAAATCCAACAACAAATGGACGTTTTTTAGCCATCGAAGCCACCCCGGCGACAATATCCGGGTTTTTCACTAACTTAAGGGTAATTTCGTCACCCTGTTTCTTTATTTTCTCGTCAGAAACTTGCTCGGCGCGGTAATCCGCTACCGCAGCACAAGAAATAAAAATATTCTGCTGGGCGGCTAAGCTCTGAACTGTTTGCTGCATTTCTAGCGCGCTGACAACATCAATGCGATTTACAGCAGCAGGCGTGGGAAGGTTCACTGGCCCGGCAATTAGAGTGACTTTTGCCCCTCGGGCTGCGGCTGCTTGAGCAATCGCGAAACCCATTTTCCCCGAACTTTGATTGCTGATAAAGCGCACCGGATCAAGGGCTTCACGCGTCGGCCCCGCTGTAATCATGACACTCAAATGTTTCAGGTCTTGTTTTGCAGCAAAATGATCATGCGCCAGCGCGACAATTTCCAAAGGGTCCAGCATTCTGCCTGGGCCAACATCCCCACAAGCCTGGCTGCCGCTATCAGGCCCCCACAATAGCATTCCACGATTGGCTAGCGTTTGTAGATTTGCTTGGGTAGCGGCTGCGCGATACATCTGTTGATTCATAGCGGGCACGGCAGCAACAGGCGATGCCGTTGCCAGGCAAACTGTTGTTAGCAAGTCATTCGCCATACCGGCGGCCACTCGTGCCAGTAAATCTGCTGTAGCGGGGGCCATTATCACTAAATCAGCCCATTTACCCAGCTCAATATGGCCCATCGCCGCTTCTGCCGCAGGGTCGAGTAAATCATCAGAGACGGGATAGCCCGAGACTGCCTGCAACGTGAGTGGCGTAATGAATGCTTTGGCCGCGTGGGTCATCACCACTCGCACCTCTGCACCTCTGTCGCGTAAGCGGCGTACCAGCTCTGGAGATTTATATGCGGCAATACCTCCGCTAATCCCGAGCACAATCTTTTTACCAGAAAGATGTTCGCCGGAAAGTCCCGTCATCATGATTGTCCGAATGAAAGTCATAAGAGGCGATATTTTAGCATAATCGCCGGGTAGATTAGCTATCAGGGCATCTCCTGATGCCATCAATCATCAAATTTGCGAGGCGTTACGCATGCTACTCACCATGGAGTCGCGGCTCATAAAGCCTTCTGTCATGCTGCTTGTGCTGTTCAGGGATAAACAGGAGCTAAGAAATGGATGAGTGGTATGGGCATATCGCCCCAAGAGAAAAACTACTGAAATATGGCGCAGCGGTACTGACTGACGCCGAATTACTCGCTATTTTTTTGCGCACGGGTATCCCGGGCATGCATGTAATGAGAATGGCTGAATATTTGATTGAGGAGTTTGGCTCACTTCATGAGCTTATCTCGGCGGATTATCAGGTGTTATGTGCCAAAAAGGGAATAGGTGTGTCGAAATATAGTCAGATTCAGGCTATCGCAGAACTGGCTGGTCGCTGCTTTTCATCTCATCTGATGCGGGAAAGTGCCCTGCTTAATGCCGATATCACACAAAAATTTCTACAAAATATCCTTTCCCACCGTGAAAGAGAGGTTTTTTTAGTAATGTTTTTGGATAACCAGCATCGTGTTATTCGCCATGAGGAGATGTTTACTGGTACCATCGGTAGTGTTGAAGTCCATCCGAGGGAAATTGTGCGTGAAGCGTTGAAGGTTAATGCCGCCGCGCTGATTCTGGCGCATAATCATCCGTCGGGTAAGGCTGAACCGAGCCAAGCTGACCGTTTGATGACTACGCAGGTGATAAAAGCCTGTTCATTATTAGATATTCGAGTGCTCGATCATTTGGTGGTTGGACGGGGTGAATGTGTCTCATTTGCCGAACGCGGATGGCTTTAGAGAAATAATAATTGATCCTTTCGGGATCTTTAGCTGTTCGGGACTTGAGCACTTACGCTTCAGAGCGTATACTACGCCACCTTTGAGAATCTTGGGTTTGGCGTGAAGAGCCTATCTCAACAGGTTTATAGCCTGGTGACAGGGGTTTCTGACCTGATGACAGTGAGTCTTCTCAGTGAATTTGCTGAGATGGGCTCTAAAGCCTGACGAGGCGGCCAAATCCTATACGAAGCTCGAGCTGATTTGATTTTTGGAGAATAGACATGTCCCGAGTCTGCCAAGTTACTGGCAAGCGCCCGGTGAGCGGTAACAACCGTTCCCACGCAATGAACGCGACCAAACGCCGTTTTCTGCCGAACCTTCACTCTCACCGTTTTTGGGTTGAGGGCGAGAAGCGCTTTGTAACTCTGCGTGTATCTGCTAAAGGTATGCGTGTTATTGATAAGAAGGGTATTGAAACGGTCTTGGCCGAAATTCGTGCCCGCGGTGAGAAGTATTAAGGAACTGAATCATGGCTAAAGGTGTTCGCGAGAAGATCAAGCTGGTTTCTTCTGCTGGTACTGGTCACTTCTATACCACCACGAAGAACAAGCGTACTAAGCCGGAAAAATTGGAATTGAAGAAATTCGATCCAGTTGTCCGTCAACACGTGATCTACAAAGAAGCTAAAATTAAGTAGTTTTAATTTTGGTGGATTAAGAAAACCCGGCCTCGGCCGGGTTTTTTATTATATAAAGTCCAGTGAGACACGTTGAGGGAGAGCGCATGCCTGAATTACCAGAAGTTGAAACCAGCCGACGCGGGATCGAACCTTATCTTGTCGGCCAGACTATTCTTTATGCGGTGGTCAGAAATGCCCGCTTACGCTGGCCAGTGTCTGATGAAATCCTGGCACTCAGTGACCAGCAGGTACTCAGTGTCCAACGCCGAGCTAAATATTTACTGATAGAGCTGAAAACAGGCTGGATTATCGTCCATCTAGGGATGTCAGGTAGCTTGCGCATTTTGTCGGAAGAAACCGAAGCGGAAAAACATGATCACGTCGATTTGGTTATCAGTAATGGCAAAATCCTGCGTTATACCGATCCGCGCCGTTTTGGTGCCTGGTTATGGGCAAAAGACCTTGAAACCAGTAGCGTACTCGCACACTTAGGGCCAGAACCTCTGAGTAATGAATTTACCGCTGAGTATCTGTTTGAAAAGTCACGTAACAAACGTACGGTAGTGAAACAGTGGCTAATGGATAATAAAGTGGTAGTCGGGGTGGGTAACATCTATGCCAGTGAATCGCTATTCACTGCGGGTATTCTGCCGGAGCGCGCAGCTGGTTCATTAACCGAAGCCGAGGTCACACAGTTGGTGGCAACAATCAAAGCCGTGTTATTGCACTCTATTGAGCAGGGTGGTACTACATTGCGCGACTTTTTACAGTCAGATGGCAAACCGGGTTATTTTGCGCAAGAATTACAGGTATATGGGCGGGCAGGTGAGTTATGTCGGTGCTGTGGGAATGTAATTGAAATTGCTAAGCATGGGCAGCGTAGCACGTTTTTTTGCCGCCACTGCCAGCATTAACCTATACCTTTGTACTTGATACCGCAGGGGGGTTGTTGCGCTCATGTACCCGAATCACTGACTTATGTAGTTGACCATGAGTAAGCTCATCGGGGCTCGTTCACATGCTGCCTACCCGCAACGCGCATTATTTTGGCTATATAGTATTTAAATAGATAATCAGGCCAGTTTAGCCATCAGCGCTACGGTTACGGGCTCAGGAAGGAATGGCGAGATGTCACCACCGTGGCGTGCCACTTCCTTCACTAATGACGAAGAGATAAATGACCATTTTTCTGATGGCATCAGAAATACACTTTCCAGTTTTGGCATTAGGTGGCGGTTCATATTGGCCAGTTGCCATTCATATTCGAAATCTGATACCGAGCGTAAACCCCGCACCAAAATATTCGCGTTATTTTTTTTGGCAAACTCCGCCATCAGTTCACTGAAGCCCAAGACTTCTACATTCTTCAGTGGCGCAGTCACTTGTTTTGCTAAGGCGACCCGTTCGTCCAAGGTAAACATCGGTTTTTTGCTGGAACTGTCGGCGATAGCCAAGATAACATGACTAAACATTTCTGAGGCGCGGGTGACTAAGTCCAAATGCCCATTGGTAATAGGATCAAAGGTCCCCGGATAGATGGCTTTGGTGGTCATGAATTCTCGCTTTTCTGATATTGATGGCTCAATGCCCACAGAGCCGCATATTTATTAAAGGTATATTGCGCGTTGACTACCGCCAGCAATAGCCCTTGTTTACCATCGAGGAAACCGGCACGTAATAACCATGTCTTACAGAACGCCCCGAGAGTATGGCTGAGAATTGAAAAATAACTGCAACTTTTGCCTTGTTGATGGCGCTGATTCGCCCAAGCTTGCGCATAGTTAAGTTGTTTTCGTTGAAAGGTGAAAAAGTCGCGGCAGGTCAGATGCAGTAAATCCCCTGCTAGCAGGATAACTTTAGCGGAGCCGCTATCAAGTGATTCATGAACTAAATCATCGTTGTAACGGTATTGTTCGCGTGGATATAACCGGATCACTCTGTCGGGATACCAGCCGCTATGGCGCATAAAACGGCCTAAAAATAGATTCCGCCGCGCACAGCTATAAACCGCGCCTTCTTCTGGCGCTAATAACACGCTTTCAATCGCGGTTTTTAGCTCGGGAGTCACTCGCTCATCAGCATCCAGCATTAGAATATAATCGCCAGTGGCATATTGCTGGGCTAATTGCCGCTGTTTACCATAACCCGGCCATTCGGTGTTGCTGTAGACTTTTGCGCCATATTGGGTGGCCAGGGCAACGGTTTCATCTTCACTGCCTGAATCCAATACCACTATTTCATCAGCCCAGATAACGGATGCCAAACAGTCCGCCAGTAGTGAGGCTTCATTTTTAGCAATCATCACCACTGACAGGCGTTTTCTGACACTCATTTAGTGGCTCCGTTGCGGTAGATAAGGCTCCAGCAAGTGCAATAGCCGTTGTAGCGCGCCTTGGTTTTCATGCAATACATCAACTGCATGGCGGCCATAATAGAGGCGGCAATCTTCATCAGTTAGCAGCATGGTGATTTCTTTCACCAGCGACAGGGTATCAGTGACAGTAATCAGCCCTTCCGCCTGCTCCAGCTTGGCGCAAATGTCTTTAAAATTAAAGGTATGTGGCCCCATCAACACTGGGATAGCATGCGCTGCTGCCTCCAATGGATTATGGCCGCCGCGCTCAACCAGGCTACCGCCAACAAAAGCTAAATCAGCGATGCCATACAGCAGCATTAGCTCGCCCATGGTATCGCCGATCACCACTTGTGTGCTACTCGAAGGCACTTCGCCTTTACTACGCAATGTATAACTCAGCCCGGCTTTTTGTGTTAATTCAACGGCTTTTGGGAATCGTTCTGGATGGCGCGGTACCAGAATAAGCAATAATGTCGGGAAGTGTTGTAATAATTGGCGATGGGCTTCCAGCAAGATAGTTTCTTCGCCGTCATGGGTACTGGTCGCTATCCAGACAGGGCGATGTGGTGCCCATTGGCGGCGTAGGGTGATGGCTCGGGCGGCTAATTCAGGGGTGACAGAAATATCGAATTTCAGACTGCCGGTGACTGTAAGCTGTGAACGACGAAGGCCCAATTCAATAAAACGATCGCCATCTTCTTGATTTTGCGCGGCAATCAGAGTGATCCGTTGCAGCATATTACGAATAAAACTACCGATTTTCTTATAGCCAGCGGCAGAGCGCGCAGAAAGGCGCGCATTGGCTATCACCAGCGGTATCTTGCGGCGATGTAGCGCATTGATAAGGTTCGGCCACAGTTCAGTTTCCATGATGATGACCAGCTTAGGATTCACCTGGTCAAGAAAACGGTTCACAGAGCCGGGAAGATCGTAGGGCAGATAAACGTGGTGAACATCTTTACCGAAAGCGGATTGAACACGCTCAGAGCCGGTGGGCGTCATGGTAGTCACGGTAATGGGCAATGACGGGTAGCGATGGCGCAATGCCCGGACTAAGGGGATTGCGGCCAGCGTTTCACCGACTGAAACTGAATGCAGCATAATACCGCCAGCAACAACTTTACCGGCACAAAAACCATAGCGTTCCCCCCAGCGCTTGCGATAAGCGGGGGCTTTACGGCTACGCAACAGCAACCGTAGCCAAATCAGAGGTTGAATAAGGTAGAGTAATACCTGATATAAACGCAGCAACATTCTATCAATTTCATTTATATGGATTATTAAGAATAATACCATATTTGAGCAAGAAAGGCTCTTTTCCACTGGGGCTGCTTGATAACCCGAGTAGAGTCAGGTGATTCATAAAAAAGAATATAAACTTTCAACAAATGAGAGAGAGGAAATTGATTTTTCTTGTTTAAAAATGAGAATGGTTTTCATTACACGAAGATGAAGTGAATGCGGTAGTGGTAGATATCCTCAGCTTATTCAATGGTGATATTTTCAACCGATAATACTTTGTTATTTAGCGGTTTATCACGAACTCAGCAAATTTAAGTTTTATTGGAATGGTATTGAGTCATTAATTAAGAACATCGAGAAATCAATGGGCTGTTATTAGCAAAAAGTGAATTAATGGGCTCCGTTAATAACTTGAATAACAGATTAACGATGTTTAACTATCCAAATGCTGGCAATAATTAGTTCTTACCACAATTCATTCTTACCATAATCAGTTCTGATAACAGCCAGCGCTGATAATTACCAGCGCTGGCTGTTATTACACAATCAATGTGGACTAACGGATCTTCTAAGCGGGCATAACTTGACGAGGAATAATAATTGCTTATGAAATAAGCGGTTCCAATTGCGTCATAATGCTTTCAGCCGTAATGGTATCCATACTTTTTTGCTCGGAGATTACCGCAATCTGGTTTTTGCCATAGCCACCAATCAAACCAGGGTCCGTTGGGCCGAACAAAGTGATGTTGGGGCGATCCAGTGCGGCGGTCAGATGACTAAGACCGGTATCAACGGAAACCACCGCTTTTGCACCTGCCAGCACCTCAGCCACCTGCTGGAGACTGAGTTTAGGTAAGACCTCAACATGAGAAAAATGCTCCGCTAACCGCAAAGCACGTTGATACTCATGTTCCGCCCCCCAGGGTAATTTTATTTTTAAACCGGTCGGAGCAACTAACTCGATCAGTTTTAGCCAATGGTTCTCAGGCCAGTGTTTGCTGTCGCGGGTCGTTGCATGTAAGAAAACCAGATATTGGCCAGCATCGGCTGGTAAGTGGTTTAAAAAACGCGATGCGATAGCATAATCGCCATAACTTTCTGGCTTATTGTAGCCGAGACTCTTCGCAAACAGCTGGCGGATGCGTTCGACAGCATGTTGTTTGATATCAATATGATGGCGGCAATTGTAAAACCAGCTAGCAAATGGCTCACGGGCGCTTTTGCTGTCCGGGCCATGTTTTATCCCTTTAGCGATGCGGGTAATCAAGGCCGCACTTTTAATTAGCCCCTGAGCATCGATCACCAGATCATAGCTGCGCTGTTGTACCACACGTTTAAAATCACAACGCTCTTGCCGGGTATCGCTGCCGAACCAATTTTTTCGCCAACGGCGAATGGCAACCGGAATAACTTTATCCACCGCCGGATGCCAACTGGGAATTTGGTTGAAACCTTCTTCTACCACCCAATCAAAACGAATACCGGGAATGGTATTCATGGCATCAGTCAGCGCGGGCAAGGTATGTAAAACATCACCCATTGAAGAGGTTTTAACGATCAATACATGCATTAATCAGCCTCTTTCTCTGAACAGGTTTGTGCCGAGAGCTGCTTCTCAAGAGCAGCCATTACTTGTTCAGGTTGGATATCAATTAAACTCTGATGATAACCCTGCGCACTGTCACCTTTACGCACTTTGTGATAGCCAGTAATCAGGCGAATGACAGTGGCTTTGTCAGACAGTGGCGGAGTGAAATCCGGGCTGCTTGGGCCATATAAAGCTACTAACGGCTTATTTAATGCGGCTGCGACATGCATTAAACCGGAGTCATTACTGACCACGGCGTTACAGGCGGCAATCATGACCACGGCTTGATCCAGCGAGGTCTGGCCGGCAAAATTGAGGCAATATTCGCGGGCGCTTTCGTTTAGCGCCTGGCGGATTTCTTCGCCAGCTTCATTATCTTTGGCTGAACCTAACAAGATGACTTGATAGCCGGTATCAATCAGTTTCTGGGCTAGGGTGGCATAATGGTAGTGTGGCCAGCGTTTTGCTGGGCCAAACTCTGCGCCAGGGCAGAAACCAACAATTGGGCGGTTATCCGTCAAGTTGAATGATGCCGTAATCTCGGCAATTTCTTCATCCTGAACCTGTAATTGTGGCCGAAGCAAAGGTTGCGGTAAATCGCTGGCTGAGTGAATACGCTCTTTATCGTAGGCCAATGCAACATAGCGCTGAACCATCATTGGGAAAGCTTGCTTATCCAGAATACGCATATCATTGAGCAAAAAATAACGCATTTCACCGCGCCAGCCAGTTCGCTGTTTAATCCCTGAAAAATAAGGTATTAGGGCAGATTTAAACGAGTTTGGTAACACGTAAGCGCGATCATAGCCTGTTTCACGCAAGGCCAGACCCAAGCGGCGGCGCTCCTCGAAAGCAAAAACCCCATGGCCTAATGGCATCGGGACTGCATGGCGAACCTCTGGCATTCTAGCCAAAAGCGGACGGCACCATGCGGGTGCCATCACATCAATTTCTGCTGCCGGATATTCGGCCTTCAGGGTGCGGTAAAGACTTTGCGACATCATCATATCGCCAACCCAAGAAGGGCCGATGACCAGTATTTTCATACCGTTTATCAATTCCTTGCAGCAAGTTATTTAGACTGAGCGATTGAGCCAGGCCAGGTATTCTTTGACGCCCTCGGCGACGGTTTTGAACGGCTTGTCATAACCCGCAGCACGCAAATTAGTGAGGTCAGCTTGCGTGTATGCCTGATAGCGGCCTTTCAGTTTTTCTGGGAATTCAATGTATTCCACTGGCCCGCTTTGATGGAAATCCACCACCGCATCGGCAACTGCCTGGAAAGATTCCGCACGGCCTGTACCGCAGTTGAAAATGCCGGATACGCCGTTTTTCCAGAACCACAGGTTAACGTCAGCGACATCGCCGACATAAATAAAGTCGCGTTTGAAGTTTTCACTGCCGGAGAACAATTTAGGGTTTTCGCCCGCATTGATCTGGTTATTCAGATGGAAAGCCACACTCGCCATGCTGCCTTTATGGCCTTCGCGTGGGCCATAAACGTTGAAATAACGGAACCCGCAAATCTGTGAATCAGCTTCTGGCAAAATTTCGCGCACATATTGATCAAACAGGAATTTGGAGTAGCCATAAACGTTAAGTGGTTGTTCATACTGACGATCTTCAATGAAATTATCAGTACGCCCGCCGTAGGTAGCAGCAGAAGAGGCATACAGGAACGGAATACTGCGATCCAGACAGAAGTGCAGGATATCTTTAGAATACTGATAGTT